>NZ_JBMWAM010000019.1:0-83035 GCF_049725345.1 Paenibacillus praedii | reverse complement strand
ATTAGCATTCGTTTCCGAATGTTATCCCAGTCTTACAGGCAGGTTACCTACGTGTTACTCACCCGTCCGCCGCTAAGCTTCAGAGGTGCAAGCACCTCTGAAACTCCGCTCGACTTGCATGTATTAGGCACGCCGCCAGCGTTCGTCCTGAGCCAGGATCAAACTCTCCAAATTGGTGTTTGTCCGCGAAACCTCTCTCTAACCAAAGGTCAGATTGAAGCTTCTCGTCTGCTCATTACTTTTTATCGCTTTTTCATCAATCCGTTAAGATTCATGAGGCAGTTTTACTCGTTGTTCAGTTTTCAAAGAGCAATCTTTTCTTTCGTGTCAGCCGTATGTCTCACTGGCGACTTGAATAATATATCACGCTGCCCATATGATTGCAAGCACTTTTTTCAAAAAAATAAAAGGTATTATAAATAATCAAAAACCGAGCTCCGCGTAAACACATAAGCCCGTTATCTATATTCTTTCTAATACTTTTTTGCAGTCGTATATTTTCGATGTATCTTTCTGAGATCAAACTTACATTCCTCTTCTTGCGGCCGCAGGAAAAACTCGTTCTTTCTCTGAGCAGATAAGTTGTGCGTATATTTTTCTTTGTCTTACCTTTCGATAGATTTGCTATTGTTGTGCTTCCCTTCATTATTAGTACCATTTTTCCATAGCAAACTAGCCATTCAATATATTAAAAAATAATAAATCAATCTTTGGGATTTTATCGGATTTCCTGTTAAAGTTTCTTACTTAGAAATAATCCCATCAAAAAAACCGCCGAGCAGCTATGGCTCAGCGGTCCTATGTTTCAGCTCTTATTCACCCGTACGTTGATCTCTCATATGCGGGAACAGGAGGACGTCACGGATAGACGGCGCATCTGTAAGCAGCATGACCAAACGGTCAATACCGATGCCAAGTCCGCCTGTCGGCGGCATACCGTACTCCAGTGCGCGAATGAAATCATCATCCATCTCGTGCGCTTCGTCATTTCCATGCTCGCGCTCAACCAGCTGTGACTCGAAGCGCTCGCGCTGATCGATCGGATCGTTCAGCTCGGTAAAAGCATTCGCGTGCTCGCGAGCTACGATGAACAGCTCGAAACGATCGGTAAAGCGAGGATCTGCTTCACTCTTCTTCGCAAGCGGGGAGATCGCGACCGGATGACCGGTTACAAACGTCGGCTGAATTAAGGTGTGCTCCCCGAACTGCTCGAAGAACGCGTTGACGATATGACCGAAGGTCATATGCGGATCGACTGCTACCTTATGCTCCTTCGCCAAACGATGTGCTTCCTCATCGCTCATCTCAACACTGAAATCAACACCAGTCGTCTCCTTGACAAGCTCAACCATGGTTACACGGCGCCATTGCGGGGTCAGATTGACCTCTTGGCCTTGATACATGATCTTTGTAGTGCCAAGCACCTCTTGCGCGATATGCGCGATGAGGTTTTCGGTGAGCGCCATAATATCTTTATAATCGGCATAAGCCTCATAAAGCTCGATCATCGTAAATTCCGGATTGTGACGGGTCGACATGCCTTCATTCCGATAGACACGTCCAATCTCGTACACTTTCTCTAGTCCGCCAACAATAAGCCGCTTCAAATGAAGCTCGATCGCGATACGCATGTAAAGCTGCATATCGAGCGCATTATGATGTGTAATGAACGGACGAGCCGCAGCACCGCCCGCAACCGTATGAAGCGTAGGCGTTTCAACCTCCAGGTAACCAGCGGAATCCAAGTAGCGGCGCATGGATTGAATGATTTTCGAACGGGTAATGAAGGTTTGCTGCACGTCAGGATTGACGATAAGGTCAACATAACGCTGACGGTAACGAAGCTCTACATCCTTCAGACCGTGATATTTGTCCGGCAAAGGAAGCAGCGATTTCGTCAGCACCTCGACATCAAGCGCTTTGACGGATACCTCGCCTGTGTTGGTTTTGAACACAACGCCATGCACACCAACAATATCGCCGATATCGAGCATGTCGAACGCTGCGAACTTCTTCTCCTCAACTGTATCCTTGCGCACGTAAATCTGAATTTTACCGCTTAAATCCTGAATGTGTGCAAATCCTGCTTTGCCCATGCCCCGCTTCTGCATAATACGGCCAGCAATGCTTACCTTAACCGCTTGCGCTTCCAGCTCTTCCTTGGTTGCCGCTTCGTGGGCTTGTAAAATATCTTTAGCATTATGAGTACGATTGAATTTTCGCCCGAATGGGTCGACCCCTAACGCCCGAAGCTCGTCCAGCTTGTCTCTGCGAATTTGCAGAAGCTCACTAAGCTCCTGCTCATTGGTCTCTTGACCATTGTTTCCTTGTTCCACTTCTTTCATCTCCTTGACACGTTCGACAAACGTTCAAAAAGCTTCCGATAGGGAAGCTTTCCGATCCGCATTTTGCAAACCTTATTTTTTAATATCTAAAATTTTGTATTGAATGACTCCGACTGGTACGCTGACTTCAACGACTGTTCCCTTTTTCTTGCCCAAAATCGCTTTGCCTACAGGGCTCTCGTTTGAAATTTTATTTTGCAATGGATCCGATTCGGCCGTACCGACAATGGAATACTCCATCGTATCGCCAAACTCCAAGTCCTCCACCGTTACGATTGATCCGATGCTCACGGTATCAATATCAATATCATCATTATTTATAATGCGTGCGTTACGCAGCATTTTCTCAAGGGTAAGAATACGGCCTTCAATGAACGCTTGCTCATTCTTCGCATCCTCATACTCCGAGTTTTCGCTAATATCGCCGTAGCCAATCGCTATCTTTATACGCTCCGCCACTTCACGACGCTTGACCGACTTCAGGTTCTCTAATTCATCTTCGAGCTTGCGCAGCCCTTCTTGAGTCAGAATGATTTGCTTATCGTTCATCTTTCCGATTCTCCTGTCGTGTGACTAATTTTCATACCTCGTATGAATTCACTGTTACCTAATATATTACGCTTCGTCGCCTTCATACCTGCCGTTACTGGAAGCGTGGTCGCGATGTGCGGTTTGATTATATTGCAAGATTATATTGCAAAGTTACCCCGAATGTCAATCAAAGCCAGCCGAACCATTGAAACCGTTTCACTGAGCCATAGCATAGCAGAAGCCGCATTTCAGCGGCTTTTGGCGATTGATGTCAGAATATGAATGGGCCAGCTAGAGGCCCTGATTAGATTAGTATGCAACCTCTTCGGCAGCAGCAGTGCCTCCGCTAACCGCCGCGGCATTGACCTGGAAATCCTGATCCTCTTCGAGCGAGCGGACATAGTTATCCAAAATAGCAACCACCCTGTCGCGATCGCTCTCTTCCATTATGACGTCCTTCACACGCGCGCCTCCTGGCAATCCTTTGAGGTACCAAGCCAAGTGCTTGCGCATCTCACGCACAGCAACCGCCTCGTTCTTAAGCGCGATTAAACGATCCAAATGCAAAATGGCAACCTTCATCTTCTCACGCGGAGATGGATCGTCCAGCAGCTCTCCGTTCGTTAGGTATTGAATGGTCCGATACAGCATCCATGGGTTGCCGAGCGCTCCACGGCCGATCATGACGCCGTCGGCGCCCGTGTGCTCAAGCAGACGTTTTGCATCCTCTGGTGAGAATACGTCCCCATTACCAATAACGGGAATGGATACCGCTTGTTTGACATCTCTTATAATGTCCCAATTCGCCTTGCCGGTATACAGTTGCTCGCGCGTACGGCCATGCACACTAACCGCGCTGCCGCCTGCCCGCTCCACCGCTTGCGCATTCTCAACGGCATAGATATGCTCATCGTCCCAGCCAATACGCATCTTCACTGTAACCGGCTTCTGGACGGCATCGACGACAGCTGATACCATTTCATATATTTTGTTCGGGTCAAGCAGCCACCGGGCGCCGGCATCACATTTCGTGACCTTCGGCACAGGGCAGCCCATATTGATGTCAATAATATCCGCATTGGTCTGTTGATCGACGACCTTCGCCGCTTCAACAAGCGACTCTCGGTCACCGCCAAAAATTTGCAGGCTGAGCGGCTTCTCCCGCTCGTCGACGAACAGCATCTCCAACGTCCTCTTGTTTCCATGCAAAATCGCCTTGTCGCTCACCATCTCCGCGCATACAAGACCTGTTCCAAACTCTTTGGCAATGAGTCGAAAAGCAGGATTGCACACGCCTGCCATCGGCGCTAGCACCACTCTGTTCTTCATCACGATGTCTCCGATTTTCAGCATGTCGCTCCTCGCTCCTTTTCTGCATATATTTTTCAATTGCTATTTACGATCATCCGATACAAGTTCCTCATAGCCGATGCCTAATGTTTTGGCAATATGTCCCAATAGCTTAATATCCGTCTTCCTTGTCCCGCGCTCCAGTGAGCCGAGTACCGCTACCGAAACGCCAAGCTCCTTGGCCAGCTCCTGCTGAGTGTAACCCTTCAGCTTTCGAAAAGCTCTGACGCGCTGCGCCAATTGATTGTTTTCCATAACGTGATGCCTTCCTTTCCATCCTGAAGCGCTGCCTCGGAAGCTGCCTTCACCTGCTGCTGCAGCGGGTGCGTTTGCCCCATAACATCATGCAGCGGCACAAGCACAAACGAGCGCTCCATCATACGCGGATGCGGGAGTGTAAGCTCCTCTTCATCCATTTTGACATTATCATATAGGAGGAGATCAAGGTCAATGGTTCTCGGTCCCCAACGTATTTGTCGGATTCGCCCTAATTGCTGCTCAAATACGAGTAGTCGGTGAAGAAGGTCTATCGGAGAGAGCTTCGTCCGAATGGCCATGGCCATGTTGAGAAAAGGCGGTTGGTCTGTATATCCGACAGGATCGGTCTCATAAATACCCGATACGCTGCATCCTTCTATATCAGGGTCTGAATCAATAAGTGTAATGGCTTCGTGCAGCAATTGCTCACGTTCACCTAAATTGGAACCCAGTGCAATGTAAGCTTCGGCCCATGCGCCATCACGCAGGAATTGTTCGTCCATCAGCGTCCCGCTTTCTGCGCAGCTCTACCGTTACTCCGTCAAAATGGATATCGAACGGCGGATGCGGCTTCGTTACTCGAACCGTCACTTCATTTATCATAGTATAAGCTTCCAGTACTCGTGATGCAATATGGCCTGCTAAAGCCTCGATGAGCTTAAATGGCGGTCCCTCTACGATCGCTTTGGCAAAAGCATGGATTTCCGCATAATTAATCGTGTAGTTCAGATCGTCCGTTTGCGCTGCCTGCTCCAAGTCCATGTGCAGCTCCAAATCGATATAAAACTGCTGGCCAAGCTTGTTTTCTTCGGGAAAAACGCCATGATAGCCGTAGAAGCGCATGCCCTTAATGATCATATTGTCCAAATTGGTCATCCTCCTTATGCGATAGCTTTATAAAAGAAAGCTGCTGCCTCAGCGCTGCGGCGCTAGCTGCGATATAATATGGCGTCCGCCATGAGCGCCGTGCGCTTAATGGCGCGCACATCATGAACGCGCACGATTTGGCTGCCGTGCGCGATGCCGAGAGCGACGGTCGCAGCCGTCCCCTCTACGAGCTCCTCCACCGGGAGATTCAGCGTCTGCCGGATGAACCGCTTGCGCGAGGTGCCTAGCAGCACCGGATAGCCGAGCGCTGTCACCTCTGATAGACGACCGAGCAACTCAAGGTTGTCCTCGTAGGTTTTGGCGAAGCCGATGCCGGGATCCAGCCAGATCCGATCGCCGGCGACGCCAGCTGCCCGGCCGATGCCGACACTTCCTTCCAGGTCGGCGAGCACATCCGGGACGAGGTCATTATAGTCCCGGGCATGACGATTGTGGCTGACGATAACGGGACAACCATACTCCGCCGCGACAGCAGCCATGTTGGGGTCACCCTTCAGCCCCCATATATCATTAATGATGTGCGCGCCGGCCTCCAGCGCTTGGCGCGCTGCAGCCGCTTTGTATGTGTCGATGGAGAGCGGCACATGCGGAAGCGCCTCGCGCACCGCCCGAATGACAGGAAGCACCCGGCGAAGCTCCTCTTCGAGCTCGACAGGCTCGAAGCCGGGGCGTGTGGATTCACCGCCGATATCAAGGATGTCGGCACCCTCCTCCACCATAGACTTGGCATGCGCTACCGCTGCGTCCACATGTGTATATCGTCCGCCGTCAGAGAATGAATCCGGTGTCGCATTCAGAATCCCCATAATTAATGTGCGCTGGCCAAGCTCTAGACCGACACCGTTTCCTAGGTCATAGCTTCGTTTCAAGAAAGCTGGCTGCTTCAAGACACAATTACTCCCTTCGATTTCAGCTTCATGTATGGCAATACCTGCCTAGTTCAGATTAGCGCTTTTCCACTTCATTGATCCAGCATCGTCGCCTCTCGATATAACGATAGCAATTTTCTCGTTACAGCACCCGCAGCAGAGCATCCTACCTCAAAACGCTGCCCATTCGTATCCGACAAGACGGTAACGGGAACAAGCTCCTGGATCGAATTTGTGAGCCAGATCTCTTCCGCCTCAAGCAATTGCTCCCAGCGATACAGCCCCTCCTCGGTCCGATAGCCGCTCGCGGAAGAAAGCTCCAGCACACGCTCACGGGTAATACCGGGCAATATGCCTGTATGAATTGAAGGAGTGTGAACAACCCCATTTCGCACAAAAAACAGATTGCTTACAATTCCCTCCGTCAGCCAGCCCTCCGCGCTGAGCATAAGACCCTCCGCGCCTGATGAAGCGCCGCTAGCCATCAGCTCTCGCTTCGCCATAATATTATTCATATAATGGAGCGACTTGAAGCGAATATCGCCTTCCGGCGTGTTCCGACGTATCTCAAGCAGCCGCAGCTCACGGCCGCTCATACGGGCCTCGTCACTGATTGGCGGCAGTGCCTTTACGAGTACAAGCACATTGGGCCGCTCATAATCACCCGAGGGCAAACCAAGCTCCGCTTCGCCAGCGCTCACGGTTAACCTTACATAACCATCCTCGAGCCCATTAACTGCTAAAAGCTTATTTACCAAAAGAGTAATTTCAGCAAGATTTGCACGATACTTAATCCCAAGCTGCTCACACCCTGACGCCAGCCGCTTCATATGCCGTTCCAATAAGTAAGGTTTTCCGTTATAGGTGCGAAAGGTTTCGAACAAGCCGATGCCGTACAAAAAGCCGTGATCATATACTGAGATCACGGCTTCGCTTGCATCCATTACGGAGCCGTTCAGCCCGATTTTCATCGCGCTGCGCCCGTCCGATTTTGCAAGAAGTTACGCAGCATCGTCAAGCCGTGCTCCGTTATAATCGATTCGGGGTGAAACTGCACCCCTTCTATGGCATACTCCTTATGACGCAAGCCCATAATTTCGCCTTCGTCGGTTTCCGCCGTAATTTCCAGACAATCCGGCAATGTCTCGCGGCGTACAATAAGCGAATGGTAGCGAGTAGCGATAAATGGCGACGGCATGCCTTCAAAAATAGATTTGCCGGTATGGTGAATCTCCGAAGTCTTCCCATGCATCAGCTTCTCTGCGCGCACAACCTCGCCGCCGAAGGCTTGTCCGATCGATTGATGACCGAGACATACGCCGAAGATTGGAATTTTCCCTTTGAAATGTTCAATTAAAGACAGACTAATGCCCGCTTCGTTCGGCGAGCAAGGGCCTGGCGAAATAAGAATATGATCCGGAGCCAGCGCTTCAATGCCTGCCAAGTCAATCTCGTCATTCCGTTTCACGACAATCTCTTCGCCAAGCTCTCCTAAATACTGCACCAAATTGTACGTAAAAGAATCATAATTATCGATCACGAGTATCATCGTAAGGCTCCCCCTTTGTCATCTTGCGCCGCCCGCTTCTCCGCGGCGAATCGTTCACTATATTGAATGGCCTTCCACAGCGCCTTCGCTTTATTCAATGATTCCTTATATTCCCGCTCCGGTTCGGAATCGATGACGATGCCCGCTCCTGCTTGAATATGGACAACGCCGTCCTGAATGGCCATCGTTCTAATAATAATATTAAATTCCATATCGCCATTGTAGTCAATCCATCCCAATGAGCCTGTGTAAGGTCCTCTCCGAACAGGTTCAAGCTCTTCGATAATTTCCATCGTGCGGATTTTTGGTGCGCCGGTAATCGTACCTCCCGGAAAAGTTGCAGCGATAACATCATAGGCATCCTTCCCGTTCGCAATACGTCCCTCTACCTGGGAGACGAGATGCATAACATGGGAATACCGCTCAATGACCATGAGCTCCTCTACCTTGACCGTACCATAGGCTGAAATCCGCCCAAGGTCATTACGCTCCAAGTCGACGAGCATAATATGCTCCGCCCGTTCCTTCTCATTCGCCCGCAGCTCCTCGGCCAATCGCAGATCTTCCTCTTCTGTGCGTCCCCGCCTCCGCGTACCCGCTATCGGTCTCGTGGCAAGCTTACTCTCACCCAGCTCAACAAGAAGCTCTGGCGAAGCTGATACAAGCTGAAAATCAGGGCAGCGCAGAAAACCCATGTAAGGCGAAGGATTGAACAGCCTCAGCCACTCATAAAGCTCCTCAGGCGATGTATGGATCGTTCGGCTTTGACGAACCGACAGATTCACCTGAAAAACGTCGCCTTGCCCGATATAATGCTGAATACGGCGCACCGCATCCATATAGGCTTCCTTCGTGAACGGTGAACGGATGCCTGGAAGAGACTCTACATCCATGTCCTGTAGATCCCCCTCTGTCATACGCAGGCGCTCAGCACGCAGCCCAGCTGCCTGCTCATGCGTTTCAGACGTTGCAAACCAGGTAAGCCAGTAGTCCGTCATCCCCTCGGCTCTCGACAACGCTCGCTCGTAAGCCGCATTCAACTGCGCCCGATCCGCATTCGGTTCAACCGGCATATGAACAACGCAGAATACCTTCAACTGCTCATGATCGACGATCCAAAGCTCGTTCATCCTCAGAAACAGATAATCTGGCATTTCCCTATCATCGCTTGCAAGCTCCGGCAAACGCTCGATCGACCGTATGACGTCATAACTCCAGAAGCCTACACAGCCTCCAACCCATTTCGGCCCATTCTCCAGCCTAGGACCAAGATGACCGCTCATCCATTCCCGCACAACCTCCAACGGCTTTCCTTCCCATTGGCGGCGTGTCTGTTCCTCTAGCGATTGGAATTGCACCGATTCGGCGGTTAAGCCTTTACCTCTAATTACACCCTCCGGGTGCAAGCCCAAATACGTAAACCGTCCGTGTTTACCACTCTCCAGCACAAAGGCATACGGTGAAGCATCCTGCCATACCTCTTCCCAAGAAGCAACGCCTTCCCGGCTCTCCAATTGAAAGGGCAGCTCCTTCACAATAGGCAGCGTCGTATATTTCCGTTCGGCGTGCCACCGAATCCACTGCTCCAAGGCGGTGACCATCACCTTCAACCCCCGATTGCTTGACTTATTTTGCTCAGTATACAGAATAGTACGGCAAAAAGAAAGCCTTCCACTCCGAGGAATGAAAGGCTTTCTGAAAGAGCTGGAAATTAGTTTTCGAAGTTAAACAGCGGTGTGGACAGGTAACGTTCACCATTACTTGGTACAACGGCAACAACACGCTTGCCAGCGCCAAGCTCCTTCGCTACTTGCAAAGCTGCGTAGATCGCTGCTCCGGAAGAAATTCCGCACAGGATGCCTTCTTCTTTCGCTGCGCGACGAGCATATTCGAACGCATCATCATTCTCGATCGTAATAACGCCGTCATAGACATCACGGTTAAGAATATCAGGAACGAAGTTAGCGCCGATGCCTTGAATTTTGTGAGGACCAGGCTTGCCGCCGGATAAAATCGGCGATGCTGCAGGCTCAACAGCGTAGATTTTGATGCCGTCGAAGTTTTTCTTAAGCACTTCGCCAGCGCCGGAAATCGTGCCGCCCGTACCAATACCAGCAACGAAAGCATCCAATTTGCCGTCAAGGGAATTAATCGCCTCAACGATTTCCGGACCCGTCGTTTCACGGTGAACCTTAACATTTGCTTGGTTCTTGAATTGCTGCGGCAAGAAGTAAGAAGGGTTTTCCGCTGCAAGCTCTTCCGCTTTGCGAACCGCTCCATTCATCCCTTCGGAGCCCGGCGTCAATACAAGCTCAGCACCGTAAGCGCGAAGCAGGTTGCGGCGCTCAAGGCTCATCGTTTCCGGCATAACCAGAATCGCTTTATAGCCTTTAGCTGCTGCTACAAGCGCCAAGCCGATACCTGTGTTGCCGCTTGTAGGCTCAATAATGGTATCACCTGGTTTAATACGTCCCTCTTGCTCCGCTACCTCAATCATGCTGATTGCGATACGGTCTTTCACGCTTGCACCCGGGTTTTGGTATTCAAGCTTTACGTAAACCTCTGCACTGCCTTCAGGAACGAGACGGTTCAAACGAACAAGTGGAGTATCTCCGATAAGATCTAATACGCTTTGTACAATTCTAGCCATGGAATTAATTGCCTCCTTATTCCGACTAATTCAGTTGGTATTTTAACTATCTCCATCTTAACAATGTCTTGCATCCGTTGTCAATAGTGACTTTCTTGCTGGCTTGAAAATGATATCTACACCGTTCTATTCGGTTTTGGCAGCCTCGTATTTGGCAAGCAGCTTATCCTCTAAATCTGCCAATGAGCCTGCTCGTTCCAATGCCAGCTGCTTGCGTACAGCGTCATGCAGCCTGCGACCGGTCATGCTGGATGTCGTTTGCCGTTCCACTAGGCGAATAATGGCATATCCGCCCTCAACTTGCATAGGACCAGCCATCTCCGCAATTTGCAGTCTGCTTGCCGTATCCATCATATCACGATCATAGAAAGGATCATCAGCATCGATTAAGCCCAGATCCCCGCCCAGGTCAGCAGTGAAACCATCAATCGAGAAGTTTTTCGCTAGTAATGCAAAATCCTCGCCATCCGCTAGCAGCTGCAGCACAGCGCTAGCTTCCTGTTCCGACTCCGTTAATATCCACTGCAGCCGTAGCTGAAGCCGCGGCGCAAATTCGTCCGGATTCGCTTCGATATAACGATCTACTTCCTCATCCGACACCACGATGCTTCTTACCGCTATTTTCTCCAGCAGCAGCCTATATCGCAAATCCTCCAGCACCTGCTCCTCGGTCATTCCAAGCTGCTCTCTCATCACTTCGTAATAACGAGTCTCACTTTCATAGCCTTCCACCATCTTCTGAAGCTCTCGATTCTGCTCCTCAGACGATACTGTTAGTTCAGCGGCAGCTGCTTCCAAGTCAATGGCTTTATGCACCATCAGCGTTCTCAGCACCGCTTCTCCATACTGCTTATATAACTGCTCTTCCAGCTCCGCGACCGTTATGCGCTCTGCGCCAACCGTTGCCGCTGTCTTCTGCTCGTCCGATGGCTGCAAGGGATCAATAACCGGCGTCTGGCTGGGCTTGCCAGGCTCACCCATCTCATCTCCGCTGCCAACAGTCGGCGGCGGCTGATTAGCCACTCTCTCGTTACCCGGCGGCCATACCTTGACGACAACGACGACCGTCAGCACGACCATACACAAGGCTTGGAGGATAACAACAGCTCTCAGCACCTCGTATTTCTTCATTACCTTATGGCCTCCAATTTATTGGATCGGCTTCGGCTTCGCTTGAGCGAGCAGCAGCTCCAGCTGCGGCCGTTCAAATGTATATGCTTCGTTGCAAAATTGGCAGACGACTTCTGCTTTTCCGTCTTCTTCAATGATTTGCTCCAGCTCATGCTCGCCTAAGCTAACAAGCGTTCTTTCCATACGCTCAACGGAGCATGGGCAATGAAATTTCAAGTCCATCGTGTCATGGATTTGCAAATCATCATCCCCTACAAGCCAGCGCAGCAAGCCCTCGGGCGTTTCACCTTGATCAAGCAGCGCTGTAAGCGGCGGCATCATCGAGATCGCTTGCTCAAGCCGTGTGATTTCCGCATCCGTAATACCCGGCATCAGCTGAATCACATAACCGCCGGCATGGATCACAGCATTATCTTCTCCAACCAGAACGCCAAGACCTACCGCAGAATTGGTTTGCTCTGATACGGCGAAATAATACGTGAAATCTTCGCCCAGCTCTCCTGAAATGATCGGAACGCTTCCCCGGTAAGGCTCTTTCATGCCTAAATCTTTAATAATATGAATATGCCCGCTGCGTCCTACCGCACCGGCTACATCAAGCTTACCCTTAGCATTGCTTGGCAGGTGAACCTGTGGATGGTCAACATAGCCGCGTACCTCGCCGTCCGCATTCGCATCTACCATGATTTGCCCAACCGGACCATCGCCCTTAACCTGAATAGTCAGCTTTTCCTTTCCTTTCAACATGGCGCCCATAATAGCGCCCGCCGTCAATGTACGACCTAGCGCGGCCGTCGCTGTCGGATAGGTGCCATGCCGCCTGCGCGCTTCATCTACAAGCTGCGTCGTACGTGCCGCGAACACTCGAATTTTACCATCCCACGCTGTTCCTCGCACGAGCACGTCTTTCAGCTGATTGTTCATTATTACCCCTCCTGATTGCGTTCATATATGATGCGTAGGCCTTCTAATGTCAGAAGTGGATTAACTTCTTCTATCGTTTCCGATTCAGATGCAATTAACTCTGCTAATCCGCCAGTTGCCACGACACGCGGCGTCACTCCGAATTCACTTCGAATTCGTCTAACAATGCCATCAACCTGTCCGGCATATCCAAAAATAATTCCCGCCTGCATCGATGTTACCGGATTGCGTCCGATTACGCTCTTAGGCTTGGCCAGCTCAATTCGCGGCAGCTTGGCAGCGCGCTGATAAAGCGCTTCTGTAGAAATGCCAATGCCGGGAACGATGGCCCCGCCTAAGTAATTGCCGCCTTCATCAATATAATCGAAGGTCGTAGCTGTTCCGAAGTCAACAACGATAAGCGGCGAGCCGTATTTTACAATACCGGCTACTGAATTTACAATGCGGTCGGCTCCCACCTCACGCGGATTTTCATAACGAATGTTTAAGCCTGTTTTTACGCCCGGCCCCACGACAAGCGGTGTCTTACGCAAATATTTTTGGCAAAGCTGTTCCAGCGTACGCATAAGCGGCGGCACGACCGACGAAATGATAACCCCGTCCATATGCTCGAGCTTCACTCCCGCATAATGAAACAGGTTGTGAATCGAAATGCCGTACTCATCCACAGTAGCCGAACGATTCGTACTAAGCCGCCAATGATGCAATAGCTCCTTGCCTTGGTATATGCCAAGCACGATATTCGTATTCCCAACATCAATGACGAGGATCACGGCGTCTCGCCACCCTTCTTCGCATTTAAGTCAAGACTAATATCGAGCGCGTGGAAGGAGTACGTGAGTCCTCCTACAGAAATCACATCAACGCCGCATGCCGCAATAACGCGAACCGTTTCCAGCGTTACACCGCCTGAAGCTTCCACAATAACATGCGGCGCAGCAGCCTTGATGCGGGCTACCGCTTGCTTCATCATGACGGCAGACATATTGTCCAGCATGATAATATCCGCACCGCACGCAAGCGCCTCATCAACCTGCTCGACCGACTCCGTCTCGACCTCGATTTTCATCGTATGCGGAATTTGTCTGCGCGCAGCTTCTACCGCAGCGCGTATGCCACCGGAGCCCTTAATATGATTGTCCTTGATCATGACCGCATCATACAAGCCAAACCGATGATTCGCTCCGCCGCCGACACGTACTGCATATTTCTCCAGGAGCCGATGTCCCGGCGTCGTTTTACGTGTATCCACCAGCCGAACGGGAAGCCCCTCAAGCGCATCTACAAAAGCGCGCGTTTTCGTGGCGATACCTGACAAGCGCTGCATCAAATTCAAGGCAAGCCGCTCTCCAATCAATAAACTATGTGTGCTGCCTTCAACAACAGCGATCACAGTCCCTTTATTTACAAGGTCGCCATCTTGCACCTTTGCATCGAACACAAGAGAAGGGTCCACCACATCAAAAACAAGCTTCGCGATAGGAAGCCCCGCGATAATGCCGCTTTCCTTCACATGGATGATCGCTTGCGACCGCGAATCTCTTGGAATCGTCGTCTCCGTCGTGATGTCTCCGCTTCCTATATCCTCTGCAAGCCAGCCGCGAATTTGTTCGCGAACTATCGCATCATATCCACCTGTTGTCCATTCAAACATCCTCTATTCGCTCCTCCGTCAATCCATATAGACGGTGCAATACCGTATGCTTTCTCCATACCAAATCGTCGCGCTCCGGGAAATCCTCCCGATAATGAGCGCCTCGGCTTTCCTCCCGCTGCAGCGCCGCTTCCGTAGTAAGCAATGCGCAGATCAGCAGATTAGCAAACTCATATTCTTCTCGTTCCGTTAGAACCGATTGAAAAAGCGGCAATTGCCGCTTTAGCTCCTCAAGCCCTTTTGCTAGCCCCTTCGCATCGCGACGCAGACCTGCGTACCTCACCATAATTTTCTGGAGCTTAAGTCTTCTCTCCACAACCGCTTGAATCGACGTGCTGCGGCGCTCCGTTTCATTGCGAATCACGGGCTGCACATTAGAAGCCGGAAGCTCATTAATTCGCTTCACAATCCGTCTGCCAAATACAATCGCTTCAGATAGCGAATTGCTTGCCAAGCGATTCGCGCCGTGAACACCTGTCGAGGATACCTCGCCGCATGCAAATAAGCGCTTAATGTTCGTTTCCCCATTAAGATCTGTTTTTACTCCGCCCATCATATAATGCATCGCAGGCGCAACCGGAATCCAATCCGTTGTTAAGTCGAGTCCATACTTCAAACAATATTCATATATAGTAGGGAATCGGTGCTTCACCATATCTGCCGACTCATGTGTAATATCGATATAAACGAATGTTGATCTCGTTTCTTCCATTTCGCTCACGATCGCCCGGGCTACGACATCTCTTGGCGCCAGCTCCAACTGCTCATGGTACCGGTCCATGAAGCGCTCACCCTTAATGTTGCGAAGAACAGCACCCTCACCGCGGACCGCCTCCGATATAAGAAAACGCGGTGCTCCGGGATAACATAACGATGTCGGATGGAATTGAATAAACTCAGGATCCTGAATATAAGCCCCGGCGCGATAAGCCATCGCGATTCCATCGCCTGTAGCTACCTCTGGATTCGTCGTATAGCGATACAATTGTCCAGCTCCGCCAGAGCTGAGAATAATGGCCTTACCCTTTACGAACAACCGTTGTCCGCTCGGCTTCTGCACGATTGCCCCACAACACTCGCCATCCTGCGTAACCAGATCAATTACGAAATGATCATCCCATACGTCAATCTTTGAATTGGCGATAGCATTCTCGGATAAAGCTCGTACAATCTCATAGCCAGTAGCATCGCCATTAGCATGCAATATGCGCCGCTGGCTGTGCGCGCCTTCCTTCGTCAACGCAAACTCGCCGTTCTCCAAATCGAACTGCGTGCCCATTTGGATCAGGCTGCGTACACCCTTTGGTCCTTCGTGCACGAGCACATCAACCGCTTCATGCGAGCATAGTCCGGCTCCGGCAATAAGTGTATCCTGTCTATGGTAAGCAGGCGAATCCTCATCCGATATTACAGCTGCAATTCCGCCCTGCGCATAACGCGTGTTGCTGTCGAGCAGTGATTTCTTCGTAAGCATAAGTACGGAATGATGTTCACTTGCCCGTATAGCGGTAAAAAGACCGGCAATGCCGGCCCCGATAACGATGACGTCTTTTTCAATAACAGGCAGCTCATTCAGCCGCACATCGACTAAATATCTAGGAATCATATCTTTATTTGCTCCTCTGGGTACAGGAAGTAGCGCATGCTACTTCACAAGTAACATGCGCTCCAAGGACAAGCGGGCTTGATCAGCAACATGCGGCGGAACATAAATTTGAGGCTGCATCGTTTCAAGGCATTTCACGAGCTTCTTCAAATTGTTAACCTTCATGTTCGGGCAAACCAAATATTTAGATGCAAAATGGAACGTCTTATCTGGACTGTCCAAACGAAGCTGATAACCCGTACCGTCTTCGGTTCCGACAATAAATTCCTTGCAATCGGATTCTTTGCAATACTTGATGATCGCCGTCGTGCTTCCAACAAAATCGCCAAGCTCAACCACCTCTGGGCGGCATTCCGGGTGAACGACAAACTGCGCATTCGGATATTTCGCTTTCATTTCTTCTACATCTTTTACGGTCAGCATATCATGCGTGTTGCAGTAGCCTTCCCAGATGATCATTTTCTTGTCCGTGTGCTGCTGCACATAGTGCCCAAGGTTTTTGTCTGGTACCCAGATGACCTCGTCGCCTTCAACCGAGTTGACGACCTTAACCGCATTTGCCGATGTACAGCAAATATCCGTCTCTGCTTTAATTTCCGCAGACGAATTAATGTACGTGACAACCTTTGCGTTAGGATGCTGCGCCTTCAGCTTGCGCAGACCGTCCACGTTGACCATGTCCGCCATCGGACAGCCGGCACGCTCGTCAGGAATGATAACCGTCTTGTTCGGCGCCAAAATTTTTGCGCTCTCGCCCATAAAGTGAACGCCGCAAAAAACGATGACCTCGGCATCCGTTTGTGCAGCCTTCTGAGCTAACAGAAACGAGTCACCGCGAAAATCGGCAACCTCTTGAATCTCGTCACGCTGATAATAATGGGCTAAAATGATTGCATTCCGCTCTTTCTTCAACTGTAACAACCGTTCACGCAGCTCTCGATTTTGCTCAGCCTTGCGCTCCAGTGCCAGTGCTTCCACAGTAGATCCTCTCCTCTTATGAGGGATGGGTGTTAAATCCCATTCCGTTTTATGGCAAGCTCGACTTTGTGAATTGATGCACAAACTTAGAAAGTCGTTTGCCTATACTTTAAACCTATAGGGAAAAATTCATTTGATTAAGATTTAATTTACACGTGGCAGGTGCTACTGTCAATGTATTAAAGGCCATTTTAGGACACTAATCTAAAATATTTCTAATTGAAACAGTAAAAGAGGGCTTCGTTCCCGATTCGGAACAAAACCCTCCATTAAATATGCTCATCACCGCTTCGCAGGATCGTAGGGCTGACCAAGCGCTGCCGGCGCATTCGAGCGACCGACGGCTCCTGCCAGCACGATTAGGGTCAGTACATACGGCAGCATGTAGAAAAACTCGACAGGAATTTGCTTCGAGAAATCAAACAGCACCGCAAAGTTGCGCAAGGCTTGAGCAAAACCGAAGAAAATTGCTGCGCCTGCTACGCCGAGCGGATTCCATTTGCCGAAAATAAGCGCCGCCAGAGCAATAAAGCCTTGACCGGATATGGTGTTATGAGCAAAGCTGCTTGTCGTTGTTAACGTAATTGTCGCGCCGCCAAGTCCCGCCAATGCCCCACTAATCATAACGCCGATATAACGATACTTCGTTACGCTAATGCCGACCGTGTCGGCTGAGCTTGGATGCTCGCCTACCGCACGCAGGCGCAAACCGAACGGGGTCTTAAATAAGACAAAATAACTTAAAATCACGAGTATGATCACAATATAAGTGGTCGGATAGGAATGGAAAATTCCATTCCCGATAATCGGAATATCCGATAAAAACGGGACTGCCACTTTGTGAAATACATCTTGAAGCTGAGTCGTCTGCGCTGAACCATTATAGAGGCTTCGTGTCAAATAAATAGCCACGCCCAAACTCAGGATGTTGATCACGACGCCAACCACCGTCTGGTCCGCCCGGAATGTAATTGTCGCAACGGCATGCAGCAAAGAGAACAGTATGCCAAAAAGAAGCGCCGCCACAAGCCCCACCCAAGGAGATGCCGTACCCATACCCGCTTGGCTGGCATAATCGGTTGCAACAGCTGCCGCAAAGGCACCCGATACCATCAAGCCTTCCAGTCCAATATTGACGACGCCGGACCTTTCGGAGAACATGCCTCCCAAAGCGGCAAAAATAAGAGCGGTAGAGAAAACCAGTGTAATATTAAGGAGTTGTCCGCTTACTTCAATGACATTCAATTTACACGGCCTCCTTCCGCTTACTTGCACGGCGATTTAAAAACGGCTTCAGCAAAAACTTAACAATACCATGAGCCGCTACAAAGAAAATAATAGATCCGATTACGATTCGTACGATTTCCGAAGGGACGCCGGCGCCGAAGCTCATGCCGTTCGAACCGTAGGTCAACCCGCCGAACAATATCGCACCGAATAATACCCCAATTGGTGTATTGCCGCCAAGCAGCGCTACCGCGATACCATCAAAGCCGTAGCCAGGTGACGCAGCCATTACGGTCTGATTGCCGAACACGCCGAGCACCTCAAATACACCGCCCAGCCCCGCGAACACGCCGCTTATGAACATCGACTTCACAATCGTCCGGTTTACGTTCATGCCCGCATATAATGCCGCATCTGAATTATGACCGACTGCGCGAAGCTCGTAACCCTGCTTCGTTCTCCATAGAAGCACATAGAACACGAATATACAAATGAGGGCGATGATTGTCCCCCAGTGCATCCGCGCATTATCCATCAGCTTCACCAGCCAATCGATCGACAACAAAGCAGAGTCATGAACCTGACGCGACCTTTGCTGCCCGGGCTCCAAGAGAAAGCGAGAGATAATGTAATTTGATAAAAACAAGGCAGTCCAGTTCAACATGATTGAGGAAATAACCTCGTTGACGCCTCGCTTTGCTTTCAAATAGCCTACAAGACCAGCCCACATACCGCCGAACAGTGCTCCAACAATAATGGCAAGCGGAGCATGAATAAACCAAGGCAAGTCAAGCGAGACGCCAATAATCGTCGCGCCCGTCATCCCCATTACAAACTGTCCCTCAACACCGATATTGAACAAGCCTGTGCGGAAGGCAAACGCAACCGCTAGACCTGTGAAAATAAGCGGCGTAATGGCCCGAATCGTTTCCCCCATATGATACGAGCTGCCGAACACCCGATCAAATAGTGAGGAGTACGCTACAATTGGATTATATCCGCCGAGCAACATCGCTATCGCTCCGCAGATCAAGCCCAGCACGATCGCTACCACCGGTACGAGAAGAGAGGATTTATTAAAGACCTTCTTCAACGTTTCCATTGCGATATCCCCTCTCTTCTGCCATCGACTTTGCATTTTCATTGCCCGCCATCAATAGGCCAAGCTGCTGATCATCACGATGGTCAGCGTCTACCTCACCCATCAGCTTACCCTCATACATGACAGCAATACGGTCAGATAGCGCATACAGCTCATCAAGCTCAAACGAAACAAGCAATATCGCTTTGCCTTCATTCCGGGCATCAATAATACGTTTATGCACATACTCGATAGCCCCGATATCCAATCCTCTCGTAGGCTGCACAGCGATGAGTAAATCAGGGTCCTTATGCAGCTCCCGCGCAATAATTGCCTTCTGCTGATTGCCGCCCGATAACGACCGCGCATTCGTATGTATACTGGAAGCACGAACGTCGAATTCTGTCACCAGTTTATTCGTCAGCTTATCCATTGCCTGATAGTCAATCAGTAAGCCTCGTCCATATTCCGGTTCAAAATAAGTGTTCAAGATCATATTTTCACTTAACGTAAAATCCAGAACAAGACCGTGCTTATGTCTATCCTCAGGAATATGGCCAATACCAGATGCTGACATTTTACGAGGCGACTGATTCGTAAGATCATGACCATTTAGCTTTACGCTGCCGCTTTGCAGCTTCCGCATCCCGGTAATCGCATACACAAGCTCGCTCTGTCCATTGCCGTCAACGCCGGCTATACCAAGCACCTCGCCAGCCTTAATTTGAAAGCTAATACCATTGAGCGCCATTTTGCCTTGATCGCCCTTCATCTGCAAGGAATCAACGGACAGCACAACGTTGCCGGTCTCACGCTTTGTCTTCTCCACATGGAAGGATACATCTCTGCCTACCATAAGCTCCGCAAGCTGCCGTTCATTGGTCTCTGAAGTTTTTACCGTGCGGACAACCTTGCCTCGTCTAATCACGGTAACCGTATTAGCGAGCGCCATTACCTCCTTTAGCTTATGCGTAATGATTATGATCGACTTGCCTTCCGCAGCCAAATTACGAATAATGCCTAGAAGCTCTTCAATCTCCTGTACCGTCAGCACCGCTGTCGGCTCATCGAAGATAAGGATCTCAGCCCCGCGATATAAGGTTTTCAATATTTCTACCCTCTGCTGCATCCCGACAGTAATATCTTGAATCCGCACCTGCGGATCTACTTGCAATCCATATTGCTCCGAGATCACCTTTACCTTCTCGTTAGCGAGCTTGTAATTAATTGAGAGCCCCTTCTTCGGTTCATTGCCGAGCACGATATTCTCCGCAACTGTAAAGGGCTGAACGAGCTTAAAATGCTGATGGACCATTCCGATGCCCAGATCAATCGCTTTCGATGCTCCGTCGATAACCTCCTGCTTGCCATTAACCCATATTTCGCCTTCATCCGGCTGATACAAGCCAAACAAAATATTCATGAGCGTAGATTTCCCTGCTCCGTTCTCGCCGAGCAAGGCATGGATCTCGCCCTTCTTCAGCTCAAAATCAATGGAGTCATTTGCAACGAAGCCTTGAAATCTCTTCGTTATGCGCTTTAGCTGCACTGCCGCCTCGTTCCCGACCATACCTTTATCATCTCCCCGGTTGTTACCGATTCCGTGTCAAAAGATAAAAAGGACAAGACCGGCTTCGAGCCGGTCTCGCCTACTTTGTTCATAAACTTACTTTAAACCAATATGGCTTACATTCCGCAAAATTATTCGGATGGAACGACAATTTCACCGCTAATGATTTTTTGCTTATAATCTTCAACCTGCTTCAGAACATCCTCTGGAACATTTTTCGTCGATGTCTCCGGCAAGCCTACTGCATCGTCCTTCAGACCAAGCTCTTGAATCGTACCGCCAGCCCAATTGCCATCGATCAGATCCTTGGAAACTTTATATACTGCCGCATCTACACCCTTCATCATAGACGTCAGTGTAATTTCATCTCCAAATTCCAGCGACTGGTCTTTATCTACGCCAATAACCCAAACATCGGAGCCAGCGTCTTTACGAGTTTTCGCTTCGTTAAACACGCCATTGCCTGTTCCGCCCGCAGCGTGGAAAATAATATCAACGCCCTTATCGTACATCGTAGCAGCAGCAATCTTGCCTTGGTCAGGCTTGTCGAAGAAGCCCGTGTAGTTAATCTCTACTTTGATATCCGGCTTAACCGCAGCAACACCTGCTACGAAGCCCTTCTCAAATCGCTTGATAACAGGAATGTCCATGCCGCCCACAAAACCAATTTTATCTGTTTTTGTCATCAAGCCGGCAACCACGCCTACAAGAAACGATCCTTCGTGCTCAGCGAATGTAACCGATGCAACATTCGGCGCTTCAACGACGCTGTCAATAACAGCAAGCTTAGCATCTGGGTTTTCAGCAGCTACTTTAGCTAGCGCCGCGTTGAATAGAAAACCGATGCCCCATGTCAGATCATAGCCTTCTTTAACAAAGCTGTTCAAGTTCGGCTCCATATCAGCCTCGCCTTTACTTTCTAGAAACTTCGTTTCCGTGCCTGTATCTGCCGTTAATTTCTGAAGAGCTTCCCAAGCGCTTTGATTAAAGGATTTGTCATGAACGCCGCCAACATCGGTAACCATTCCAATTTTAAAGTCCTTACCGCTTTCGTCGGACACGGCCTCAGGTTGGTTATTTGTTCCGCCCTCGTTGGCGCCAGCGCCACCTTCATTGTTTGTTCTCGCTCCGCAAGCCGACAACACAAGCGTCAATGCAACGATCATTACAAGCATAATGCTAAATGTTTTTTTCATAACCGTTCTCTCCCTTGCTCAAGTTTGTTTACTGCTCTGCAACCCAACCCCGTTATCGTTCTTATTGTTGCTGTACCTGGCCGCTACTATTTCATTATAGTTACAAAAGATTAAACGTCAATGATTTGATGTTAGGTTTTGTTCCATTCACACATTGACCTTGCTTCCAAGTAACCTATATGTAATATTTTGGCCAAAAAAGATAAACCTTATGTTAGCTCATCTTATTTCAGCTAAAAGGTTTATATCGTTATTATAGGCTAAATCCGAACATTAGAAAAGAAAAAAATAGTCGCTTCCTGCCTGTCGAAAGCAGGTAACGACTATTCTTTAATAATAAATTTGACGGCTTATTAGCTCTTATCTGGGTCTTCCGGGTTTTCTCGCTTCTCCAGGACAGGAGAACGAGGCTCTTCTTGTTCACGCTTCTGAATGTTTACTTTAACATCGCCAACCGTCTCAATGATTGGTTCTGTCGAAGCAACATCAGAGGACGAGCTTCCTCCACTCTTGCTTGGAAGCGATCCGTTGTCAATCAAGCTCTTGATTTGCTCGAGCTCAAGCGTCTCTTCATTTAGAAGCGTCTGAGCGATCAGATGCATTTCCTTGCTCTTCTCTGTCAAGAGTGTCTTCGCACGATCATAGCATGCTGTGATGATGCTTTGCATTTCTTGATCAATCTCGTATGCAATGGCATCTGAATAGTTCTGCTCATGTCCGATATCGCGACCAAGGAAGACTTGGCCTTGCGAGCTTCCGAACTGCATCGGTCCAAGTCTATCGCTCATACCGTACTCCATGATCATGCTGCGGACGATGCCCGTTGCCTGCTTGAAGTCGCTGTATGCGCCTGTTCCAATTTCACCGATAAAAAGTTCCTCTGCAACGCGGCCTGCAAGCAAGCCGGTAACTTTATCAAGAAGCTCTTGCTTCGTCACGAGCATTCGGTCTTCCTTCGGCAGCATGATGACATAACCGCCAGCACGGCCGCGCGGAATAATCGTTACCTTGTGCACCATATCCGCATGCTCAAGAAAGTAGCCTGCAATTGTATGTCCTGCTTCATGGTAAGCAACAATACGTTTCTCGCGATCACTGACGACACGACTCTTCTTCTCCGTACCGACAATGATCCGGTCAATCGCATCATCAACCTCAACCATCGCGATATCTTTCTTGTTGCGACGGGCAGCAAGAAGAGCAGCCTCGTTAAGCAGGTTTTCAAGATCAGCGCCGCTGAAGCCGGTAGTGCGCTTCGCAATGACATCAAGCTTCACATCTTTGCCAAGCGGCTTATTGCGGGCATGTACCTTCAGAACCGCTTCACGCCCCTTCACATCTGGACGGTCTACCGTGATTTGACGGTCAAAGCGGCCTGGACGAAGGAGTGCCGGGTCAAGAATATCTGGACGGTTCGTTGCTGCAATAATAATGATACCTTCATTCGCGCCAAAGCCATCCATTTCAACGAGCAATTGGTTAAGTGTTTGCTCTCGCTCGTCATGCCCGCCGCCTAGACCGGCGCCACGCTGACGACCTACAGCATCAATCTCATCGATAAAGATAATACATGGAGCGTTCTTCTTCGCATTCTCGAACAAATCCCTTACACGGGATGCGCCGACACCGACAAACATCTCCACGAAGTCGGAACCTGAAATACTGAAGAATGGAACACCCGCTTCACCCGCTACCGCACGTGCAAGCAAGGTTTTACCTGTACCTGGAGGACCGACAAGCAATACGCCTTTCGGTATACGAGCGCCAACCAGATTGAATTTCCGAGGATCCTTCAAGAAATCAACGACCTCAACGAGCTCTTGCTTCTCCTCGTCTGCCCCTGCTACATCTTCAAACGTAATCCGTTTCTTCTCATTGTCATACAGACGGGCTTTGCTCTTGCCAAAGTTCATCACTTTGCCGCCGCCGCCTTGCGCTTGATTCATTAAGAAGAAGAACAGAACAAAGATGATGACGAATGGAATTATTGAAGTCAGGAATGTCAGCCAAATGCTTGGTTGATTCATTTCCTCATTCTCTAATGCAAATCCAAATTCTTTGGACCATTCCCTGATTTGCGGCTCCGCGCTAACGCCGACCCTCGAAACGAATTGATCACTTTCTGCACCCGCAGGCGTTTGCTTATATTTACCCGATACAAAATACGTTTGATTCTCATACCTAATGCTTAATTCCTCGACATTGCCGGATTCGATTGCAGCGCGTAGCTCATCATATCGCAAACCGACGGTCGTGTCATTTTGGCTGCTGATAAATTGAAAAATCCCAACGGTCACCAAAAAGATAATTAAATAAAAACCAGTATTACGGATGATCCGATTCATCCCCAACCTCCTCTCAGACGCTTTAAATATTTTACCATAGCATGACTTTCCATAACAATAGAGGTGTACGGAGAGGGCATGTACGGGTGAATCGCCATTTATTTTTCGTAAACCTGCGGCTTCAAAATGCCAATGTACGGAAGATTCCGGTACTTCTCGGCAAAATCAAGCCCATAGCCGACGACAAACTCGTCCGGCAGCGTGAAGCCTTTATAATCAGCCTCAAGATCAACCGTACGACGCGCGGGCTTATCGAACAAGGTTACTACTGTAACCGACTTCGCATTGCGGCGTTCCAAAACATCGATCAAATAGCTGAGCGTCAGACCACTGTCGATGATGTCCTCCACGATAAGAACATCGCGGCCTTCGACCGATACATCGAGGTCTTTAATAATTTTGACAACGCCAGACGATTTCGTGGACTGTCCATAGCTGGACACCGCCATAAAATCAATTTCCAGCGGTACAGTAATTTCTTTGACCAAATCAGCCATAAAAATAAACGCGCCTTTGAGTACGCAAATAACGAGCGGGTTGCGTCCGTTAAAATCCTTGCTCAGCGTTGCGCCTAGCTCCTTCACCTTCTCGCTGATCTGCTGCGCATCGTACAAAACTTCTTGAATATCGTTCTGCAAAGTATGAATCCCCCTACGCCTTAACTATGTTTATGAGTATACCAGTGCTTCTTATTCGTTACGCGATTTGATGCACAGTACGACTTTCGTCTGCGAATCCATAAGCGCATGACTAGATCTGCGGATACCGGGAATCCAGAGCAATCGTCCGTCTGCATCGAACAGCAGTGGATATTGCGCTCGCTCAAGCGGAGCAATCTTCTCGTCAACGAACATATCTTGCACTTTTTTCGATCCATTTAATCCAAAAACTTGAATTCTGTCGCCTGGACGACGATTTCGGACGATAAGCGGGTACGCAAGCTTCGACGCGTCAAAGCACACTTCATGTCGCGAAGCAGGTCCCGGCTGCTGTCCCGACGGCGTCTCGGTAAACTCAAGCACCCAGCCGCTATGCTCTATCGTCAAGCTCTTCCTGTCTCTTCCCACCTCATACGAAAATTCGCCCGCATGGTCTATCGATGGCTGCGGTACACGCAGCCATCGCATCCGATGATATTCTCGAACACAGCGAATTCCAGCGCCTGCATCCATCCGCCATGTTCCGGGCGCATGCTCAGCAGCAGCAAGTCGCATCGTCTCGATTCGCTCAAAGGAGATCTTTTCCGTTTCCTTAGAAAGATAACTTAATATTAGTTTAATCAATCTCCTTTGTAAAGCGACGTGGAGACTGCGCAAATCGGTACAGCTTAAGGCGCATTCGTCAGGGGATAACGCAACGAGCTGCGCGAATAAGGTATCGGTCTGGCTCTCCATCCAATCGTCCTCCGCTCCTGCCACCTCGGCCAGACGCTGCAGAGAATGAGACAGCTGCGGATTGAATTGGGATAAATAAGGTAAAATATCTAACCGAATAATATTTCGGAAATAATGGCGCTCCTTATTACTGCTGTCCGTACAGTAAGGCACGTCATGCTTTTCGCAGTAATGCAGGATGTCTGACTTGTTCATACGTAACAGTGGACGAATAAGTTCCACGTTTTTTTCACTTCTTTTGCTATGAATGCCTGCAAGCCCCGTTAGTCCCGTACCACGAATCACGCGCATTAAAACGGTCTCTGCCTGATCATCCGCATGATGGGCTAGCGCAATGCGCGAGGCCCCGTAGCGCTCTGCCATTTCATGAAGAAAAGTATAGCGCTTCTCTCGTGCTGCAGCCTGTCCATTCAATCGTGTTTCTTCTATATAAGATGGAAGGTCGAGTGTTACGGTCTCGCAGGGCAATCCCAGCTTAGCTGCAAAGGCCCGAACAACCTCCAGCTCATTGGCAGACTCCTCTACGCGAAAGCCATGATTCACATGCGCCGCAACAACCGATATTTCCCCTTTCCGGGCAAGAGAAGCCAGCATATGCAGCATGGCCATGGAGTCAGGACCCCCCGACACGGCCGCGACAATACGCTCTCCACTCCTCCAAAGCCCGTGCTCCACGTTCGCTTTCTCCAACTCATTCTGCAAATTCATATGTATCCTCACCTTCATTGCTCAGCTCCCGCCAGCCAGCCGTTAAAGTAAATGGCGAAACAGCCAAAACGCCGACGTCGCAAGCAGTATCGCAGACCCGGCGACAAGCCCCTTCAGCCAGCCAGGGTTGGACGAAGGCCTGTGCGTGTCTCGCCTATGCATGAGCAACCGCCATGCGGCAGCCGCATCGCCAGCATCCGCAAACTGTCCTTCAAATGCTTTGCGCAGCCAACCGGCTACTGGCTTCAGCGCAGGACTCGCGTCTACGAGCTGCATAAGCTCGTCTGCAGAACGGTTTTGCGGGAACAGCTCTTTGGCCAGTTGATGCAGCTTTCTCGCTTCGTGCAGCTGTATACAGAGCACGCCGAAGGAAAATAGATCGTAGCTTGCATCGGCTGACCTTGAGCCGCTGTTCCAATACCCTCGATCATAAATTTCGGTAAACTGGCGAATGCTCTTGCCATTAGCTGTGACGCCGCCGTAATCGACAAGCTCGACATGTCCATAATCAGCCACGAGCACATTCTCCACCTTTAAATCCCCGAATACCCAGCCTGCCTGATGCAGCTTCGCCAGCTTGCCAAGCAGATTAAGCCCAACTAAAGGAAACCATTCCGCCCCCTGCTGCTTCAAATACTCAGCCAGCGTCTTGCCTAGCACATATCGCATCGTATAAAACGGATATTCGCGGCCGTCCGGACCATACAAGTCGTCTACATCGTACAAAAATGGCTGTTGTCCCTTCTGCTTCAGCTGGGCAAGTGACTGCAGCACATTGATCTCCGACTGCAAATCAATGGCATCCGCGCCGACCTTCAGAGCAAACCAGCTGCGGTCGCGCTGTACGAGATAGACTTTACCGTTTGCACCTGCACCAAGCAGCCTCTCAACCTTATATCGCCCATACTTCCACTTGCCGGTCACCACCATTCCGCGGCGAAGATCAATCTTAAACGACGTAGTCACTCATCATCCCATCCGTTTCATCTCTGCTCTGTCTACCATAATCGCCCTGCCGGAAAAAATCAATGACCTGCATGATCGCAGGACCCGTCGGTGTCGTCCCGCCCATCTGCAGCTTAGGAAAAATCGCCTGCACGCCATTCAGATGGCTCGTCCAGCCACGATCCATGACACATTCATCACCATTTCTTGAACCTGGGAAGTGAAAGACACAAATTTCGCTTTTCCCCTGCCTTGCTTGAAGACTTAGCATCAAGTCATGAATGGCTTCCTCTACTGCCGACAGCTTTGGCTTCATACTGGCGCTTGCGTCGATCAGCAGCGCAACCTGCAGACGCGATGTTTCACCCAGCTCATCAATGACGCGGACAACCTCCCCCCGCTTCTCGGGCGGCAGCGCTTCAATCGAGCCATCGCCAAGCACCTGCTTCAGCTCCTTCTGGACCGCCAGCTGAATCGTCTGCACGACGGTCTTGCGCGTCATCATTTGCACCGTCTGCGAAAGCTGCCGCATATTGACCATTCGACTTAAGCCCCCGCCCGCCCGCGCGATTTCATCAATCTCCGCTGCGCCTAGCTCACCAATATCCCCATAATCCAGCACACCCACCACATTTACCGAAATTCCCTCCGAAAACGCATGCGCAGCCGCCACTACCGGACTAAGCCCCACATTAGAGCAGCCATCCGTTATCAATAAAATCTGCTTCATGGTTATTTACCCTCCTAAAATGTTTGCGAAGCAAACATGGCTTCATAAGCATAGACTCAATGTTTGCGAAGCAAACACAGCATCGCAAATGCAGGCCTAGAGCCAGCCTTTCTATCAGCTTCGCCTTTTTTTAGGAGAGATAAACCGCTAGACTACAAAAATGAAAAGAAAAGCCCGAGCGCACGTAATCGACGACATCGGGTATCAATAGCCAGTACCATAAGTTTGTCATCGGTCAGCGGCATCATAGCATAAAAAGGCTATTTGTCTATTTTATTTAAGTTCCAGAATGACTGACACACTGTACTGCTTTCGACGCAGCCGCTGAAAGATGCCAGCGCAAAAAGCCTCGTCCGCCGCCGGCAGTATATTAGCCGGCAGCGAACGAGGCTCCTGAGAGGCTTCATCAGAGGTAACTATATGTCGCTTCACCCTTGCTTAACTCACCGTCCTCGGACGCTCCATATGCGTCATTCCGGTAAAGCGGAACGATGCCCACTCCGGCAAATGCTTATCGATACGTGCGACGAGCACGGTCATATCATCAATAATCTCTCCGTTATGATGACGAACAACCTTCTCCAGCAGAGCATCCGCCATCTCCTGCGGGTCGTCCGTCGCTAGCTCACTTATCATACGCTTCATCCACAGCTCCTTGTTGACCGCATGACCAGGGGCATCATAAATGCCGTCGCTCATCATGACTAGCGTATCGCCGGGCTGCATCTGCATAGCTACGAAATCAATATCAATATCCTGTAGAATGCCAATCGGCAAATTGTTCGCCGTTATCGAAATAACCTCATTTCCCCGTTTAATAAAGCTCGGCGTCGAGCCTATCTTCATAAATGTCGTTTGGGCCGTATATAAATCAATGATCGCCAAATCCACCGTAGCGAACATCTCGTCGGAGGAACGCAATAACAGCACGGAGTTCACCGACTTCAAGGCTATCTTCTCATCCATGCCCGACTGCAGCAGCTGCTGCAAAATAAGCAGGGCCGCACTGCTTTCTTGACGCGCACGTTCTCCATTGCCCATACCATCGCTTATCGCGACGGCAAATTTGCCATTGCCCAGCTCCACCATGCTGAAGCTGTCACCGGACAGCAGATCACCCCCCTTTGCCGCGCCCGCAACACCGGTTTCCACCTCATACTGCTTGGCCGAGCCAAAAACTACACGCGCAGGATCACCGTTTTTCATAGGCGGCTCCTCCGATTTCACCGCAATATGCTCGCCCAAAATGTCACTAAGCAGCGGAGCGATGATTTTGCGGCATTCATCATACCCCTTCCCAAAAGTATGGTAAACCTCGATATCTACATTTCCCTCCTCCAGATTCACAATATCAATGCCTTGAATCGATAAACCTAGTCCCTCCACCGCCTCTCGAATTTGCTCCTCCTGCAAATGAAGCGTCTGCCCTTCCCGCTTAATTTCCTTTGCCAGGTCCTCCATAACCTGCGATACGCCTTGCAGCTGGTCAGCAACAAGCTGACGAGAGTCGTATATTTGCTTCTTCCAGTGCATATTACTTTGATAGAGCTCGTATTGTTGGCACATGTCCGTCAGCACCTGAGTCGATTTCACGCAATGAGCAGACCAGGCGCGCGGAAGGTCCTTCCCCGCAGGGATGCGATCTTCCTCAACTATCGTCATCATATCGGTCATCATTTTGTACGTATGAAAAAACTTGTCCTCCCAGCAAGCATTTTGCCGATGGCAGCTTGCGCAGCTCCGCTCGGCAACCGCATTCATAAAATAATTGATTTTATCCTCCTTCTTCAAGGTCGTGACAGAGTTATTCATCTGGCCGAAGCTGCGTGACAGCTGGCGGAACACCTCGGAGTACTGTGATACGCGGTCCGCGGTTACCTCACGTACTCGCTTCGCATACTCATGCTGAGAATTCGCGTGCTCACTCGTACCCGGCACATATCGCGAGATCGTTCGAATCATGGTGCGCGGCGTCAGCATGAGCAGAGTCGCGGCCGCGACCGACTCCCACGTCGAGCTCATCACATCAGCCTGACTGCCGACATATATAGATAAAATCGATGTGCCAAGCAGCATTCCAAACGCAGCGGCCATTTTACCGCCGTCACGCAGCAGACCCGCAAGCAAGCCCGCAAAAGCAAGCAAGCTCATCTGGACGACAGCCCCAAAGTCCGCCAAGCTCAGAATAAGTCCTGCAACTACACCGACTGAAGCGCCAAGCGGTGCCCCGCCTGCCAAAGCGAATAGCAGCAGCATATACCGGGACATGACGTGCTCTGCGGACATGCCATAGAATACCCAGCCAACCGCACCCGTCATTACGGATGCCAGCAATATCATTAAGCAGATGATTTCTTCATTTTTGAGCGATGCCGATTTCTTTGTCATGGTGAGTACGGGGATCGCCTGTATAAATACAAGCGTAAGGACAAATCCAAGCGCAGCCTCCACGACAACGAGCATGAAATTATACCAGGTGAGCACATCCCCAATGAATACACTGAATAGCTGCACAAGCAGCGTTGAAGCGAATACGAGAATCGGCGCCGACGACAACTCCGCCTTCTCGTAAGCCTCCAGTCCTTTCAAGAAAAGAAACAGCACGGCAATTTCCATTGCGATCCACATCGGAGCCGGGTCAACCGCTAGAAAGCTTCCAGCTACTAACGATATCGCGACCCAGGGATAAATATCTCGACGCATGAAATAAATAACGGCAAAGTAGGCAATCGCAAATGGCATGAGCGATTCGAGAATGACAGCCCGTCCAAGCAAGAAGGCAACACCAACGAGTAGGAATGTCCATTTTTTCGCCAATAACACTTGAATGAAATGTCGTGCCGCAGCCCATTCCCTTCCTTTCTGCATCATTGTCCGAGCTAAATTTGTCCGTTTCATACCGGGAGCCACAACTGCGTTTTCCTTTTCCACTAACAGACACCACCAATCCGAATGTAATGTGTTTCCCATTATAGGAGGTTGTCCGTATGAAGTTTGTCAGTTAACGTATTCGGCTGGAAATTTTTTTCCGACAAAAACAAAGACCGCCGCAGTCATTGTCATGACAAAGCTAAACCTATGCGCTATATGGCTAAAAGCTGCTTTGAACAAAGTCTTTGCATAAGCTGACGACAACAAAAAGCGTGTTATGAATCAGCCTTTTGATGACGAATAGTCGTAGGAACCTGTCGGGAATGATGGAGGATCAGAGAAAAGTATTTGTTAAGCCCTGGCATATTACGGGAAACGACAACATCAAAAAAGACGCAAAAAAAAGCAGAACCTCATCGGCTCTGCTTCATGTATGAATGTATAGCAATTCAGCTTATACCCGCTTGGCTCCGCGTCCGCCGCGTTTGCCCTCCGTATTCTTCTTCAGAGAGGAGATGCGCTCTTCGCTGTCTTTCAGGAAACGTGACACTTTATCCTCGAATGACGGTTTACCGTAAGCAGGTCTGCCAGACGATTGCTTGTTGAAGGGACGACCGCCTCCGCCACCACCGCCTCCGCGGTTGAAACGTTCTCCGCCGCCACTACCACCAGCACTGCCGCCTCCGCCTCCGCTGTGACGCTCGCGTTGTTGTGGCGCTGGTTGGCCTTCAGGCCGGTCAATGGCTTGCTTAATGGAAAGTCCGATCTTACCGTCTTTGTCCACGTTGATCACTTTAACCTTGACGACATCGTCAATCTTCAGGTGATCCTTCACGTCCTTGACGTAGTTATCAGCTATTTCCGAAATGTGAACAAGACCCGTGACACCTCCCGACAAGTCGACAAATGCCCCAAAATGCGTAATGCCTGTCACTTTTCCTTCTAACTTAGCGCCCACTTCAATTGCCATAAAATAAAATGTTCCTCCCTAAAAGTTATGCGAAGCAAAACTAAATGTATAAGCATATGCTAAAAGTTTTGCGAAAACGCTGTTAACGTGATTATAACCGAACCGTTCAAGTAAGGTCAACAGACGTTCACCTGATTAAACACGTATTTAATCACTGAAAATTTGCTGCTCGCCCTTCTTTACCATACCTTGTTCCTTTGTTGCAAGCTGCTCTATGTATTCCTGGTCATTTAAACGTTCAATTTCCCTTTTAAGCGCTTCGGTTTCTATCGTCGAAGCATTAATCTGCTCTTGTACAGTGGCTAGCCGCACGCTCGTTGCGTCCTTCTCTTGCATTTGGCCGAAGATAATATACGCCGCCCAGCCCATAAATAGCACGACGATCATCATCAAGAGCTTGAACCGGCGTCTCGAGCCAGCAGTATTCGTTGCTTTGTTCGCTGCAGCATTAGACATGTGCGGGTGTTACCTCCTAAACCATTTGCTCCACCATTGGGCAATTAGTAGTCCAATCTTAGTCAACTTCTCGGTAATCTGCCATTTGTTCAGGTACAGCGACAGCCATCGTCCTATCGGACGAAGCAGCGGCCGAACCATCCAAGCAAGCAACCGCCAAAATGGACGAACCAATTGTATCACAATTTTAAAAAGGAAAATAGTGAGCGAAGACCCAAATCCTAAAATAACAACAAGCAGCTTGTAGAGCAATAAAATGGGTTTCACAAAGAGAATGTCAAAGCATTTGAGCACGAATGCGATCAACCGACGCACCGCTCCTATGGCCCATTTCACGATAATGATAACGATCCTGCTTAGCAGCAAATAATAAAGCAAAACGCCAATAGCCAGTCCGATAAAAACATACGCCCGCACCTCGCCATTGTTGCTGGCGTACAGCACCCGAAAGACGACGGCCGCAGCCGCCATCCAGTACATGACGTCAAGCACAGGCAGCCACCAGCGCGGAAACTTCAACTCATTCGACAAGACGCGATAGCCATCGAATACCGTTCCCATGCCAAGACCCGATAGAAGCATGACTGCCATCGTCAACCACTGCATGCTGAGCGTCACTTAAACAGCTTCCCGAACAGCCCTTTGGATTTAGATGCGCTTGGGCTGCCATCCAGATAGGCGAGCGAATGGACAAGCCCTTCAATCGTAACTAAACCCTGTTCGAGGCTAAGATGCTTCATATGCAAATTATGACCCTTAACCTCTAAGAAACCAAGCTCCGTCTCGAGTAGAAACTCTTCGCTGTCGAAGCTCTGCACATTCACAACGCCAGTAAGCTCCAGCAGCTTGCGATTTAACATTTTCACTTCCTGCCGCTTCTGCCCTTTGCCTTGGTCAACCATAGACTCGTCCTCCGCTTCGTTAACATGTCCTACGACAAGCATATGAAGAGAGGAAGCGGTTTAGAACGAATTCGATCAGTGCTATTCGTCTGCAGGAGAGTGAGCGATTTCTTCTTGGCTGGCGTGATACAGTCCTCCGTATCAGTAAACAGGTTAGATAGATTTGAAACCGGTCAGCATAAAAAAAGCTGTCTGCAGGTTTGTTGCTTGCAGACAGCTTTGATGTATGATTTGTTATAGCCTTTACTATAGCGGCTGTCCCCAGTCGAGACCATTCTCACGCGGGCGCTGCTCTTCCTTCAACAAGGTGTAAAGCTCTCCGGCTTCATCCTTACGAGTCGTCTCGGCAATACGCTCAACGCGCACAGTGACGATTTTCTGACCGTATTGGATTTGGAGCTCATCCCCGACCTTAACGGCGCTGCTCGCTTTCGCTTCGCGGCCGTTGATCCATACGCGTCCCTGCTCGGATACATCCTTCGCAACGGTACGACGTTTAATCAAGCGGGAAACCTTGAGAAATTTATCTAAGCGCATTAAATTACTTAATTGCTTCTTTCAGTTTGTTGCCTGCTTTGAAAGCAGGAACCTTTGCTTCCGAAATTTCGATTGGCTCGCCCGTTTGCGGGTTGCGGCCAGTACGTCCGGAGCGTTTGCGAGTTTCGAAAGTACCGAAGCCGATCAATTGTACTTTGTCTCCGCTAGCAAGTGCATCTGTTACTTCACCCAAAAATCCATTAAGTACTGCTTCTACATCACGTTTAGTCAAACCGCTTTTTTCCGAAATGTTGTTGATAAGATCTGTCTTGTTCATTATTAAATCCTCCTATTTCGTTTACCGTTATTTGTGGTCGACGCATGCAGCGCCGCCTTGTTGGGAATTTTTACTCTTCACGAAGAATACTTATTCTGCCTACGAGCAAATAAATCCTGCCGCTATTTGAAATTTTTTTGCGAAAAGTGAGGAATAAAGGCGATTTGTGCCGAATTACCTGCTAGGATTGACGCTTGGCCTCTTCCCACCAACGATCCATTTCTGTTAAATCAGTCTGGTCAAATTGCTTGCCGCTTATACGAAGCTGCTCCTCAATATAGGCAAATCTGCTCCGGAATTTTTTGTTCGTGCGAGATAACGCCTCTTCTGGATCAGCGTGTATAAAGCGTGAGGCATTCACGACTGCGAACAACAAATCGCCAAGCTCAGAAGCCTGCTCCTCAACATCTTTATTCGCGATCGCTTCACGCAGCTCATGAAGCTCCTCCTCGATTTTTGCAAGCACAGGCTCAAGCTCATCCCAGTCAAAACCGACCTTAGCCGCTTTTTTCTGCAGCTTGTACGCTTTCATGAGCGCCGGCAGATCTGGCGGGATGCCATCAAGCACAGATTTGCGGCTGGCATCGGTGCCTTTCCTCCGCTTCTCCTCGGCCTTCATTTGCTCCCAGTTGCCAAGCGCCTCTTCCGAGCTGCTGACGTTGATATCCCCGAATACATGCGGGTGGCGGAAAATAAGCTTCTCGTTCAGCGATTGTATCACATCATAGACAGAAAATGCACCCGTCTCTTCTTCCATCTGACTGTGAAGCATAACCTGAAGAATCACGTCGCCGAATTCTTCCTGCATCCCATCCGGATCGTCATTATCAATCGCTTCAAGCGCTTCATAAAGCTCTTCGATAAAGTTTTTGCGTATGGATTGATGCGTCTGCTCCTGATCCCATGGACAGCCTTCCGGGCTGCGGAGTATGGAAACAATTTCATGCAGACGCTCAAAGGAGCGATTGCGAAGCCCCGCATCATCCGAGCGAGGCACCCAGATGAGCGATAGATTGCCATAGCCTGGCGTACGATCGAGCTCATAGAGCGGGATGCGAATAATTTGCTGCTGTCCGGCGACGCCAAGCGCATGGCCGACAACAATCTCGAAGTCGTCTGGATAACGTTCCATCAGCGCCAGCTTCACATCGGAGGCAGTGAATGCATCATACACTTGACCGATTATGGTATGCAGCTGAGGCTGCAGCAGCGCAGGCTGAAGGTCAGCAGCATCCAGCAGCGCAAATCCTTCGATCGGGTCGATCCCTAAACTGATGAAAGCTTGGTCCAGGAAGCTTTCACCGCCGAGAATTTCAAGCGTTATACCCGCATTCGGGCATTGCTCGCGAAGCAGTTGAACGGTGCGCTCCGCCACCATGGGGTGACCAGGCACTGCGTAAACAATCGATCCGGCAGCTCCGGAGCCTTGCTCCGAGGGTTGATAGGAAGCCATCTCCTGTGCTTCCGCTATTAATGCCTCGGCAATCGCTTTGTATACATCAGGGAAGGATTCATGCTGCTCGTATAGCGTGTCGAAGGAGGTGTGAGAGATCCCATTATCCTCCAGCATCGACATCATAGGGTGGTGCGAGGTTCGGACGAATAAGCGCGTTGCTGCCTGAAGCCTCCGCCATACGCCCAGCGTTAATTGATCAGGATCGCCCGAGCCGAGCCCGACGACCGTAATGCTTGGATGTGTCATAGCAATAAACCTCCATAAAAATAGATATGTATTATTAAGTACTAGCCCTATAGGCTGTTTCTTTTACATAAGCCGATCAGGGCTGTATTCCTTTTGATCCACTATCCCCTCTGCTCAGGATCGATACCGGGCTCTTTTCTCCATTCAACTGAAAAATCTGTCGTTCATTTCGCTATTTGATTGAACTTGCATTCGTGAATCTAGAGAATCGCATCTAAAAAAGTAATGAGCATAGTACAGCTTGCTCATTTATGACGGCAGCTAACCGGCCAACCCCCGGTTAGCGCTCCTCCTCCGCCGGCGGAATAAGCCGCCAGCGTCGCAACCGGGCGGCCAATACGCCGCCGCCCGGCAGCGCGCGCAATTCGCGCGCGCTCACGGCGCCGCCTCGCAATGCCGCGGCGCCGAAGGCGCAAGCGCCGACGGCTATGCACGTCAGCGCAAGCGCAGCTGCTGCCGCCCGCGGCGGCAGCCCGCCAAGCGCGGCGCTCAGCGCTCGCTCGGCGACAACAATCGCCGCGGCCATGACCGCGAGCGCAAAGCCCATGCCTGCGGCCGCCCGGCCAAGAGAAGGGCCCCGCCTGCGCCCCGCACCAGTCGCTCGTCCTCGCCGCTGGCTCCGCGCTATTCGCTCTTCCCCGCTCACCGACCGCTCGCCCTCATCTGCTCGCTTATGATCAGCCTGATCGCTCCCGGCTCCGTAAGCCCGCTCACTCCGCTCACTTCCCTCGATTCGTTCTTCCCCGCTCACCGACCGCTCTCTCCGCGCCGTCTCACCTCGTTGGACGACAGGCCGCTCATCCACCATTACTCGCCCTTGCTCGCCTACTCTCGCGCTCCAGCCAAGCGAAGCTCCCGCTGCTGTGGCAGCATACCTCACTGCAATCGAACCTAGCAAAGCAATTACACTGAGCGAAGCTATACCCGCGATGGCAGCGCCCTCAATTCCGTACAACGGTACAAACAGCGCGTTAAGCGCGCCTTTGAGAAGCGCGGCAATGAGCAGCAGCACAGCAGGCGCCCGTACGGCGCCAAGACCTTGCAGCACAGGTGCGGTGACAGCATTCACACAGCCAGCGAGCGCCGCGCAGCCCACTAAAGCAAATGCCGTTGTGCCGCTGCTATCGGCATACAGCATTACATTTATCGGCTCAGCAAGCAGCACGAGACCCATGCTGGCGGCCGCGCCAACGGCCCAAGCCGCACGCTCGGCGACAGACAGCTGCATTCGCAGCTGGCCGTAAGCACCGCGTATACGCGCAAGCGCTAAGCCAGGCACAAGCGCAGCAGCAGCCGCCCCTGCTACCATGACCACTAGCTGCACAAGCGGCTGCGCACGGCTGTATATACCGAACATGCCCATTGCCTCAGACTCGGCAAGCCCTCCATCCCGCAGCAGCCTGGGCACAGTAAAGGCGTCCACAACGCCAAGCGCAGGCACAACAACCGCCCCCAGCGCCGCCGGCAGCGCAACTACCGCAAGCCTCTTCATCTCCGCCCCGATCGCAGCATGTACAGGCGAAAGTCGCTCACGCCGCTTGTTCTTCCACGAAACAGCACCAAGAACGAGCAAGGCGGCGATCGCTCCTGCCGCCGATCCGCTCATCACCCCAGCAGCGACAGAAGCATCAGACCAGCCTGCGGACCAGCTTAACGCAAGCACCATGAGCATGACCGCGACTCGGATCAATTGCTCCACGATTTGCGAGACAGCAGAAAGCGCCATTCGTCCTAAGCCCTGCACGTAGCCTCGCAAGGCTGCTACGAATGGCGCGAAGAGAAGCGCTGCCGACAATGCCCGAATAGCGCTGGCTGTCTCGGCATCGCCAATCCAGCTGGCTACACGGTCTGCACCAGCCCACATCCAGCCAAAGGCAATGACACCCGATATGCCGAGCAGCAGCAATGCAGCATATAGAATATGCCTTACTCCTTCAGTAGAACCTCCTTGGCGAAGCCTCTCGGCAATTAACAGCGAAACCGCTGTCGGAAGACCTGCTGTCGCAAGTATGGCAGCCATCTGATATAACGGATAAACCGCATTATAGATGCCGAACACACGGTCGCCGGCCATATTTTGAAGCGGAATTTTTTGAAACACGCCAATTACCTTTGATAGGAGAGCCGCACCTGCCATGAGCGCAACGCCATTGAACAGCATTCGGCTTTTATGTAGCCTAACCTTCGCAGCTTCCGCTTCTCGTTTCCCATTCGCCTGTACGAGCGTCTCTGCTGCATGCCGCATACGGTCCGGCTCGCGCTCCATTTTTCCTCGCTCCCGCCTATTCATCGATTTCTATTGTTATCTATTATACCGCACAATTGACAGCCCTCAAAAAAAGCTTTCCCAGCCAAGATTACTCTCGACCAGAAAAGCTCATGCCACCCTGCTATTGCTCCATTTGCTTCGCCAAAAAACCTGCCGCCGTCTCGGCCATCTTCGTTTCCATCTGCGCCATTTTCACCGCTTCATCCTTGCTCAGCAGTACGACCGTGCCAATCGGGTCTCCGCCCGCAATAATTGGCGCAATGACAAAAGAGCTATAGGTTTCATTCATATCCTTTACCAGCTCAAATGATCCGCCGTTCATTTCCGCATGGGTTTTACGGTTTTCCATACACGCCTCCAGAACGGGTCCCACTGATTTCTCAAGCAGCTCCTTCTTGGAAGCTCCTGCAACAGCTATTATGTTATCACGATCCGTAATCAATGTAATATGGTTCGTTCCTTCAAATAACGACTCCGCATACTCCTTCGCAAAGTCGCCAAGCTCACCGATAGGAGAATATTTTTTCAAAATAACTTCGCCATCACGGTCTACAAATATTTCTAGAGGGTCGCCCTCGCGAATACGCAGTGTACGGCGGATCTCCTTCGGAATCACCACACGCCCGAGATCATCGATACGACGTACAATTCCAGTTGCTTTCATTTCTTGTTGCCCCGCTTTCCTAGAGGATTTTGAACAGACTGGATACATATTGCTTCTTTATGACGAAGAGGAAAGATCCTTCAAAAGATTTTGAATCTGACCATAGTATTCATCTGCTCCCAATTTCTTATGCACGCTCTAAAGCTTAAACAAACCACCCATTTCCTTCCCATTATGTATTTTCAGCTCCCTCTAAATGGCTCATAACCCTGCAGCTTCTTTATGATTTCCAAAAACCGAATAGGCCCATGCGCAGCAGCATGGACCTCTCGTAACGCCCCCTTATCAGACCGTCAAATACTTACGAATGACATCATCATTCAGCGAATCCAGACCGCCCTCCCAGGCGATCGCGCCCTTCTCCAGCACGTAAAAGTAATCCCCGACGCTCTTCACGAAGTCAAAGCTCTGCTCCACGAGCAAAATCGCCGTTTTGCCGTCCGCTTTAATCGAGCGAATGACTTCCCGAATATCGTCTACGATCGAGGGCTGAATCCCTTCGCATGGCTCATCGAGCAGCAGCACCTCCGGCTTCGAAGCAAGCGCCCGCGCGAACGCTAGCTGCTGCTGCTGTCCGCCGCTCAGATCGCCGCCGCGACGTGTATACATGGCAGGCAGAACCGGAAATTTTGCGATCGCTTCCTCCGGCACCACACCCAGCTTTTCCTTAGAAGCCTCAAGTCCAAGCAGCAGATTCTCATAAACTGAAAGCTGCGCGAATATTTCACGTCCCTGCGGCACGTAGCCAAGGCCGCTCTTTGCCCGCATCCCGGGCGCCTTTTTCGTTAAATCCACACCATTATAGGATACAGAGCCGCCGCGCGCTTTCAGCAGTCCCATAATGCTTTTCATCAGCGTTGTCTTCCCGACGCCGTTACGCCCAAGCAAGCACACAACCTGTCCCGGCTTTACCTTGAGCGTGACATCCCGCAAAATAACACTTTCTCCATAACCTGATTCAAGCTGTTGAACGGCTAACATCGGCATCCCGCCTTTTCCCTAAATACACTTCCGCTACACGATCATCACCCTGCACCTCGTCCATAGAGCCTTCCTTCAGCAGCTTGCCCTCATGCATCACAGTCACCTTGCTTGCAAAGTTGCGTACAAATTCCATATCATGCTCCACCACGACAATCGAGCGTTTGCGAGCAATCTGGTGCAATAATTCGCCTGTCTTATCCGTTTCCTTATCAGTCATGCCGGCAACCGGCTCATCCAGCAGCAACACCTCCGGCTCCTGCAATAGCATCATGCCAATCTCAAGCCACTGCTTCTCACCGTGCGACAGCCTCCCTGCACGCCACTCCGCTTTATTATGAAGGCCGATCATCGTCAGCTGATGATTAATCCGCTCCCTTTCGTCCTCCGCCATTTTGGCGAAAAGCGTAGCAAATACAGAACGCTTCTGACGCATAGCAATCTCCAAATTTTCCGAAACCGTCATCGAAGGGAAAATAGAAGGCGCCTGAAACTTGCGGCCAATGCCAAGCTCCGCAATCTGATGCTCCTTCTTGCGTGTAATGTCGACCTTGCCGCCGAAGGTTACTTTGCCCGACGTCGGCCGCACTTTGCCACAAATGACATCAAGCATCGTCGTTTTGCCCGCACCGTTCGGACCGATTAGAAATCGCAGCTCCCCCTTCACCAATCTCAGATTCATCCCTTGAATCGCCTTGAACCCGTCGAATTCCACCGTTACATCGTCACACTGCAGGATTGCGGACTCCTTCATGCTCCGGCTCCCTCCTCTTTCTGCGGAATTTGATTTGACCTGCCAATCCAGCAACGCCCTTCGGCATAAAGACAACAACAACAACGAACAAAAGTCCCATAAAGAACAGCCACCCCTCTGGGTAAGCTGTACTAAACTCACTCTTCGCCCAGTTCAAGAGTACTGCGCCAAGGGCTGCGCCAATAAGCGTGCCGCGGCCGCCGATCGCCACCCATAGCACCATTTCAATAGAGGGTACAATCCCAAGCATCGACGGCGAAATGATGCCGACATGAAGCACAAACAGCATGCCGGCAATGCCCGCAATCGCAGCTGAAATCGTGAAGATGACCATTTGATAAATTGCAGGATTATAACCAATGAACCGAACCCGATTCTCTCCGTCCCGGATGGCTCTAAGCACCTTTCCGAAGCGGCTGCCGATGACATAGCGGCAAATGATGAAAATCCCAATTACCGCCGCAACCGTTATGAAGTAAAGCATACGCTTCGTCTCCGGCGATCCCAGCGAATGCCCGAGAATGGTCGAGAAGCCGGTTACCCCGTTCGTGCCTCCCGTGAAGGCTTGCTGTCCAATTATCAGCGTCGTCGTAATAATGACCAGCGCTTGTGTCAAAATCGTAAAATAAACACCGCGAATCCGATTGCGGAACGTGAAATACCCCAGCACGAGTGCCAGCAGCGCCGGTAAGATGATTCCCATCCCCACTGCAAAGCCGAAATTCTCGAAAGGCTTCCAGAACAGCGGCAGCTCCTTCAGCCCGCTCCACCCCATGAAATCAGGCGGCTTCCCTCCACTTGCCTCAAGCTTCAAATACATGGCCATCGCGTAGGCGCCCAGCCCGAAGAAAATGCCATGGCCTAAGCTCAAAATACCGGTATATCCCCATATAAGATCAAGCCCTAGCGCTACAATTGCAAAGGCTAGAAATTTCGCCAGCAGGTTAAGTCGAAAATCACTTACGAATAACGGCGCGGAGAACAAAGCAGCCGCGGCGGCCGCATAACCGGCCAATATCCATAACCGCTGGGGCGTTAGTTTTTGTAAACGCATGCGTACTCCACCTTTCTTGATCATTGTTTGAGATCACGCTAACTTCGCATGTTTCTCTTAATCGAGCGAGCGCGTACGCATCGCAACAAGCCCCATCGGCTTCCACTGCAGAAACGCTACGATACAAACAAATACAAGCACCTTGCCTAGCGAAGCATTCGTCCAGTATTCAAACAGTGTATTGAACATCCCTATTCCTGTCGCGCCCAGCACCGTTCCGACAAGCTTGCCTACACCCCCCAAAACAACGACCATAAATGCATCGACAATATAATAGGTGCCGAGCGATGGACCGATCGGTCCCAATAATGTAAGTGCGCAGCCCGCAATTCCGGCAATACCTGAGCCAATCGCGAACGTCATCATATCTACCCGGCGCGTTGATACGCCAAGACATGCAGCCATATCACGATTTTGCATAACCGCACGCATTCTTCTGCCCTCATGGCTGCGATAAATATAGAAGTACATGGCAACCAAGCAGGCGATAACAAGCGCAATGATAAACAGCCGTTTGTATGGCAGCAGTGTGCCATCCATAATTCGCAGCCCGCCATCCAACCAGGTCGGACTCTTAACCGCTACGTTCTGAGCGCCGAAGATCGATCGCGCCAGCTGCTGCAGGATAAGGCCAACGCCCCAAGTGGCGAGCAGGCTGTCGAGCGGACGCCCGTAAAGGAAACGGATAAGAGACATTTCAAGAATAAGACCGATAATAAACGCAAGACCAAAGCTAACTGGAATCGCTAGCACGAAGTACCAATTAAACAGCGACGCAGGTAAATAATCATTAAACAGATTTTGCGTCAAATAGGTGGAGTATGCACCAATCATAATCAACTCGCCATGCGCCATGTTAATGACCTTCATCAGGCCGAACGTAATCGCAAGACCCAAAGCAACAAGCAGCAGGATCGAGCTGATGCTCAGTCCGTTGAACAGCTGCAGTAAATATACCTCCATATGACCGCTCCCCTCGCTAGCTATCATGAACAAGGAAGGGAGTATTCGAAGCATCGAATACTCCCTCCTATATAGCTGCGAATTAGTGTTAGGCTTGCAATTATTTATTCGGTCGGTTGAATGCTAGCTGCCCAGTCATAGCCCTTCAGATAAGGGTCTGGCTTAACCGCTTCGCCTGAATTCCACAGCTCCTTGAATTGACCGTCGGCCTGCACCTCGCCAATTCGCACCGTTTTGTAAATATGCTGTGTTTCACCGTCGATTTTCACTTTACCTTCCGGAGCTTCCCACTCAAGTTCTTTAGCGGCTTCCTTCACCTTCGCCACATCCGTGGAGCCTGCTTTCTCTACTGCAGCAGCCCACAGATAAACGGCTGTATAACCCGCTTCTATCGGATCGGCAGTCACGCGGTCTTCTCCGTATTTCTTTTTGTAGTTTTCAACGAACGTTTTGTTCGTAGGCGTATCCGTTGTTTGATAGTAGTTCCAAGCCGCCAAATGCCCTTCAAGCACATCTACGCCGATACCGCGAATTTCTTCCTCTGCAACCGATACAGACAGTGTCGTCAAATCTTGCGCTGTAATGCCCGCGTCTTTCAGTTGTTTGAAAAATGCAACGTTGCTGTCACCGTTCAACGTATTGTATACAATGTCTGGATCTGCCTCTTTGATTTTGCTAATGATCGTACTGTAGTCCGTATGGCCAAGCGGTGTGTATTCTTCGCCAACCAGCTCGCCGCCCTCCGCCTTCAGCTGCTCTTTAATAATGAGGTTAGCTGTGCGTGGGAATACATAATCTGAACCAAGCAAGTAAATTTTCTTGCCGCGATTCTCAAGCAGCCATGAAACGGATGGAACGATTTGCTGATTCGTTGTCGCTCCTGTATAGAAGATATTAGGCGATGACTCAAGCCCCTCATATTGAACCGGATACCATAACAGGCCGTTTAGCTCTTCGAATACCGGCTTCATTGCTTTCCGGCTGGCAGATGTCCACCCCCCAAATACAGTGGCAACCTTATCCTCAGAGATGAGCTTGCGAGCCTTCTCCGCAAAAGTCGGCCAATCCGACGCGCCGTCCTCAAGTACTGGTACGATCTGTTTCCCCAACACGCCGCCTGCAGCGTTAATTTCTTCAATCGCCATCATTTCTGCATCGATGACCGATACTTCACTGATCGCCATCGTACCGCTCTGGGAGTGAAGAATTCCTACTTTAATTTCCCCCTCTGCAGATGCTCCAGAATCCACTGCGTCTAATGGTGCATTCGTGGCGGTGTTCGTCGATGCAGGTGTGTTGTTTGCCCCGCATCCAGCCAACACCAAGCTCGCTGCAACCAATAACAGGCTAAATCGGTAAAACAATCTCTTTCTCATCTCTCCACTCCCCATTTCATATAATTTTTTCTCTATTTTACGAACGTTTACATGGATATAAATTCCATCGTTCGCTTCTATATTATAGATCGACACCCTTTTTTATGTCAATATAGTTAACATTAAAATTTTTAAGAATAGAGTGTATCCGATAAACAGACGAAATCTCCTTAATCTATGTCATGTATAGTGACATTATTATGACTTTTCATTTTTAATATGTCTTCTTTATTTTTTCGTGTCATATTTTTTGCTTTTTACGCAAACACAAACAGCCCACCTTGGGCTTTAACCTCAAGGTGGGCTGCGTCGATCTTGCTTATTTACTCTTATCTGTGGTTAGCTTGTCTTCATTATTCTGCTGCGGGAGCGTCCGTTGCCGGCGTCTCGCCATTGGCAGGCGCGCCCTTATCCGTCGGAGACGGAGACGGCTCAGGCAGCTTTATTTCAATCTCTTGCTTCGGCAGCTCTTCCGTCATGAAGCTGTTCATCTTACTAGTCGTAACTGCGTTCTTCACAGCATCCTTATCCGTATCCGTTAGCTCGTCATACGCCGGAATGGTGCGCTTCTCGACAAGAATGACATGATAACCGAATTGCGTTTCGACAGGGTCGCCAATAACGCCAATCTCTTGCGTTTTGGCCGCCTGCTTAAATTCATCAACCCAAACTCCAGCCTTCTGATCTGCATATAGGCCTCCTGTGTCCTTAGAGCCAGGATCATCAGAATATTCCTTCGCCAGAGCAGCCCAATCACCGCCTGCTTCCAGCTTTGACTTCACTTCCTTCGCTCGGGCCAGCGCCTCATCAAGCGTACGAAGCTCCTTCTGCTCCTGCGTCGATTGATCCGTTGTCGCTACCAATATGTGACGCACAGTTATCGTTGCGTATTCTGCGCCGTTCGTCTCTAGCTCGGATTTCATATCTTCCTCTGTGACCTGCAAATCCATATGAGCCACGGGAATGAAATTAAATAATAAGAAATCCTCGACATCTGATTCTTTTACTTTTTTTCCTTCTACAAATGTTTTGTATTCTGGATTTTCATTAAGCACCTGTTTAAATTGAACCATTTGGGCATCGGCTTCTTCTTGTGCCTTTTTCTTCGCTTCCTTCGAAGCCTGACTGCCTAAAATCTTGTACCCGATGTACTGCTGAAGCAGTTGCTCTTTAAATTGCGGGAACGCAATAATTTGCTCATATGTGGGTTGCATAGCAACAAACACATTCACATACTTATCGAACTCCTTATCCGTTACATTGCCGCCCTTATAGGTAGCAACTTCCGTTTCCTTCGCACCGCAAGCCGCCATCGTCATGACGAGCAGCGCTGCAATAACGAGCAGCGCGCCATTGCGCCATGTCGATTTGCGTAAACTGTGTAGCATGTTGTGTTGAATCCCCTTTCATCTTATGAACTTGTTTGTATTGTATCAGAAAAGGAACGCAGAAAGCTAATCTCGCCTATGGCGCTGCATTTTGCAATTCATCTGCAGGAAGCAGAGTATCCTTATAGGATTGCAAAAACTTCTCGATCATATGAACCTTCTGCTCCATCGTAAGCCCCTTGCCGCGAAGCAGCACGCTCGGGTTTTGCTCCTGGGCGCTGGCTTGTTTGAAGCGATTTTCCATCTTGAGGCATAGCTGGTCAACCTTCTTCCGGTCTATCCGGGATTTCTGAGCTGCCGCGAAGCGAAGCGTTACATCATCGCCCTTGCCGCTAATCTGCTCAATGCCGTACATGGAGCCATACACCTTAAGTCTTGCCACAGAAAGCAAATTGCTGACGGCTAGCGGTAAATCGCCAAAACGGTCCATAAGCTCATCAATCACATCGTCCGCTTCTTCAAACGTGCGAATAGCTGCCACTTTTTTATAAATTTCGATCTTTTGTATGCTGTCGTATATATAATCGGATGGTAAGTACGCATCAATACTGATATCGATCAGCGTGCTGAACGGCTTCTCTTCCTTGAGTTCTTCACCGCTCATCTCCGCTTTGCGCTTCGTAATTTCATCGGCAAGCATCTGTGAATACATGTCGAAGCCGACAGAGGCGATGAAACCATGCTGCTCGGCGCCGAGCAGGTTGCCTGCTCCGCGAATCGATAGATCGCGCATAGCAATTTTGAAGCCTGAACCCAGCTCGGTGAACTCCTTAATCGACTGCAGACGCTTCTCTGCTACTTCCGTGAGCACTTTATCCCGTTGATAGGTAAAGTATGCATAAGCAATACGATTCGAACGCCCTACCCGGCCACGCAGCTGATAGAGCTGCGAGAGTCCCATTTTGTCAGCATCGTGCACAATGAGGGTATTTACGTTCGGGATATCGACGCCCGTCTCAATAATACTCGTACTGACTAGAACATCCGACTCGCCGTCAAGGAAGTCGAGAATGGTCTTCTCCAGCTCCTGCTCGGACATTTGACCATGGCCTACCGCTACTCTAGCATCAGGCACCAGCGCATTAATCTGCTCCGCCATCTGATAGATGCCTTGCACGCGATTATATAAGTAATAGACTTGACCGCCGCGGGCAAGCTCGCGTTCAATCGCTTCGCGAACAAGCGCAGGGCTATGCTCAACGACATAGGTTTGCACAGGAAAACGATTTTCCGGAGGCGTCTCGATCACAGACAAATCGCGAACGCCAAGCATCGACATATGCAATGTTCGCGGAATCGGTGTAGCTGTCAGCGTGAGCACATCCACATTTGTCTTCAGCTTCTTGAGCTTCTCTTTGTGGGACACGCCAAACCGCTGCTCCTCGTCCACGATGAGCAATCCTAGCGATTTGAAGATCACATCCTGTGACAACAGACGATGCGTTCCGATGACCACATCAACCGTACCATCCTTAAGTCCCTTCATTGTTGCGTTCTGTTCCTTGCGCGAGCGGAAACGGCTTAGCACCTGTACATTAATCGGGTATCCCGCGAAGCGTTCACGGAACGTCTCGTAATGCTGCTGTGCTAAAATCGTCGTCGGCACAAGCACGGCAACCTGCTTGCTATCCATTGCTGACTTGAATGCCGCGCGGACAGCGACCTCGGTTTTGCCGTAGCCTACGTCTCCGCAAAGCAGTCGGTCCATCGGCTGGCTCTTCTCCATATCCTTCTTGATCTCTTCGATCGCTCTCAGCTGGTCACGCGTTTCATCGTATGGAAACATCGCCTCGAACTCATTCTGATAGGAGGTGTCTTGTCCGAATGCATAGCCTGGCGTTGTCTGGCGCTGCGCATACAGCTTAATCAAGTCATCGGCAATATCCTGAACGGACGCCTTTACCTTGCTCTTCGCTCTTGTCCACTCGCTGCCGCCAAGCTTGTTAACCTTCGGCTCCCGCTCCTCCGAGCCAACATACTTCTGAATCATGTCGACTTGCTCAATCGGAACGGACAACTTATCGCCGCCAGCGTATAGGATATGCAAATAATCTTTATGAATGCCTGCAATTTCCAGCGTACCGATTCCGACGTATTTGCCGATGCCGTGATTTTGATGAACGACGTAATCGCCAACCTTTAATTCCGTATAGCTCTTAATACGCTCTGCATTATCGATCTTCTTGTCAATCCTTCTTGCTTTTCGCTGTTTCTGCGAAAACATCTCGCCCTCGGTGATAATGACAAGATGCGAGGAGGGAAGCTCGAAGCCAGACTGCAAATTGCCTTCCAGCAGCATAGGCGGTTCAATGCTGTAATCCTCTAGAACCCGGCGCATGCGATCCATGCGCTCGGCATTGCCGGCCAGCATCATGATGGTAGCGCCGGCCTTGCGCCAGCGCTCCATCTCCGCCTTCATCACATTCATTTGTCCATGGAAGCTTTGCATCGAGCGGCTTGTCATGTTCAAAATATTTTGCGGCTGCGTATGCGGAATTTGCCTCAGAAACAACGACAGAAACAGCGTCGGAAATGGACGGTGATGCAGAATTTCCTCTGTTTCACGCGCCAATGCCAGACCAGGCAGCGACTTGCCGTTTTGCAGCAAATGCATCGACCACTCCGCTTCGTCCCGCTCCAACTGCTTCGCCGTCTCTATCAAACGGGTTGGCTCGTCTAGTATAAGCAGCGTATCGCTCGGCATATAATCGAGAATCGTTTGCCGCTCAGGATATAATAACGAAATATATTTATATATTTCTTGAAAGTATACATGCTCGCGAAGCTTCTCCAGCTCCCCGCCAATCTCAGTCCGAAGACGTTCCTTAGCTGTGCGATCCGTCATTTTGTCAAGCTGCTTCTCAAGAAGCTGCTGCGCATGATTGGCCGCAATTTCCATACGCTGTCCGTCGGCCAGCAATTCTTGGCATGGTGGCACAACATAGGATTCGAAACGATCGGATGAGCGCTGATCCGCTGGATCGAATCCGCGAATGGAGTCAATCTCATCGCCGAACCACTCAATCCGGAGCGCCTGTGATGCGGTTATCGGATAAAAGTCGACAATACCGCCGCGCACACTCATCTCTCCACGAAGCTCCACGCGATCCGCTCTCGTATAACCAAGCGCATTCATTTGCCTCAGGAAGCTATCAATTGGCAGCTCGTCGCCAACCTTGACTACAATTTGCGCTTCGGCCATGACGCTGTTGATCGGCAAATAACGCCGCACACCCGAGAAGGGCACGACAACAATCCCGCGATAGCCTTTGGACAGCTTGATCAGCACATCCATGCGCTGCGCCAGCGTCTCTGGACTCGAGATCGCGGCTTCTGCAGCAACCAGCTCATTAGCGGGATATAATAATACTTCTTCTGTAGAAAGGCATTCCTGCAAATCCTCCGCGATCTTCTGAGCGGAGAACATATTATGCGCCACCACAAGCATCGGACGCTGAACATCTTGCTGCAGCGCAGCTATGAGCACTTGTCTGGAGGATCCGGCAAGCCCTGATATCATTTGCTCGCGCATCCCTTTATGAATGCCAGAGATAACGGACTGAACATCCCCATCCGCGGCAAAAGCTTTAATTAACGCTTTCAACGTTTGCAACACCCCGTTTCTATACACAATGGGAGATGGATATGGACGTCCCCCCGTACATTGAAAAGAAGCCTCAGCCGTCCGCTAAGGCTCACACTACTTATTTTCCATCACTGAAGTGGATTAGTTACCAAATGAAGTTCCGGATTCGCGTTAATCGCTTCGCGGCAATAATCACAAATCACCTTTACCGTCACATCGCCATTTTGGTCATACGCTATTATATCGCTGCGCTCTTCGGGGGTCAAGAAATGGAAACCGAGCTGCTGCTCCGTTAAATCCGACCCGTGAAGAGACCCCATTGATGTTTTACAGTGCCGACAAATATAGTTTACAGCCATATGTATGCCTCCTGAAGAGTTGTTATACCCTTCAGTATGCCCGTAATCCTACAAATTAACAGACTAGCGGTTAAACTTTGCCATCGTTTCCTCAAATGGCGCCTTCAGCCTGAATTCAATGGCATCGCAGGCTGCCTCGATCATCGCTGTCAGTTGCTCCTGCTCGCTCTTTGGAAAGTTCGAGAGAACGTAATCGGCAATATTCATGCCCGGCTGTGGACGAGAGATGCCCATTCGGACGCGATCGAACGTTTGCGTGCCTAAATGCTGAATTAACGATTTGATGCCGTTATGTCCGCCTGCACTGCCCTGATAGCGAAGTCTTAGCTTTCCGATCTCTGTATCCAAATCATCGTACACGATAACCCCGTCCGCTAGATCAGCTTTAAAATAATCCAGAAACGCCCGTATCGATTCGCCTGACAAATTCATATATGTCATCGGTTTAATGAGGACCACCTTCGTGCCCTGCACATTTCCTTCTCCGATTAAAGCTTTGCTTTTGTTCTGCGTGACATTAATTCCCCACCGACGTGCCAGCTCATCGATGACCATAAATCCTACATTATGCCGCGTTCCCTGATATGCGGTGCCAGGGTTACCCAAGCCTGCTATCCACCTCATTGCTTGCTCCACTCCTTTAGGGACAAATGTATCATAATCTCATCCAAGCGTAAACGGCTGCAGTCAGCAAGCAACAAAACAACGCCGTCCTTTTAAAGGACGGCGCCATATTCCACTCCTTAGCTATAGATTAAAGACTCTTTACGCCTTCAAGCTGCTCTTCCTTGGAACGTGATTCCGCTTCTGCAAGCTCCACAGCAGCATCCTCCGCTTCTTCCTCGGTAAGCTCCTTTTGCGGCGCAAGAACGGTAACCACAACCTGCTCGGGATCAACATGAGTTTCTATTCCCTTAGGCAGCTGCAGATCGCTAACAAGCAAGCTTTCTCCTACGGCCAGCGACGAGATATCGACCGTCACCGCATCCGGAATTTCGCTCGGCAGACATTCCACCTCAAGCTCATGGATGATTAGCTGAAGAACCCCGCCTTCTCTTACACCAGTGGAATCGCCCTCCGTTTGAATTCGCACATTGGCTCGCACGCTCTCATTCATATTGATTGCACGGAAATCAACATGAAGCACCTGATTATTCAGCGAATCGCGCTGTACCTCCGACACCATAACGGAATGCTTGCCTTGTGATGGTATATTGATCTCAATGACCGCATTTGGGTGAGAACGTAGAAGCCCCTGCAGCTCCCTGCCATCCACGGAGACAGATGCGGCATCCTTTATTTTTTTTCCGTAAATAACAGCTGGAATCTTGCCCTGGAGCCGCAATTGGCGCAGTTCACCCTTCGTCGAGCTCGTACGTTGGTCTGCTTTCATAGCAATCGCCATATGGATAACCTCCTGAGTTTTTTTAAAGCAAAGCATTTTTTTCTAGAACACATGCACACTGCTTTAAAATTGATTTCCCTATAACTTACCCCAATCAACCGTTTTTTAAACAATGGCCAAATCTACTACTCATAGACAGCAGCCCTTATTCGTTCCAGCAGACTTCCTGTTGAAACAAAAAAACGCATGGATGGATTCATATTTATGAATCCATCCATGCGCCGCAGCAGCGAGATGCTGCCTATTCTTGTTTCTTTGCTTTCTTCACCTTGGCTCTGCTCCGGATCTTCTCCGCGTAGCCCGGCTTATTCACCTGACGCTCACGCGCAATAGCTAAATCGCCAGCCGGTACATCATGCGTAACCGTAGACCCCGCTACTACATAGGCACCGTCGCCTATTTTTACGGGAGCAATCAGATTGACGTTGCTTCCGACAAAAGCATTGTCGCCGATTTCGGTTACAAATTTATTAAAGCCGTCGTAATTGACTGTAATGGCGCCGCAGCCGATATTCACATCAGCGCCTACCTTCGCATCCCCAACATAGCTAAGATGTGAGACCTTGCTTCCATCTCCAAGCGACGCATTTTTCAACTCAACGAAATCGCCGATTTTGCAGCCGACGCCAAGCTTCGAGCCAGGGCGCAAATTCGCATAAGGACCAACCGTACTCGTATCGCCAACAATGGATTCCGCAACCGTAGAATATTTGATAGCTGCGCCATTGCCGATTGTGCTGTCTGTAATATCTGCTTGAGGTCCGATGATGCAATCCTCGCCAATAACCGTGGAGCCTCTAAGCATTGTCCCTGGATAAATGATCGTATCCGGCCCAATCTGTACGTCCGCTTCGATATAAGTATTAGCCGCATCTATAAAGGTCACACCGCCCAGCAAATGCTTGCGGTTAATTCTATCCCGCATATAACGCTCCGCTTCGGCTAGAGCAACACGGTCATTTACACCGATGGCTTCCGCCAAATCGTTGGTACAATAACCTTGAACGGTTTCTCCCGCTTCACGGAAAATACCGATGACATCCGTCAAATAATATTCGCCCTGCGCATTATTGCTGGTCACCTTACGGAGAGCTGCGAACAGCTTCTTATTATCAAAGCAATAGGTTCCCGTATTAATTTCCTGAACAGCAGCTTCCTCTGGCGAGCAATCCTTCTGCTCCACGATTCGCTGAACAGAATCGTCTTCGCCGCGAATAACGCGTCCGTAACCCGTCGGGTTATTGAAGGAGGCCGTCAACACCGTTGCAGCAGCTCCGCTTGACGCATGCAGTTCAAGCATCGCTTGAATCGTAGAAGCCTGCACAAGCGGCGTATCGCCGCAAATGACGATTGTCGTGCCTTCTTCCTCTCCGAGCAGCGCCTCTGCTTGTCTAACCGCATGTCCAGTCCCTAGCTGCTGCTCCTGCAATACATACTCCGCATCGCTGCCCAAATACGATTTAACCATTTCTGCGCCATGACCAACTATGACAACCGCGCGTTCAGCAGCCGCTTCCTTCACGATATCTAGCACATGCCCGACCATCGGCTTGCCGCACACCGGATGAAGTACCTTATATAATTTCGATTTCATTCGCTTGCCCTGTCCCGCAGCAAGTACAATCGCCATCACCCTCAACTAAACGACCTCCTAGCCCTGTTGAAATTCTCTTCCTGAATATATCTCAAACGACAAAAAAAGAAAAGAGAGCCATGGCTCTCTTCTCCAATCATTCCCTTAAAACATGAAATGCTCTGGTTAAGCTCCTTCTTCAATCGCTACTTCTTCTGCTGCACGCTCGTACTCAGCGAGAACAGCAGCCTGGATTTTCTCCCGGGTTGTGGAAGAAATCGGATGAGCGATATCCCGAAATTCTCCATCCGGAGTACGTTTGCTTGGCATTGCAACGAACATACCATTGTTACCGTCGATAACGCGAATATCGTGAACGACGAATTCATTGTCAATAGTAATGGATGCGATAGCCTTCATACGCCCTTCGGAATTTACACGGCGGAGTCTGACATCAGTAATTTGCACTTGTGTTCACCACCTTTGTCTATCAGAGACTTGGTGTATACTTCCACGTTTTATTGCAAATTCCTGCTACTTTTTTGGAAAAATCATGCATGATTTAAAATATTTTTTTGAGTTTGAAAGTTTTTCGTTTTCATTCGACATTTGTCGATGCAATGACCTCTATTTCGACAAAAACATCCTTCGGCAGACGCGCCACCTCAACAGCTGAACGAGCTGGTTTATGGTCGCCGAAATAGGAGGAATAGATCCCATTGACCGTTGCAAATTGGTTCATATCCTTTAAAAAAACAGTTGCCTTCACCACATCCTGAAAGCCTGCTCCCGCAGCTGCTAATACCGCCTCTAAATTACGGAACACCTGATGGGTTTGCTCCTCAATTCCGCCTTCAACAAGCTGTCCTGATGCATCCAGCGGAATTTGACCAGAGGTAAACAGCAAGCCTCCCAGCTTAATAGCCTGTGAATATGGCCCGATGGCCGCAGGCGCTTTGTCTGTTGCAATCACTTGCAGTTGCAGCTTTGTTGTCATCATCGTCCCAGCCCTTCATCTTCAAATGCTTTGTTCCCGTTTTTGTATGCTCTTATGCTTTAAAGTAGTTGCCCGGAATAACGGTCGTCTGCTTTGTCTTCATGTCAACAGCAGTAAGCTTCGCCAGCGATACGTAATCCTCAAGCAGCCGCTCCTCTAATTCCACCTCGCCGGATTCAACAAATACCCCGACACCGGCAACGGTTGCTTTAAATTCAAACAGCAAATCCATCATACCTTGAATCGTTCCGCCCGCCTTCATGAAATCATCAATAATAAGAACGCGAGACTGCTCCTTGAGCGCCCGACGAGCAAGAGACATCGTTTGTATCCGTTTGGTTGAGCCTGATACATAATTAATGCTAACCGCCGATCCCTCCGTCACCTTATTATCGCGCCTGACGATAACGACCGGAATGTTGAGACAAGCAGCCGTAGCATAAGCAAGCGGAATGCCTTTGGTTTCCACCGTCATAATGACGTCAATCTTGCTGCCCGCAAAGGCGGTTGCAAACATTCTGCCGACGTCTGCCAGCAGCTCCGGCTGGCCCAGCATATCCGTTATATACAAATAACCGCCCGGAAGAACCCTTTCAGGCTGCTCTAACTGGCGGCATATGCCCGTCATAATCTTAAGGGCTTTGGCCTCTTGCATCTTGGGTGTATACTTCACTCCGCCCGCAGCTCCTGCAAGCGTATGAAGCTCACCAATTCCTTCTTCCTCGAACACTTCTTTAATTATGGCTAGATCTTCACTAATGGAAGATTTTGCGGACTGATATCGATCAGCAAAAGCTGTCAGTGAAATTAACGTGTGGGGTCGACTTAGCAGGTATTGCGTCATTTCTACCAACCGCGAGCTCCGTTTCAACTTCTTCAAACACATCTCCCCCCACTAAATCCGAATAATATAATGTCAATATAACATTTTTATACGGATTTAATCAAGAAGAACGTCAGACTTATGTAAGCATTCTTACCACATATACTTCTTTACAGAAGCCTCTCAGTCCGTTATAAATGCGCGGAAGCTTGGCCTCCTTCGATACGAGTCCGAAAACGGTAGGCCCGCTTCCTGACATAAGCACGCCGTCTGCTCCAAGTCTAAGCATGCTTTCCTTCAGCTGCATGACTTCTGGATAAAGCTCTAAAGTCACCTTCTCCAGCACATTGCCAAGCCCTTCGCACATATCTGTAAAGGAGCCTCTCTCAAGCGCAGACAACATGTTCGGGATGGAGGGGTGCTCCTTCAGCTCATTCGCTCGGAATCTGCCGTAGACATCTGCCGTCGAGACATTGATCGGAGGCTTGGCTAGAACGACCCAGCACTGCGGCGGGTTGGCGATATGCTCCAGCACCTCTCCGCGTCCTCTGGCGATCGCAGTCCCTCCCGTTACGCAGAAAGGAACATCGGATCCAAGCTCCGCGCCCAACCGGCACAGCTCGTCCTCAGGAATTTGCAGCTTCCAAAGCCGGTTAAGACCACGAAGCGCAGCGGCAGCATCGCTGCTGCCTCCGGCTAGTCCTGCGGCTACTGGGATTTTCTTGTCCAGATGAATATATACGCCTTGCTTCACGTCATAACGTTCTTTAATCAGCCTGGCCGCTTGAAAGGCCAGATTTTTTTCATCAAGCGGTATGTAGCCAACTTGGCTTGAAATAATAATTTGGTCTCTTGGCAGCTCAGCCATCTCCAGACGGTCCGCAAGGTCGACCATCGTCATAATCATCTCGACCTCATGGTAGCCATCATCACGCTTACGCAGCACATCGAGCACTAAGTTTATTTTGGCAGGAGCTTTCTCATATACCTTCATCCGATAAGTTCACCCGTTCGTTCATATGCTTAAGTATTATTATACCAAACGAAAGCAATAAAAGCTAAGCACCAGCTATCCGTCGATTGATGATAGCCAGCAGCTTAGCTTTTTATTCAGTAATAAAGTTAACAATAATTAAGGTTGATTCGATTTGGCTGCGGCTTGCTCGGCAAGCTGGATCGCACGCTTAACCATATTGCCTGCATCTTTGGCGCGTATGCCGCCCCACCCCTCTTGCTGCACCGTGTCATAAAACCCAAGATCCTTCGCGAGCTCATATTTCAATTGCTCCGACATGATGCTCCGTCTTCTGCGGCCCATTAATAATCCCTCCCTATCCTTAGTTCATGCTGCAAGCTTCTTCAAACAAAGGTAGTATGCTTCAGCGTGGATAAGCTAATACGTGAAGGGCTGGGCCTCAACAGCAATAAAAAAAGCGCAGATGAATTCTGCGCTAACCTGCCTCACAAGGCGATCTATTATCTATTGCTGCAAATGGGCAATTCGAACTTGACCTTCATCATTGCACACGGTAACTTCCACCGACTCTGTCAGTATATCCGCATAACTGTAAGAGACACGCTTAAACGCATGCTGGTCTTCATCCAGCTTAACAATGAATACAGAAGGGTAGATTTCTTCCAACGTTCCGGTTCTTTCGATGGTCTTTCGTCGGCCACCGTTAGCTCGAAGACGGATTTTGGAGCCAACATGAGCTTCCAAACTGCGTTTTATATCCAATAGCGTATTTTTTGCCATTGTCCACTACCACCTCTTTCCTTGTCCATTATAAACAAAAAAAGAGGGTTTGTCAAACAAAGCAAATTATTATATCAGCAAGAATATTTACTTGTCAACGGTGAATTCACCCATTTTTAAAAAACCACGCATACAAAAACTAAAAATAGACAATTTAAGAAGTTGCTGCACAAAGATGGCGAGGCTAAGCCATCAAGGTTGAATTCGCTGCCGTAATTTGGGGCTTCGGCAAGCCTACGCGGAAACGACCTAACGTCTCAATACCGCCTACGCCGTCAATCCCGCTTATCGTTCCATGTATCACGTCAGCCAAATTAATCGTATCCTTGATTGACGTATAGCTTGCTTTAATTGCAATGTAAACAGGATCAAGCGCATGGATTAATATTCGTCCAGGGGAGCTTGCGAAGTTGGAGCCTGCCTGCAGCAACGCTTCAAAATGAGACTGGCATGCCCCTGCGATCACGATCAAGCTATCACGGCTCTTCTCATAATCCCTGGCTGCACGGACCGCATTGACGAAATGCTGCGAATTTTTATAACTGCTCAGACTATAAAGATCCATTGACGCTCGATTTTTTAACAACCCGTCATGACCTGTGATCACTACAATATCAGGCTTGATTTGAGGAAGTAAACGGTGCAGCACATCAGCCATTTGGGATTCATGCACATGAAGCCCATGTGAAGGAACATGCATCGTATTATATAGCTGCATGCTCTTCTTCAAGTAATTTCCGTCACCGTCGAGATGGAGCACTTTGCCCGGCACTTCAAAGAAAGCCTGACTTTGCTGCACCGCATGCCGAATATGGTCTTCCGTTTCTACGGCATGGCGCTCACGCTCAGTGTGCATACGCCTTATCGAATCTTTCACTTTAATGCGGACTTGCTGTACTGCTCTTGTCGATTCTGGATCGTATACGACCGACAGATCGGGAATCGGAGCATCCGCAAGTAATCGGTAATCCGTGCCCTTCAGGACGGCAAAATACGTACGAACAGCTTCAACTCGGAACAGCACGTCACCGCCATATGATTTGCGGACGACCAGGTCCCCCTGCTTCATGGATCAATCACCTCTTCGTCTATCCTATGGGCAGACAGGGCGAATGGTGAGTATTTTTACGGCCTCCGAAAACTAGCTTCTCCAGCCGGCCTCCAGCATACTGCGGCTAATGCGCGCAAATTCCTCCAGCGACAGCGTTTCGCCTCGCCTTATTGGATCAATGCCGCATTGCTGCAGCAGCTCTGTCAATGCCTCGCGCCGCTCCTTGCCTACAAACGCAGTCAAGTTGTTCGCCAGCGTCTTACGGCGCTGAGCAAAGCTGGCCTGCACTACCTTAAAGAAATGCTCCTCATCCGGCACATCTACGGCTGGTTTCTCCCGAAGGGAAAGCTTAATAACGGCGGAATCAACATTAGGCTGCGGAATGAATACCGTATGCGGCACTGTACATACGACCTCCGGCACGCAATAATACTGCACGGCTACACTAAGGCTGCCATATACTTTGCCTCCGGGCTTCGCAGCCATTCGCTCCGCTACCTCCTTCTGGATCATAACGACAATATGCTCAAGAGGCAGCTTCTCCTCCAGCAGCTTCATGAGGATTGGCGTCGTCACATAGTAAGGTAAATTCGCAACGACGCTTACACCTGTGACATCAGCAAATTGATCTGCGAACAGCTGCTTTAAGTCCAGCTTTAGGATATCTCCGTGAATGACTGTCGTGTGCTGCTCATCAGCCAAAATATCGCGCAAAATGGGAATAAGCCGATTATCAATTTCAACCGCCGTTACTTTGCCGGCTGCTTCCGCCAATCGCTGCGTAAGCGCTCCGATACCCGGACCGATTTCCAAGGCGCCCTTTGTATGATCAAGCCCGGCTGCTGCGACAATTTTATTTAAAATATTTTGATCGATGAGAAAGTTTTGACCCAAGCTTTTCTTAAAGGAGAAACCGTATTTTGAAATAATCTCCTTCGTACGCTTCGGCGTGGCCACCTCTGCAGAGGACGCCCTCGCTGCTCCCGCACCATGGTTTTGTTCATTCATTCACTATACCCCCAATTCCTCTTCCATCTGACGACGCGCCTCAAGAAATTCCGCCTTTGATATCCGGAAGCTTGTACAACGCTTATAGAACTGCTTTCCGTTCGCATAGCCGATTCCGAGCAGCTTGCCGATGTGCAAGCGTCTGCTGGACGCTTCTGGATGGACGATCAGTCCCGCTTCCATCAGATCCTCCCAGCTAATTTCCCCCGCTTCATCATCCGTCTCCGTGCGAAGCTCCGAGAGCGCCTGACGAATCGCCTCGGGGCTCGCATTCTCGATACCGATATCGCCTTTATACAACGCCTTCTCCTGTGGCAGAAATGCATGCTTGCAGCCTGGTGCGTGTCTCGCGACAATTTTGCGTATGCGTTCCCCCGCGTGATCGGGGTCAGTAAATATAATGACGCCGCGGCGCTCATTCGCAAGTGCAATACGACGCAGCACAGCCTCCCCAATCGCTGACCCATTCGTCTCGATCGTGTCCGCATCGACTGCTCTCTTGATCGCTACCGTATCATCCTTGCCCTCTACGACAATGATCTCCTTGATCATCTGGATTATTCCCCTCTACAAACGTAATCAATTGACAAATATACAAAAAGAAGAGGCAAGGCCTCTCCTTTATGATGACATATTTTATTCGATCTTACGATAAAATGATGATGGCCGCTTGAATTAGCTTGCCGTCGGCTTATTAGGCCCGAGCACATAAACCTTAATGCCTTTCTTCCTGCCGAACTTGGTCGCAGTCTTAGAACTGTCAAAGTAAACATCGATTTTATGGCCTTTTATCGCGCCGCCTTTATCCTCTGCGCGGCGGAAGCCAATTCCTTCAATGTAAACCCACCAGCCGATTGGAATAACACTAGGGTCGACAGCTATGGTCCGTCCTTCTTTCACACGTGCCCCTGATGCGGTAATCCCGTATTGCGGATGATCTTCATCCTTGCCGGTTGACGCAACACCAGCTGTATAGGCTGTTAAGGTAACATTGCTCAGCACTTTCTTCGCCTTAAAGCTGACGCCGCCCTTCGTTAGCGTCTTGATGCTCGGTGTGTTATTCGAGAGCACCGTTACTTTAGGTTCTTCCTTCTTCTTCGTTCCGACCACAATAACGTGATCAACGGCTGCTGTCTCCACAACCTTGTTGACCGTTTTCTTCGAGATCAGAACGCCATTCTCATATTGCTTCTCGATCTGCTCGACGATAAGACCTTTCTTACCTGTCTGCACGAGTTTTTCTTTGCCTGCCTCCAAGGATGGATCGTTCTTCTTCACAATGGAGTAAGGCACCTGGTGCTCCGTTTCCGACACTCTCGTATCGACACGCACGACCGTCACCGTTAATTCCTCATCCACTTCTGTCTCAAGCGGAGGAATAACTTTATCTTGACCACGAACTGGAATATTTAATTCCTCGATCGCCGCCTGCACTGTTCTTTCTGTCGTGTATACAGTGGAGGTCTTGCCATCAGCTTTCACAATAACGGGTATCGCATGAGTAACCTCGATACGATCTCCATCCTTAATTGCCGCGTTAAGCGGTACGGACACCTCGTCATGTGGTCCAATCGTGATAGCTTGTTCATCCAGTAGGCGTTGCAGGACCCATTGCTTTGTTTCCACAACGGTTTCTTGTCCATTCACCACTACGGAGACGCTTTTGACAGCCGTTCCGTACAACAACACCAAAAACATGAAAGTCATAGCGATTGAGATAGCAGCACTTAAAAGAATCAAACGCAAGTTTTCACGCTTCCATCGCAATGCGAAAGACATGCTGGATGATCGTTTCCCATGGGTGTCCTTAACCTGGAGTATTCCCACTTCATCGGTCCTCCTTCATAGCCCCGCCGCCAAGTGTTACGCATGATACAACTGACGCGACTATAGTATTTTGGCGTGCAAGCACGCACTCCAGCAATTCTATTGATCTTCCACCTCCATTTTCACCCTATGTCAACTGCATCCCGATTATTCGAAAATAAAAAAGAAGCCGTCGACAGAGGATCTGTTTCGTGGCTTCCCGGGTAGCTGACGCTCTGGGATACAGATAAAAATGGATGCACGAGGTTGATCACTCTCTATGAACGCTTACGAGGTTAGCTGACGGGTTCGGACAAGAGAGTCGCCCTAGTCGAAACGCAATGCTCATGGCAAAGGCTCCGAAATTCACCCCTGAAGAATTCAAAATGCGGTCGATTTTCTCCGCATTTGGTTCCCCCGCTCTCCGAATGGAGATTAAGCGCAAACTGGAAATCCAATACAAAAGTTTAATGCTCTGAGATGAATCATACCCTCATCCATGGTCAATTGTAAAGATACGATAAAAGACGATTTAAGCGAAAAAGGTGGATAATGACCGAAAAATTAAGCGATTTTCGGGATAAAAATCACTTTTTACTTGATAAAGGTCTTAATTTCTCTTCATTTCATGTGATATTAGACAATTCCAAAACATTTTTTTCCATTTTCAGTTGTTATTGTCCCTATCTCTTCAACCGTTTTGCCTAAAATTTCAGCCGCTGTCTCTGCGACTAAAGACACATAAGCGGTCTCATTTCTCTTCCCGCGGAACGGATGAGGCGCCAAATAAGGAGCATCGGTTTCGATCAAAATTCGGTCAAGCGGAACCTGCTTAAGCACCTCTTTGGGAACGCGTGCATTTTTGAAGGTCACAGGACCCCCAAACGAAATATAAAAGTTCATATCGAGGCATAGCTTGGCCGTCTCCCAGCTTCCTGAAAAACAATGCATAACGCCGCCAACCTCAGAAGCCTTTTCCTCCCGCAATATACGAACGATATCCTCATGCGCATCGCGATTATGGATGACGATCGGCTTGCCAAGCCTTTTAGCCAGCCGGATTTGTTCACGAAAGACCCGCTGTTGAACGTCCTTAGGTGAGGTATCCCAATGATAATCAAGTCCGATCTCACCGATAGCTACGACCTTCTTATGCGCGCATAAGCGCTCGATCCAATCTAAATCCTCCGGGAGCATATCGATGCTGTCCACCGGATGCCAGCCAACCGCCGCATAAACAAAATCGTACTGTTCAGCAAGCGCCATGGTCGTTGGGATTGTCTCACGGTTAAAGCCAATATTGACAAGCATATGAACGCCAGCGTCTCTCGCTCGCTGGATAGCCTCCTCACGATCTTCATCAAACTTGTAGGAATCCATATGTGTATGCGTATCAAACAGCTGTGTCATGTTAATGTTAGGCTCCTTTAATCTAATTTAAATATTTTTTTGATCGACATAGGCAGCAAATGTATGGATGCGCGCAGTAGCTCCTCCGGATAGTATAAATGGTATTCCCCTTGATGAAGTCCCGTAATCGAGCGAACAATGTCGGATTTGGTGGATATTTCGCTGATCTCATCCTCCCCTTGAAGCAACAAAATCGGCGCTTTTTCTTTCTTTTCGCCTTCTTTTTTATCCGGTCGATATACGTCATATGGCAGGTCAAAGGGAAAGTCGATCTCTATATGATAATCCGGACTCATTCCTATAGAAGAAAAGCAATCGCTTATTTCATTTAATAACGTTTCATCCGGGTTATCGATGGTTATGTACTTATATAATTTGCGATTCAAAAACCTGTCGCATAAATCGCTCAGCAATGAGTCGCTCTCCTCCGACCACTGCATGAACACCGTCTGAACAAGCGCCTCATCCAGCTTCAAATAATCATGTACGTTCATTTTATTTTGCAGCAGGCCTTTTAGCGGGCTTGGCAACCATTCAAAGGCATAACCACCCCCGTAAAGCTCCTGCGCTCTACGAAATATTTGCCGTAAAATAATCTCAGAGCTTCTAGTTACCGGATGGAAGTAAATCTGCCAATACATCTGATATCGCGACATTAAATAATGCTCAACTGCGTGCATCCCGCTTTCCTTCACCACAATTTTTCCTTTATAAGGCCGCAGTACACGCAAAATACGCTCTAAATCGAAGGTGCCGTAATTCACGCCTGTAAAATAAGCATCTCTAAGCAAATAATCCATGCGGTCAGCATCCATTTGACTGGAGATCAAACTAACGACAATGGGTTTTGGATACGTTTTCTGAATAACGGCAGCAACCTTAGCAGGAAAATCTTCGGACACCTCGCGAAGCACTTCGTTGATCTCGGTATCCTCGAGCAATATTTTGCAGGTCCACTCTTCATGATCCGTGTCGAATACTTCCTCTAAGGAGTGAGAGAACGGACCATGTCCAACATCATGCAGGAGCGCCGCGCAAAGCGATACGAGTCGTTCCTCCGCCGGCCAATCCGGATAACCATTTCGCTCGAATTGCGAAATAATTTTACGAGTAATTTCATAAACGCCAAGCGAATGTGAGAATCGGCTGTGCTCCGCTCCGTGAAAAGTCAAATAAGAAGTGCCTAATTGACGAATACGTCTTAAGCGTTGAAATTCTTTCGTATTAATTAAGTCCCAAATCGTCTGATCCTGCACATAAATATAGTGATGAACGGGATCCTTGAACACCTTCTCTTCGGTGAGCTGCTCCTTCATCGTCTCTCAACTCCTTTGTTCATATTTTCGACACAAAAAGCATTGTTTTTGTCGAATCATGTCGTTATTCAGTTTCCATTTTGTCGAAGCTGTTGTATTCTATTACAGAGTAATATGACGCATAGGACTAGTCAAATACTTATACCAAAGGCTTTCTATAGTAATTTTATAGTTTGACTATTATGGTAATCGTTGGTATTATAGTAATCATAAAAACAAAAACAATGTCGAACGATGACGAATTACATTTTGAGAGGGGCACGGATATATTATGATGAAATCTACTGGTATTGTTCGTAAGGTTGATGAGTTAGGACGCGTTGTTATTCCGATCGAATTGCGTCGTACGCTTGGAATTGGCGAAAAGGATGCACTTGAAATCTATGTAGACGGCGAGCGTATCATGTTGAAGAAATACGAGCCTGCATGTATCTTCTGTGGTAATGCAGAGAACGTATCTTATTTCAAAGGAAAAATTGTTTGCCATGTTTGTTTATCTGAAATGCCTTCACCTGTGACAAAATAATAAAAATAGGTTATACTGTACTTATCCAATTGTTAATTCTAACCTTTTCATATTCCTCGATGCCTTCCTGCGCTAGAACCCGGCCAGGAAGGTCTTTTTTTATACTCCAAAACAAGCTTTGAAGCTAATGGACAGCATTCGTATTTTTGCATTTCTGCTATTATATATTTTCCTACAAGGAGCTAGCCGCTAAGACCGCTAAACTCCTTATCGATTTACTTCATTATATACATCCCGCTTCGGCAGTCCGCGATCTGCAGCCACCTTCTTAATCGCTTCCTTCCGTCCGAACTGCTCTTCATAACGGGCTACATGAGCGGCAAGATCAAGCTCTAACCACCAAACATCTTCTCCTGCTAGCCCCGCGGCATCGGATTCGTCAGCTCCTGCTACTATGATGCAAAATTCCCCCTGCGGAGGATGCTCAGCGAACCACTCGATACATTCCGATACTTGCCCGCGAATGGCTTCTTCATGCCGCTTGGTCAATTCTCTTATGCAGGCAATTGACCGATCGCCAAAGCACTCCAATAAAGCATCCAAAGTTTTATGGATACGATGCGGTGATTCATAAAAAAGCAGAGTTTCCCTCTGCGTGCTTAATTGCTGCAGCCACTTCGTTATTGATTTGCGCTCGCGCGGCGGAAACCCGGCAAATAGGAACTGTTCCGTCGGAAGCCCTGACATAATAAGCGCTGACAGTGCCGCATTCGCTCCTGGAATCGGAATGACAGGAATATGGTGATCGACCGCTTCTCTCACAAGATCAGCTCCAGGATCGGATATGGCAGGCAAGCCTGCATCACTAACAAGAGCAATGGATTGGCCTTCTAGCAGCAAGCGAATCAGCTCAGGACCACTTGCTCGCTTATTATGCTCATGATAACTGACCATTCGGGTGTTTATTTCAAAATGGGTGAGCAGCTTACGGGTCTGCCTCGTATCCTCCGCTGCAATAAGCTGCACTTCCTTCAGCGTTCTTATCGCACGAAAGGTCATATCCTCGAGGTTGCCAATAGGCGTGGCCACTAAATACAGGCTGCCCGTTGCCTCCTTAGCCGCTTCGGCAAAGCTTTTCTGTATATTCAAACGATCTGCACTCCATTCTCGTAGACCATAATTGGCGGAAGCAGCTTAATATCAGGCTTCCCATCTCGCATTGCTTCTATTAATACCATATTCGCTTCCGCATTCGCATATGGATGAACAAATTGGATTCGCTTTGGCTCAAGGCGCCATTTGCGCATCGTTTCCACGATATCGAGCAGACGCGATGGACGGTGTACCATCGATACCTTTCCCCCGGGACGGACAAGCCGAGAGCAAGCCTCTGCAACATCCTCCAGCGTACAATGAATCTCATGCCTTGCAATCGCATAATGCTCATTTTCATTTTTTTCGCCTGCCGTTACCGGCATATAAGGGGGATTAACCGTTACCGCATCATATACGCCATTTCCCGCAAGCTTTGGGTATAATCGCAAATCCTGCTCAATAATATGAATTTGCTCCGATAATTGATTCAGCGCTACACTTCTTCTCGCCATATCCGCCAATCTAGGTTGAATCTCAACAGCGTCGATCCGCGCCTTCGTTCTCGTTGTGAGCAACATCGGAATGACTCCATTACCTGTACATAAATCAACAATGCGCCCGTACTTTGGTACGCTGGCGAATCGAGACAGCAGCACAGCATCGAGAGAGAAGCTAAACACCTCCCGGCTCTGTATAATTTTCAGGCCTGATTCAGTCATTAAATCATCAAGCCGTTCATTTTCTGCTAGATGTATCGTCTCTGACAAGTTATAAGCCGCTCCTTTTTTGGTAAACGATATGGCCCCATGCACGAGCCTGCCGTTCCTTAATAAAAATACCGTCCTTTGCGGCAAGGACGGCATGTCGATATGGATTCCACTATTTATTTAGAAAGGATAAACAGAATAAACAGTCACCCTCCGTCCGCAAATGCCCGTAATATACGTTGCATATGTGGAATCCTTCATGATACAAGCGGGTTAAATTGTCATGACCTTCACCAATGGCAACACTCGAATCTGCAAAAGCATCATCGACGGCATCCGGCGATGGCTGACCTTCAGCCACTTGCTTCCTGCCCGCGGACGCATGAACGACCTCGTGCTCAAGCTCCGCCTCTCTCTTAAACAGCTGACGCAGCTGGTTGTTCTCTTCGCTTAGACGTTTGTTCTCTTCTAGCAGCTCTTTCACCTTCTGCTTCATAGCACCAAGCTCGGCATGAAATACACCGACTCTGTTATCCAGCTCATCCATTTGAATGAAAATATCTTTCTTCTCCAAGTTCCCACCCCAGAGCTTCATGCGTGAGTATTACCTCACCCGTGAGAATCGCACTCTGCCGTTACTTGATGACAACATCATCGAGCGGCAGTTCTTTCGGTTTACCTGGTTTATCGAATAATTGCACATACACGCTCTTCGTGGATGTGTTAATCCCTGTAACCTTGCCTTCTCCGTATGAAGTAACAACGATCTTACCGATCGCCGGCAGCTCCTCACGAATGCTTTCGTAATTGTCGTGCTCAAACTTCAGGCAGCACATCAGACGTCCGCATAATCCGGAAATTTTAGTCGGATTAAGCGACAAATTCTGATCCTTTGCCATCTTAATCGATACGGGCTCAAAATCGCCCAGCCAAGAAGAACAGCAAAGCACACGTCCACAGGGACCAATGCCGCCAAGCATCTTCGCTTCATCGCGAACACCGATTTGACGAAGCTCGATTCTCGTACGGAATACGCTGGCCAGATCTTTAACCAGCTCGCGGAAATCGACTCTGCCCTCTGCCGTAAAGTAAAAAATAATTTTGTTGCGGTCAAACGTAAACTCAACGTCCACCAGCTTCATTTTAAGCTGATGACCTTTAATTTTTTCAAGACAAGTGGCGAATGCATTCTTCGCTGCGATGCGATTTTCATCCACTACCTTCGCATCTACATCGCTTGCAATCCGTATCACTTTCTTGAGAGGAAGGACGACATCCGATTCACCGACTTGCTTCTGTCCCACCACCACTTTACCGTATTCGATACCGCGCGCAGTTTCAACAATAACATGTTGTTCCTTATCCACGGGATGCTCGACCGGATCAAAGTAATAGATCTTGCCCGCTTTCTTGAAGCGAACACCGACGACATTATACAAGGATTAGCCCTCCTGTAAGTTTACCAATAGTTGCTCAAATGCGAGCTGTGGTGTAACATTCGCACGCATTCGCTTACTTGCTTCGAGTGTATGCTCTATGCAGGACACCCAGCCTGCAGCCGATCGATTAAAAGCATGCTTGCCTATCCATTCCAACTGATCTATAAAAACGATGTTGTCCTGCCTTCCGGCCTGGAACTGTATCAAATCTTTAAACCATATAACCAATAACGACAACAGCATCTGTGTGTGTTCTGCCAAATCTGTCTTAAACAGCTGTTGTTGGGCAGTGATCATCGCCGCGGTGAATCGGGTCAAACTCTCCTTAGCTAATTGTATCACTAGGTTTCTGATTTCTGCAAACTGATTCTGTTGGAGAAATTGTCTAGCGCTGTCTAAACCCGAAGTCAGCTGTACCGCAGCGCGTGCTAAAGTCGGCGGCGCGCCCTCCGCAACGAGAGTCTGCAGCATCCATTCAGGAGACATTGGCAGGAAGGGAACCCACTGCGTACGTGACCGTATGGTAGGAAGCACGGCCTGTCCATTATCCGTAATCAATATCGCCACAACAGGCGACAAAGGCTCCTCCAGAAATTTAAGCAAGCTGTTTCCAGCCTGCATCGTCATTTTTTCAGCTTGCTCAATCATATATACTTTGCGATTCGTACCGCTATTGCGATAGGAGAAGTCTCGTTGCAGCTCTCGAATCTGGTCGATTTTGATCGATTGGCCATCGGGAGCGATTATCGTTAAATCCGTCTGATTGCCGTGCTCGAATTTTCGACACGCCAGACAATTTCCGCACGCCTCATAACCTTCTGCCGTACAAAACAACGCTTTGGCGAATTCGCGCGCCATGGCCATTCTGCCCGTTCCTGAAGGCCCATTAAATAAATAAGCATGAGAGATTTTACCGCTCACCAGGGCATGCTTCAAAATCCGCTGCGCCTTCCATTGGCCGGGAATTTGTTCTAAACTCATTGCCGTTCCTAACCTTTCCTTGCTCTTCCTTAACTAGAACAACAAATTGATAAGCAGACCTCTTATTTCTCCGATCTTGTTCAGCAAATCGATTCTTCCCTGCTCGCTGTCCAATAGATCCTCAGCCATTAACACAAGAGTCGCGTCAATCTCATCGAGGAGCTTATACCGTTTCATACGTCCTCTACGGTCAAAGCCCTTAACCTCTTTGAGTACGATACCCCGTCTGATGGTATCTTCTAGAAACTGCTTGATCATCTGACGATACAGCTTCAATTCGCGAACGGTCATCATTTTCGCAAGCCGATCGCCTTGTCTATGAATATCATTAAGCTTCTGCTGCAGCTGCTCCTGCGTTCGATTCGCATCCTGCTGCACCATCACATCTGAAAAGCTTCTTGATTGAACCGGCTTTGCTCCATTATCGCTGCTGGTGCGATTTTGTCCTAGCGGACGAAAGCCCTGATCAATTTTCATTATATGTCACGCCCATTCAGAAATGTTCAAATCGTTCGACTGGAACAACGAATACGGCTGCGCCTCCAACCTGCACCTCAACGGGGAACGGAATGTAGGAGTCTGTTGATCCACCCATTGGCGACACCGGCGTCACGAGCTGGTCACGCACCTTGCAATTCGCATTAATGACTTGAAGCACTTCATGAACGCGCTCATCCTCAATACCAATCATAAATGTTGTATTTCCCGCCCGCAAAAATCCGCCAGTACTCGCAAGCTTCGTCGCTCTAAATCCTTCACGTACAAGTGCATTCGACAAACGGTTGCTATCCTTATCTTGAATAACCGCGATTACTAATTTCATCCTCGTTCCCCCTTGACTACTATTAGAATAGGTATATCAGTTGAAAAACCTTTTTAATCCCGGATTATTTGTAAATGCTTACGTTCATTTTAATATTCGACGTCAAAATAGTATACCCTTTTTCTTCATTATTGGTGCTTGATAAATGAATTAAACACATCCTTCACTTGTTCAAACACGTCCTCTTTATTTACATTGGCATTAATCAGCTTGATTCGTTCAGGAAATCTTCTAACCAGCTCAAGATAGCCCTCTCTTACCTTCTCATGGAAGGTGATAGACTCCAGATCAAGTCGGTTGACCTCTCTGTTCGCATTCGCATATATCCGTCTCATCCCCACTTCGGGATCCACATCCAAGTAAATCGTCAAATCCGGGAACATTTTTTCAATAGCAAATTCATTAATAGACAAAATCTCTTCTATTCCGAGCCCTCTCGCATATCCCTGATAAGCTAGGCTGCTGTCAATAAATCTGTCGCAAATGATCGTTTTTCCGGCATTTAGGGCAGGTACTATTTTCTCCACGTAATGCTGTCTTCTTGCGGCCGCGTATAACAGTGCCTCTGTTCGTCCGTCCATCATCGTATGGCTTGTATCTAAAATAACAGACCTGATTTGTTCTGCAATGGGGATTCCGCCCGGCTCCCTCGAAGTGATGACGTCAAGACCTGCAGATGCAAGATACTCGCCTGCCATCGTAACAATCGATGACTTTCCGGCGCCTTCGCCGCCCTCTGCTGAAAAAAAATATCCTCGTGGCATAGCTTAATTTTCTCCAATCCGTCATTTCTTTCCGTTATCTCATTACGTCTTCCTATTCATTTCTTTAGAATATCATGATTACAAATGGTTTGTCTTGCGATTCATTGCCCCGCCTGCTAGAATCAGCGATCCCAGCCTGCTTCAGCCAACATTCACGGACATGTGAACACGAAAGTATAGTATAATCTCCTTAGTGCACTCGCCAGCAAACGCGGGCGCTCCTCTACCAACCGCCAAAGAAGGAGGTACACGATGCGTATAAAGAGAGCTTCCTTACTCTTCATTTTTATCATTGCGACCGCCTTTTCTTTATCTTATCTTTACTCGAAGACAACATCTGTTCCTCTAGAAGCGCCAGAGTCGGCCCAGCCTTCTGACGACAAGCGGCCCTCTTCGCTGAAAATTATTTCCGATAATGTCCATCAACAGTATATTGAGAAGATCGGCGCCGAATTCGAACGGCAATACGGCATAAAAGTCGAAGTCTTCGCCGCCCCGACGAATGAACTCTATGATGAGATCGTCAAACGCGTCGACACTGAGGTTTCCGATATTGATCTTGTCCAAGTGGAGTCCGAATGGACGCCAGAATTCGCCACTTCAGGGTTTCTTGAACCGTTGAACAAATTCGTTACAGCAGAATTGAAAGGCAACACGATCCCGCTAGCCTACGAGCAGCGAGTTCTGAACAACGAATTATACACGCTCCCGGAATTGTATGCGTTTCCCATGAGTATAGAAGCCCGTTTTCTATTCTATAATCAGGACCTTCTTCGCAAAGTCGGATCTTATGCCCCGCCCTCCACCTGGAAGGAACTGACGGATGCCGTCGCCTTCATGAAGGACAAGAACCTCATCGAGCACGGTGTCATTTGGGGATGGGACGACACCAGAGGCTTGATGGACGACTATACCCTGCTGCTGAATGCCATGGGAGGACAGTACAAAGACGTAAATGGCAAATGGATTTTCAATCAGGGCGGCGGATTGAAAGCGCTTGAGTTCATGGTCAACTCCATATACGTCGATCAGCTGAGCGATCCGATATCCGTTCGTGTCAATGAAGCCAAAGCCGCAGAAGAATTCGCCAAAGGACGGGTGCCTTTTCTCATTGCCGGTTCTTATGCCGCACACAAATTGAAGAACTATTCCAACATCAAGGTGGCCCTTATCCCCGGTTTCGATATGTCGCTCAAAAGTTCCAGCGTAGCGGGCGGCAGCGCCCTCGGTCTGGTCCGCAACTCCCCGAACAAGAATTGGGGCTGGAAATTCGTCGAGATGATGAGTGCCAAGCGCAACGAGATCATTGTCACCGAATATACCGGAGGATTGCCGGTCTGGAACGACATGATCGATTTAGCAACACTCAAGCAAGCCTATCCATCCATTGACATCATGAAGCAGCAATTTGAATATGCCATCAACCAGCCTCGCACGGCTTCTTATCATGCTTTGGAGCGCGACCTGCAAGCTTCGCTGCTGTTCGCTTTAACACAGAAAAACACGCCCCAGGACGCTTTGGATCAAGCGGTCAGGAGCGTAGAGAAAAAATTAATCAATTGAAGGCATTGTGGTCCTTGTATTCGGTAGGTGTCATGCCATAATACTTCTTGAACACCTGCCCGAAATACTTGGCGTCCGTGAATCCCACCCGGCCCGCAACGCCAGCTACCGGCATGCGGTGGTCTTTGTCCAGCAGTCTCTTGGCCTTGTCCACCCGTTTCTTAATAAGGTATTCACTGAAGTTGCTGCCGGTTTCCTTCTTGAACAGCCGGCTCAGGTGTCCGTCACTCACGTGATACATTTCGGCCGCCAATTGAAGGCTGAGCCAGGATTCCTGGTAATGTGTATCGATGTATTCGAGCACGCGCTGGACGAGAGAAGCGCTCATGTCCTCGAAGTCTCTTCTCGCTTGTCGACATACCGTTTCTATTGTTCTCAACAACATCGCTTCGTATTCCTTGTAAGTTCTGATTGCAGCCATTTCTGTAATAGTCCTCGTGATGAAAGCCTTCATTTCTTTATCGGTTACATGACGGGTCAGACCAACCAGAAAGTCCATCAGAGCGTTGAACGCGCATGTTTTGTTTTTGTATCTTCTGGTCTCCTGCAGAAATGACTCCATGTATCGCAACGCTTCCTCTTCCTTCCCCTCGCTCACCGCTTCGAACCATGCCGGATTGACATGTATGATCGTATGGTTGCCAGTTACAGGAGCCGTCCGCGTTGAGATCTCGTGCATCCCCCAGAACAAATTATCCTGCAGCATGCTGTTGGCTCTCAAATAAGAAGCATGTAAGCCTTGAATGCCATCGAAAACATTCCCGATACCGATGTTCACGCTCATTTTTAAATACAGGTCTACGTTGTTTTTGCACCTATCAATTACTTCCATCAACCTGCTTTCAAAGACAACAGACTGGATCTCAGGATTGTATTTGACAACCGCGACGTTCTGTTCTTCATGGTTGATTACCGTAGTACGGATATTGTGGTTGTCGAACGTCTCGCTCACAATATTCTGAATGGCGTACTGGTACAACGAAGCCGAAATAGGATCGACCGTACAGTCGTAACGTTCAAAAATCACCGTTTGCCCCTTACGCAGCAGTATGCCCATATCGTCCATTTTCTTTTCGAGAATGCCGATATCCTTTTTGCCGTTCACGATTACGTTCAGCAGAATACCCGACTCCGCCAGCGCTGTTTTCCGTTCCGAGACCTCCTTGTCGAGCTCCGCTTTCTTCGTCGACGTTCCAATGCTCGCTAGATGCTGCTTCGCTTTTCGAATGCAGATCCTCAAATCGTCCAGATCTACAGGCTTTAGTAAATAATCGAACACCTGATGGCGGACCGCCGTTCGTGCGTAATCAAATTCCTGATAGCCGCTGAGCAGAATCGTAACGCTCTCCGGGTAGTTTTCCTTCATGTACTGTGCCAAATCAAGTCCGTTCATCCCCGGCATCTTAATGTCGGTAAGGACAATATCAGGCCGGTAACGATCCACCAGCTCTTTGCCTTCGATTCCGTTGCTCCCGATACCGACGATGTTGCATTCCAACTGGCCCCAATCGATCTTCTCGCTGAGACCGCGGCTCACGATCATTTCATCGTCTACAATAACGACGTTATACATGATTCGTCCCCCTTGCGTCATGTTACAGCCATTTGTTCCTGCTTAGCGGGCAGCGCCACCTCTACGATCGTCCCTGACCCTGGTGAGCTGTCGATAGATAACCCGTAAGATTCCCCAAACAGCGTACGAATTCGTTCATGCACGTTATTGATGCCGCTCCCGGTTCCTGTTGTACTGGAAAATGCGGTCGTCTTGCGCCCCTCCAACAACTGCTGCGCCCTTTCTTCCTCCATTCCGACCCCATCGTCGATGACCCGGATGGTTACTCCATTAACGCCGAGCGATCCTTGAATCATCAATTTTCCTTCTCCTACTTTCTGCTCTAAACCGTGAATGAAGGAATTTTCGACAATCGGCTGCAAAACAAATCGCGGAATCATCAGGTCCATGATTCGCTCGTCCATATGGATCGAGACGGAAATGCGGTTCTCGAAACGGTTTTTCTGAATGGCGAGGTAAGCGTCAATGAACTCCATTTCTGTACGAATCGGCACCATGTCTTTACTATTCATAAGACTGGCCTTCAAAATTTGGGCTAGCGAAACGGCTACCTTTTCAATCCTCCCCGTTTCGCCATACATCGCCAGCCAGCGGATAGTATCAAGTGTGTTGTAAAGAAAATGGGGATTGATTTGCGCTTTGAGCGCCTTGTATTCAGACTCTTTCTGGGCAATTTCTTTCTGATAAACTTCAGAAATGAGGTAATTGATTTTACGCATCATATGGTTAAAGCTGCGGCCCAGCCGGCCAAACTCATCCCGGCGCCGAATATCGGCCTGATGCTGAAAATTGTCGACATCGGCCAGATCCATCAGCTTCTTTAGATCATTAAGCGGTGAGATCAACCTGCTGGAGCTATACCAGAAGATCACGATTCCGGAGAGGGCGCCAAGTATTCCGATAATAGCAATCCACAATCCAATCAGTTCCGGTCCTCTAGCAATTTCCTTTACGGGAACGACAGAAACCACCCGCCACTTGCCGTAGTCCGAGAGATGGGTGGTGAGCAGCATATTCCGGTACGGCGGAATCTTGACGACGTTGGAAATGCCATTTTGCTCGAGCTTTGCTTGGGCGAACAGTTCTTCCGTGTTCAGTCCGCGGTCTTCGTGGCTGCCAATCAGAATGCCGCCGTTTTCATCATAGACATAAGTAAAGCGGTTGCCTTCCAACTGAAGCCGGTGCCGCAAATATTCCTTGTTAATTTCAATGCTAATATAGCCGAGCGTTCGCAGCGACTCGCGCTGTCGGAGGGTTTTGTCCACGTATACGACGCCATTGTCAATACGCCAAGTCGTCCTGCCAATCGTGTCGTAGCGGTATTTGTTGTAGTTCAGAAGCTCTTGATCATTTGTACGACTTCCAAATTTGAGATGGAACAGCTGCTCACTCGTATCAAAGAGGTAGATAGAATTAAACATATCGGAGGAATACATCACCTTGGACAGAAAGTGGTCCTCCAGTTGCCTTACTTCGGAGATTAGCAGTTTGGAGGGGCTGTCCAGCAGTGCCTGAACTTCCGTATCCTGCGTCAAACTGTCCATCAGCCGGTTAATATTGATAACGGTTTCATCAATATTGTCACCGATAATCCGGACTTTGGAAGCATCATTTGCTTTGGCGTCTTTCATTTGCAAATCGATCGAGACGTTGTACGTCACGATCACAATTGCCCCTACGACCAGAACGATCGTGGCTGTGACCATCAGCATCATTTCGCGCTTCACGCTGGAAAAGAAATAGTCATTTAAGTTTCGCAACAGTTGTTTCATCATGAGCAACCCCTTAAATGACGAAAAGTTCAGTCATTTTTAACACTTACATCTCATTCTATTATTAATAATCCTCCCGGACAAGCATCATTAATCGCCATGTCCAGGAGGAGTCTGGTAAATCTATTACGTGGCTTCCGCCGTTTTCTTGGATTTGATGAACGAACGTGAAATGAGCAGGGCGGCAATGATGATAATCAAGCCGCGAACGATGGGTTGAATATACGCCGAGACATCCATCAGGTTCATCAGATTTAAAATAACAGCGAAGATCATGGCACCGATGAACGTACCACCGATTGTGCCGCGCCCGCCGAGCAGATAGGTTCCGCCGACAATAACGATGGCGATCGCCGTCAATTCAAAGTTGTAGCCTGACCTCGGCTCGCCCATACCGATCCGCGCCGTAATCAGCGCACCCGCCAGTGCAGCTAGCACGCCGCTTAGCGTATAAACCGCAAGCTTGACGTTCTCAACCTTAACGCCGAACAGTCTGGCGGTTTCTTCCCCGCCGCCGACTGCTAGCACATGTCTGCCGAAAGGCATGCGATTCAGCAGGATATAACCGAATATAAAAATGACGATGAGATAAATAGCAGGAAGTGGAATGCCCAACACTTCGCCCGCAATAGCTTGATAGCTTGCCGATACAGGCTTGAGAACCGGTCCCCCGTTAGTAATCCACAAGGTGACCGCCCTCACAATTGCCATCATGGCGAGCGTTGCCATGAACGGCTCGACTCTCGCTTTCGTAATGACTAAACCATTAATCAAACCGATCAAAGCGCCGAGCGTCGCACAAAGCAACAGTACTCCGCCAACGCCCATTTGCTGCGTGCTTGCTGAGACGACGGCGGCCAAGGCCACGATCGACCCGACCGACAGATCGATGCCGCCGGTGAAGATGACAAACGCCATGCCGACTGCAATGATACCCGTTTCAGCGGCGAATTGAACCAGGTTAATGAGATTCTGCAAGGACAAAAACCTGTCCGACAGCAGCGATCCCGCTATAATTAATATGACAAGTGTGATCAACGGAAGCTGGTTGTTTAGTCTTTTCATCTGTTTCACCTCGGAAAAGCATATTCCATAATTTTTTCTTCCGTCGCCTCATCCCTGCTTAGCTCGGCGGTCAATTTCCCTTCCGAGAACACGAGGATACGATCGCACATTCCGAGCAGCTCCGGAAGCTCCGACGATACCATCAGTATAGCTAAATCCTGTTCCAGGAGCTTATTAACCTCCTGATATATATCCATTTTGGCGCCGACATCCACACCGCGAGTCGGTTCTTCCAGAATGAGAATTTTGTACTTGTCGATCAGCCAGCGGCCGATCAGCGCCTTTTGCTGATTGCCGCCGCTTAGGTTGCCGACATGTTTATAAGGATCCTGCGGCCTTACCGACAATTGCGTGATCAGGCTCTGAGCCTTTCGAAGCTCCTTCTTCTTGTTGATTAAGCCGCCGGTTACGAAATTTTTGGACAGCGCCGTGATTGACATATTGTCCTTTACGCTTTGATTGAGGAACAAGCCCTGTGTCTTCCGGTCTTCAGGCACGAATGAAATACCGGCATCCATACTTTGCCGTGGAGAGTGGGGGACGAAAGACTTTCCATCCAACTCCATGGAGCCCGTATAACCCTTGATCAAACCGAATAGTATTTTCGTCACAAGCGCTTGACCCGAACCGGCGAGTCCGGCCAAGCCGACTACCTCTCGCCTGCGGAGCTGAAAGCTAACATTGCTTAGGTCTCCATCCGGGAGGCTTAAATTTTTTACATTAAGCAAAATATCGCCGCTTTCCACGGTTTTGGCCGGATAGTATTCCTCCAGCTTCCTTCCGATCATCGAGGTGACGAGCCCCGCTTCATTCGTATCCGAGATATTGACCGTCTGGATATATCTGCCATCCCGCAGAACGGTCACTCGGTCGGCCATCGTAAATATTTCTCTCAAACGATGAGAAATGTACACAATCGTCACGTTTTGTTTACGAAGGAGCGCGATCGTATCGAACAGAATTTTGAGCTCATCCTCGTTCAAGTTGGCCGACGGCTCATCCATGATCAGAAGCTCCGCTTTGACGGAAACCGCACGGGCGATTTCGACCATTTTCCGCTCGGAAATCTGCAGATCTTCCATCTTAGCGCGTGGATCGATCATAATATTCAGGCTGCGCAGCAGTTTCTCGGCCTCCTTGTACAGCTCGGACCATTGCATAAAGCCCATTCGCTTCGGCTCCCGACCGAGAAAAATATTTTCTGCGACAGAAAGCGCCGGAATCTCCTGAATTTCCTGGAACAACGTGCTGATTCCCTGACTCTGCGCCGCGTGGGGTGACAACAATCGTACGGGATTGCCGTTCCAGTAAATTTGTCCTTCATCCGGAAGGTGAACCCCGGAAAGCATCTTGATCAAGGTCGATTTGCCAGCCCCATTCTCGCCAACGATCGCGTGAAACTCCCCTTTTTGCAGCTGCACGCTAATATCCTGGAGGGCATACACAGGCCCGAATTTTTTGGAAATGCCTTTGAGTTCGAGTATCACGTTGTTCATCATGTTATCCCTCTTTAATTCTAAAGATTGGCGATTAACGCTTTCTGCGTTTGGAGGCGGAGAAAATGACCGCGGCAAGAACGATAGCGCCTAAAATAAATTGTTGAATGTAAGGATTCATGTTCAGGAAGACAAGCAGGTTGAACAGCAGTCCTGACAGCAGCGCGCCCAGAAACGCTCCCCCGATGGTGCCTTTTCCGCCCGCCAGGCTCGCACCTCCCACGACAACCGCTGCAATTGCGTTCAGTTCCATACCAGCGGCGCCCCCATGCGTCGTGATCGGCTGGAATGCGCCTGTTCTTGCTGCAACGAGCAAACCGGCAATTGCCGCGAACAAACCGGACAACATGTATACGAGAAGCTGAACTTTATTCACATTAATGCCAGAATTGTGCGCCGACAACCGGTTGGAACCGACAGCGTAAATTTGTCTGCCAAATACCGTTCGGTTTAGAACGATTGATCCAGTACTAATCAACACGAACATGATGACCACTGGAATCGGTATCGGCCCCAGATGCCCCGCTCCAATTCCCAGAAAGCTGTCGGGCGCGTTTCCGCTGATCCCTTTACCGTCTGAAATGACCAGCGTCGTTCCGTCTATAACGATCTTGGTTCCCAGCGTCACAATGAATGGTTGAAGCAAGCCGTAGACGATCAGCGACCCGTTTATGAGCCCGAGTCCCATCCCGATGCACATGACGGCAATGACGACCAACCAAACAGGCATATCATTCTGAATGAGTAAAATCGATGACAAGCCTACCGCCTGCATGATGGATCCGACAGAAAGGTCAATGCCTCCAATTAGGATCGTAAGCAGCATACCGATCGAAACGATGGCGGTATAGGAAATTTGCCGCAATAAATTATAAAGATTGTATTCCGTGAAAAAATCAGGCGAAATAATAGGGGAGATCGCGATGATGATCAGGATTAACAGCAGCAACAGCGACTCCTCTTGATGGCTCTTGATCGTAAAACCAAGTCTGTTTCTCCATCCCAGTTTTATATCCATTTCGGAAGTTCCCCTTCATCCGTAAAATTCCGGTCTGCATTTGTGTTTTGAGTAAAAAAGGCTTCGCAAGCATATGTAAGAAGGAGACATGTTCTGCTTCCGTTCTCGCAACAAGCGGTGCAAAGCCAATTTTCATAAATTAGTAGATTTCGGATTAATCTTGATACCAGTAGCAGCTGTGCGGGAAGTTAGTCAGCGACTCAGCTCCGTCTTTGCGGATTACCACAGTGTCTTCTACCCGTGTGCCGCCAACGCCAGGAACCATAAGCGTAATTTCGAAGGCGATCGTTTGGTTCTCGACAAGCACATCCTGGCTGTCCGGACCTACAACTGGAATTTCCTCTTCCGGATCCATACCCGTGGAGTGCGCACAACCGCGGCCTTCGCCGGAAGCATGGGGATAGCCGTAATCGTGAAGTACTTCATTCGCGGCGACGTCTGCTTCCGCACCGGTCATGCCGGGACGAATTGCTCTAATGCCGGCGGTCCAGGCTTCAAGGCAAGCATCCAGCATGCGGCGCTTATCGTCAGACACATTGCCGTAGCCTACACCGCGGGCCATGTCGGAAGAATAGCCGTTGAAGCGGCAGCCGATGTCGATAAGGATCGTTTCACCCTTGACGACCTTCTTGTCACGAGGACGTGCCAGGAAGAAATCAGAAGAGTTGGATCCGGACTGAACCATGATATCGAATGATACTGTATCAGCGCCTGCAGCGAACATTGCAGCGTAAGCCTGGCGAACAAGCTCGCGCTCGCTGAGGCCCTCCGTTGCAAGCAGCTCGTGGATTTTCTCGATGCCAAGATCGGCTAGACGGCCGGCAACCTTCATATTGCGGATCTCATTTTCGCTTTTAATGGATTTGAGGTATTCGATAATATTCGTTTTTCTTAGCTGTTGCGGATCATTCAATGCGCCCATGATTTGCTCATAGAACTCAAGAGCAAGGTATTTGGAACCGCTCAGGCCGATTTTGGCATTCGGTTTTTTGTGCATGAAATCCTTGATTGAGTTGCCTAACTCCTGACGGATACCACGCGTATCGGTAAACCACGTTTCATCTGCGGCATAGGACACCATGGAGCCTTCAGCAAATAAAGTCGGTTCCCCTTCCAGCGGCAGAAAAACCATGGCTGGGTAAGGGAACACGCCGTCGAATGCACGATAGTCGGCTAGCCAGCGTACGTTGCTCATGCGGGCCGCGTCGGACCATACAAGCAATCCGTCCAGTCCTTCTTTTTCCATCGCTTTGCGCGCTTTTTCCACGCGGCCTTGGTATTCGGTTACAGGAATATCTTGCAATACATCTTCATAGCGAAAATTAGGATTAGACATTTAATGACCTCCATTATCAAAATAAATAGTATGCATTCTCATATAGTCGTTTCTTTGGTGTCTTTGTTCTTATTTGTTGTTTCGGCTTAGAAAATGGAGTTCGGATCGTAGTACTCGTCGATGTTGGCCTTGTCGATGATCGGCGAATCCAGAACGACGCGTTTATCAATCGGCTTGCCGCGGACGGCGTCTACAGCTAATTTAACTGCGGTGTCGAGCGACCATTCGTTTTTGACTGACATGATGTAACTATCACCGTTCTTGATCAGTTCAAGAGCTTCTTTCTGAGCATCCATGCCGATGACTTTGATTTCATTTTCGCGGCCGGCTTTTTTGATGGCTTCCAGAGCACCGAAGCCCATTTCGTCGTTCTGTGCCAGTACGACATCGATCTCGTCATTAGCTTGCAGGATATTCGTCATGACTTGCATGGCCGGTAAACGAAGCCAATCGCCAGATTGGTGGGCAACAACTTTGATATCGGCAAATTTCTCGATTTCAGGCATGAAGCCCTGGCGGCGAAGCTCGGAGTTTGTCGATTCCGGAACACCATCGATAACTACGATGTTTCCTTTGTTGTTAAGCAATTTCCCGATATATTGAGCAGCTTGCTGTCCCATGGTAACTTCGTCGGTGGCGACGTAGCTCACATAAGGGATACTCTCGTCGTCTGGCACACCGGAAGCAGCGATGATCAGCGGGATCTTGGCTTCAGCAACCTGCTTGTATGCCGGGTAAATTGCTTTGCCGGAAAGACTGGAAACGATGATGGCGTCAACTTTCCGTGCGATTAGGCTCTCGATGTTGGAGATTTCTTTGTTCACATCGCCTTGGCCATCGGTAACGATGAGTTCAATACCGAGCTCCGCAGCCGTTGCTTTCGCGGACTCCACGTTAGCAATACGAAACGGATGGTTCATCACCGCTTGCGAGAAACCGATAACGATATCACCTTCCGCTTTCGTTTTATATTCATAGGATCCTGCCGGAACAGTGCTGGCGGTCGGGCTTTCGTTGCCGCTTGCTCCGGGATCATTGTTGGAATTGCCGCATCCCGTTATGGTAAGTGCGAATGCCAGCATACTGGCGATAATTATGGAAAAACTCTTCTTCTTCATAGTGTCTATTGACTCCCTCCAATGTCTGAATAGATTTTACCGCGTGTTCTTGCATCTCTGGCTTGCTCGAATCGGTTTTCACAGTGGCTTACATAGCTAAAGATTGCGTTGCTTCAGCTCTTCCCAAGCTGTTTCCCCGTTCCCCTCCTTCCCGAGCTTGCTTGTATGGGATGTCATGTCTTATTGGGTACGAGCTAATTATATAATAGCCATTGGAACGATTTAGGTCGAAAAACATGACAATCAGGTTGAATGTTTTGATCAGCCTAAGCAAGATTAAGAATAAAGGCAGTTGGGGACAGTGATAAATGAAGTGGCTTTCTCATGAATGAAGAGATGTTGATGGATTCGTAAAACGAGGGATAGGCTTATTCCATTTCATGCGATATAGGAAACGACTAGCTTATTTGGGGACCGAGGTATTACTGAGGATTTTAGATAATAAGGTGTTTTTCCCTGGCAGAGCTGGACAAACTCTCTGCCAGGAAAGTAACCTCTAATTGCTATAGACAGCAATCGTTGCCATGATGGGATCAGCTGCTCCTTGAAATTTTGCTCCTGCAGCAGCTAAAAGCTCAATTTGTTTAATGATGGCCGGTGTTATGATTTCTCCTGGATACAATATAGCAATACCTGGCGGATACGGGGTAACCATTTCAGCTGATATTTTTTTCACAGCCTTCTTCAAGTCGATTCGTGCGCTGCTTCGATTCGTATTCTGATCACGCGCAAACGATACCGGTGCTGAGGAAGCCCCCACAGCAGCTGGATGGCCATATCTGGGTTCATTCAGAACCTCTGGAGCATCGTCAGCTCGTGTAATAGTCATTCGGTTAATCTTCTGTATGGCATCTTGCAGTTTATTATTCTCTTCTAAAGAAGCTTGAATACCAAAGACCAGAACAACATAACGAGGATCGGCCATCTCTGCGTAACAACCTTGCTCCTCCAGCAGGCGCTGCAGCACATACCCAGACATCGCAGCCGTACTATCGTATAAGACAACCCTCAAAGGATCGGCGAAGCGGACAGGTGATTTATTAGAGCTTAAGCGATCTGACATTCTATCAACCTCCTGTATGGCTGTTGAATGCTGCCTTAACCATTTACGGAAAGAATCAGCAGAGACTATGCTTTGCTCAAACATTTTGTCACCGAGAGAATCGATCATTGCTCGGGAAATATCTAATGAAGCAAGAATCGGAAAAGACGGGCTGGAGCTCTGTATCATCATTAAAGCCTGTCGGAGACCATCTCGCTCCATTCTATCGCCTTGTATGTGCAGCATAGCGCCCATGGTTAATACGGGCAAAGTTTTATGAGCAGATTGAACAACCGCATCTGCCCCTGCCCCCAATGCCGACCGAGGCAGCTTCGGATGAAACCCGTAATGTGCGCCATGCGCTTCATCAACGAGGAGCGGCTTATTATATTTATGTACAAGCTCAACGTAAGGCTCCAACTCGTAGCCCATGCCATAATAATTAGGATTCGACAAAAACACAGCTTTTGCCTTAGGATATTTTCGAAGCGTTTCTTCGATCTGTGCTAAAGCCGGAATAGTCGCCAGTCCCGTTACATGATCAATTTGTGGAGATAAGAATATCACCGAAGCTCCTGCGAGCTTTAAGCCATTTAAAACGGACTTGTGTACATTTCGCTGCATGATAATCAAATCACCTGCACCGCATACGGTCAAGATCAGAGCAAGATTGCCGGAAGTGCTCCCTCCCACGAGAAAATAACTTTCCTCCGCTCCAAATGTGCGCGCTGCAAGCTGCTGAGCTTCCTTAATAGAAGCTTCAGGATGATGCAAATCATCGGTCGAAGATAGCTCCGTTACATCAAGCTCCATAATGGAAGAAAACCAGTCAGCAGGATGCTTTGTTGCATGGCTTAGCAGAAGGTTCTGCCTCATAGCCTGTCCATAACGATGTCCAGGTACATGGAAGCCTGCAGGCTTATTTTTGGCATGATCAATGAGCGCATTAAAAATAGGAGCATAAAATTGCTTCATTTATATAACACTTTCCCTTCAAAAGAAACATCCACAGCGTATTTCCCTTTATTATTGTACCTGAATTAAGGATAAAAAAAGAGCAGTATCTGTCGCCAGAATCCGCTCAAGCATTTTTATCCATAAATATTTGCTTCATCTGATGAATAAAAAATGGATATTTCGCATCCCTCACATCAGTTCGAACCATTTCTTCTTCACATGTCTCACAAATAAAGCCGGATACAATCCTAATGCCTTGACCTTCGGCCTTTTGTTGACCGCATATCACGCAGTGATGCTCGCGATTATCGCTCATAACAATCCCCGCTTTCTATTACTTTCCTATATAGTTACTATTATGACACATAATCTAGCTATTTATACTTGTTTCATAGCCCATTTCAAATATTTATACATCGTATGCTCCGAATAGGCTTATGGTTACTACATTTATAAAAATGTTTCATCAATACTATGGACAATTTACAAATAAATACCGATATATTTAACGAGTGCTTTTGTTAATAGTTAAAGGAAGGAAGTTCATTGATGCGCCAACCATTATCCGATCAGCAAAATGCGACAATTTACCAGTATCAGCTTGTTAAACGAAAAATAATTCGGTCTGAGCTTATTCAAAGCCATTTGCTTACCTTGGCCATATTACTCGCTTTTCTTATGCTGGTCTATAAAATGGATGGTCTATTCGCTTGGCTCTTCGGCTTTGTAGTGGTGCAGGTGATACATATTTCTATCATTTTGCTCACCTTCATCCGTGTAGATGAGGCAGCCGACAGGAAATGGACCTGGGGAATAAGCCCGCCTTGGGTTGGGTTTAAGCCAGCTAACGACATTAAGTTCATCCTGTTCAGACGTGTGCATCGGCATCTATTCTGGATCGGATTATGTGCAATTGCGCTTTTGTACCCTTGGATTAAAGAATCTCTTCTGATTAGCATCGTAGGCTGGCATCTATGGTTTATCATTCCACGGTTGCTTTTATCCTTCTCCTTCCGTAAGCAGCAGAAGGATGGCATACTACGACTGCAAGCACGAGAAGCATCCTATTACCGGCGTTAATACCAAAAACCCAAGCTCTCTCACGAGGGGCTTAGGCTTTTTTTGTAACTAAAATCCTTGTAAGGGCAATAGATTTGACTTATTTGGCTGCGTCCTACGCTCCCAGAGGATCCGTAGAACCTAAGTCCTATTGGCGCTGGGCTGGCATGCTGTCATGGACAGTCGGACGACTGGCTGATCTCAAATTAATTCAATTTCGTTGATCTAAATTCAGCACAAAACAATAATTAGATTGCCCTTGATCGCCTTTGGCCATGAAAAAACAAAAAACCTATCGCATAACATGCGATAGGTCTCTCGTGCTTGGCGACGTCCTACTCTCCCAGGACCCTGCGGTCCAAGTACCATTGGCGCTGGAGGGCTTAACGGTCGTGTTCGGTATGGGAACGCGTGGTTCCCCTCCGCCATCGCCACCAAACGTAGCGTTTGCACGCTGAAAACTGGATACGAAAGAGAATGGCTGCTGAAAGCCTTTGCTGCTGTCTGCCGGATGTATGGGTCCATGCAAACTTTTTTAGGATAAGCCCTCGACCGATTAGTATTCGTCAGCTCCACAC
>NZ_JBMWAM010000018.1:0-90689 GCF_049725345.1 Paenibacillus praedii | reverse complement strand
GTGTGGAGCTGACGAATACTAATCGGTCGAGGGCTTATCCTAAAAAAGTTTGCATGGACCCATACATCCGGCAGACAGCAGCAAAGGCTTTCAGCAGCCATTCTCTTTCGTATCCAGTTTTCAGGGCGCAAGTCCGGTTGTAAGAACTGCCAAGCGCGGTTCATGCAGCTTGATTGCGAAGACATTTGGCGATGTCCAAACCTGATTTTGCTAGCGACCCCGAGCGCTGCAAATGACAATTATCGGGGACAAGCGTGGCGGTGTAGCTCAGCTGGCTAGAGCGTACGGTTCATACCCGTGAGGTCGGGGGTTCGATCCCCTTCGCCGCTACCATTACCTTATTTAAACCCATTTGGAGGATTAGCTCAGCTGGGAGAGCATCTGCCTTACAAGCAGAGGGTCGGCGGTTCGATCCCGTCATCCTCCACCATGAATTTTTTGCGATCATTTGGAGCTGTGGTGTAGTGGCCCAACATGCCTGCCTGTCACGCAGGAGACCGCGGGTTCGAATCCCGTCAGCTCCGCCATTTAAAACATCAGGCTCGGTAGCTCAGTCGGTAGAGCAGAGGACTGAAAATCCTCGTGTCGGCGGTTCGATTCCGTCCCGAGCCACCATTTATTCTTTTCCGAAGGTGAAGAGATATGTAATGCGGAGGGCTAGTGAAGTGGCTAAACACGGCAGACTGTAAATCTGCTCTCTCTGAGTTCGGTGGTTCGAATCCATCGCCCTCCACCACTTTTTTACAGCAAGAGCCATTAGCTCAGTTGGTAGAGCACCTGACTTTTAATCAGGGTGTCGAAGGTTCGAGTCCTTCATGGCTCACCATTTTTACTTAACAAAACAAACGTAACCGAAGATCATTTGATCTTCGGTTTTTTTTGTTCAAGTTTGAAAATAAGAGATAGGCTAATGTTTGTGGAGTTGACATAAGCAAGAAGCTTTAAATCTTGGCCTCGTCCAGCTATAATTGCGGCAACAGCAGAACCCGAGCTGGTTGATCGCTTACTTGCTGCGCAATGACAGCTCGCGAATCAGCTCGTTAACGGTATCGGTTAGACGAAGCTTCAGGTCCTCATTCAGCTCGAATACCGGCTCTTCGTTAGGCTCTTGCGCGCGGTTGATTTGAGAGTCAATGGCGTATACGCCGCTTACATACAGCTTAGCGCCCATCGAAGCCAATACCGGCTTTAGGGAATAGTCGATGGAGAGCAAGTGGGCAATTGTGCCCCCGATGAATAAAGGGGCGATGATTTTTCCGTCCAAGCCCTTTTGCGGAAGCAGGTCCAGATAGGCTTTCAATACCCCTGTATAAGAGGCCTTATAGACGGGGCTGGCAATGATGACGGCATCGGCATTCTCGACTAATGCATTGGCCTCCAGAATGGCAGGGCTGTTAAAGCGGGCATGCACGAGGTCCTCGGCAGGCAAGGAAACGACGGTAATAAGATCCGTTGACAGCTGGTGCTCGGATAGCTGCTGCTGCACATAGCGGGTAATGCCATTCAACCGTGATGAAGCATTGGGACTTCCGGAAATGATAACGATTTTGGACATGCTTCGCGCTCCTCTTTGCTTATCAATTTATACTTATTTTAAATATCTATTAATCCGATGAGTAAAGTTTGAATAGATCGTATCACGAACATGAGCATCGGTCAAACGCGTAACTTTTCCTTCTAGTATTTTAGCGGTATAAGGGAACAATGTATACATAAAGAAGCGATAATAAGGGGGATTTGCCATGGTTTTTGTATTCGCCGCCTTGATAAGCTTTGCCATTGTTTTCGCAAGCGTACCTGTGCTTCGCAGGCTTGCACTAAAGCTTGGGTTCGTCGATCGCCCTGCGGAACGTAAAATTCATCAGAAGCCAATTCCGCTCATGGGCGGGACGGCGATCTTCACCGGCTGTGTCATTTCGATGCTTCTGTTCATCGGGTTGACTCCGCTTACGTGGACGATTGCCACAGGCGGGGCTGTACTCGTCATTACCGGCTTGTTAGATGATGCGGCAAAGTCGAAGGGAAGAGAATTCCCTGTACTTCCCCGCGTAATTGTATACATAGGGGCAGCGACCATTCCAACCTTGTTCCATGTCAGCATTGCCGGTATTGCTAATCCTTTGAACGGCATGTTTATTTCTTTTCCGGAATGGTTCTCCTGGCTGACAACGACAATCTGGGTGTTCGCTTTAATCAATATGATTAATTTCATAGATGGCGTAGACGGGCTTGCTTCTGGTGTCTGCACGCTTTCTGCCATTACGCTGCTTATTGCAGCACTGATCAAAGGCCAATCGGATACAGCTATTTTAGCCCTTATTGTAGCAGGGGTGTCTTTTGGTTTTTTGGTGCACAATTTTTATCCGGCCAAAATTTTCATGGGAGACGCGGGAGCGACCTTCCTCGGCTATACATTGGCAGTTATAGCGGTTGACGGTACATTCAAAAGAGCAACCTTCATTTCTCTGCTTGTTCCTTTGTTCGCGCTCGGATTGCCCATTTTGGATACGGCATATGTGATGCTGCGCCGGCTGTTAAGCGGAAAGGGGCTGCACCGGGCGGACAAGCTGCATACGCACCATACGTTGATGAAATGGGGCCTTAATCAGGTTCAGACCGTCTCCTTCATGTACTTGATCGCTGCGTTGTTTGCGATGCTGTCTATCATTCTTTTGCTGGTGATAGGCTGAATTAGGAATACGCTTATGGTACAATGACGGAAAAAAGCGTTTGCTTATGGAGATTGGAGATAGAGACATGAGTACGACAGACGACTGGTTAAAGCCTCTGCAGCACATTTTGAACTGCCCGGTACATGTTGTTACGAAATCGATAGCCGATTGGAATGAGCTGATTAAAGACGCTGATGCGGTATGGCTGGGAGATAAAGAGAAGTCCGCTCCAGCAGAAGGCCAGCGCGTAGAAAAGAACGGAAAGACATGGATCGTAGCAGGAAGCGCCGAATCCTTGATCGAGCTGATCGAGATCGACAAGCCTTCCTTGCAGGCGACTGAGAAGGAGCTGCTGAGTTGGACGCTGCAGCTTAAGCGTGGAAACTTTTTATCTAAAGATCATTCAGCCCTCTCTGAAACGGAAAGAAATGCACTGAAGCTAAGCGAGTGGATTCAGAAGCAGCTGGAATCGGATGAGCCTGCCTATTCGCTGCCTGACCATCTTACTGTAGGAAGCCGTTTATTTAATGAAATGATTCCTTTCTTACTCGTAACCGAGCAAACCAATACTAAGCAAGCGACTTATTCGGAGCTCGAGAAGCTGCTCCGCTCGTTCTTGTCGGAGGATGTGCTGCTCATTCCGCTGAAGAGTCAGGAGTGGCTGATTTGGGGATCGGCGTCTCTCTTGCGCGACGAGGAAACGGATACGTTCGACGAGCAAGAGGAGGAGTCATTGGAGGATAGCTTGTCCTCTATATGCCTAGGTCTGCATGAGATGCTTGCGAGCGAATGGATCGGGGAATGTCATCTCGCTGTAGCCCACCCGGCGGTGCCGGCTAAAGGTATGGCGGAGACGACGGTACTTTTGCGGGAAACGATAAATTTAGGACGGAAATTTCATGTAGGCACCAACATTCATCTGCCTTGGATGCTGCAGCTGGAGCGGTTATTGAATGCGATTCCAGAGGTGCAGCGGTCCAAATATTTGGAGCAATCGCTCAAGCGCGCAGATTTGTTTGTAGAGTCGGAGATGCTAAGCACGATTGAAACCTTTTTCATGCTGGATTGCAACGTCAGCGAAACAGCGAAGAAATTATACATTCATCGCAACACGCTGCTGTATCGCTTAGATAAGCTGAAACAAGAGACGGGACTGGATGTTCGTCAGTTTCGGGATGCAGTCTTGGTTAAAATCATATTACTATTGTACAAAGTTACGAAAAGAAATTAGTTTTTTTGTAAAGTTTGTGCATAGTCACAAGCTTCCCTGTGGGATAAGATATAGGCATATCGAAATTTCTTTCTAGGGGGAAAAATATCATGGCAGGCGTACGTTTAGAAGGCATTTACAAAAAATACCCGGGTTCCGACAAAGCATCGGTTACTGACGTTAACTTAGACATTAAAGACAAAGAGTTTCTCGTATTGGTTGGACCATCCGGTTGTGGTAAATCAACAACTCTTCGTATGATTGCAGGTCTTGAAGAAATTTCGGAAGGTAAATTGTTCATCGGCGATCGTCTTGTGAACGACGTGGCTCCTAAAGACCGCGACATCGCGATGGTATTCCAATCCTACGCGTTGTACCCGCACATGAACGTTTACCAAAACATGGCTTTCGGTCTTAAACTTCGTAAATTCAAAAAAGCAGACATCGACAAACGCGTTCGTGAAGCTGCTAAAATTCTTGATATCGAGCATTTGCTTGACCGTAAACCGAAGGCTCTCTCCGGTGGTCAACGTCAACGTGTCGCTCTAGGACGCGCAATCGTTCGTGAGCCGCAAGTATTCTTGATGGATGAGCCGCTTTCCAACTTGGACGCAAAGCTTCGTGGACAAATGCGTGCGGAAATCTCCAAGCTTACAAAACGTCTTGAAACAACAACAATCTACGTAACGCATGACCAAATCGAGGCAATGACGATGGGTGACCGTATCGTAGTTATGAAAGACGGCTTTATTCAACAAACAGCTTCTCCTGAGGAGCTTTACAACCATCCGGTTAATATTTTCGTTGCAGGCTTCATCGGCGCTCCTTCCATGAACTTCATTACGGGTTCGCTTACTGAGCAAGGCGGGGCACTTCGCTTCAAAGCTAGCGGTGTGGATGTTGTTGTTCCAGAAGGCAAAGCAGCTTTGCTTCGCTCGAAAGGCTATATCGGCAAAGAAGTTATTCTTGGCATTCGTCCAGAGGATCTTCACGAAGAGCCGGTATTCTTGGAAGCCTCCCCACATACCATCGTAAACGCGAATGTTGAGGTTGCTGAGAACCTTGGTCACGAAATGTACCTTTACCTGAACGGTATCGGCACGGATACGGTTATCGCTCGTGTAGACGGCCGCTCCGGCCTTCGTGACGGCAATAGCGTTAAGCTTGCTCTAGACATGAACAAAGTTCATTTGTTCGACAAAGAGTCCGAACTTAACATTTTCGAAGCTTAATAAATAGTATGGATAAAGAGCTGCCGGATCATACCGGCGGCTCTTTATTTTTTTGCAGCTAAAACCGTACAAACTGCTCACGCGTCTAAGGTGAAACACAAAAAAAGCAGGATGCGGTTGGTAGAGGGAGGGCGAGGCTGGGATGGTTCGAGAGAAGCTTGTAACTTTCCTATTGAGGGCTATAAAAAGACGCTGACATTCGAAGAGGGCGATCCGAGGTATGCATGCAGTCCATTAGTATATCAATTAAATGAAAGAAGGCGCTGCGCAACGTTGCAAACGTTGCGTTCGGCGCCTTTTTCCTTTACGATGAAGACATTAGTAATAACGCATACATAAACAATTCTTGCAGTTGTCATATGAGGGAGGCCGCACGATGCCGAAAAAAGTGAAAGTATCCGAGCTCGTACAGCAATTTCAGCTTGAGATTATTGCTGGTGAGGACGGACTGAAGCGCGCGATAACGGTTGATGATTTGTATCGTCCAGGTCTTGAGATGGCAGGTTATTTTCATTACCACCCCAGCGAGCGGGTACAGCTCCTTGGGCGGACGGAAATTTCGTTCTTAAACATGCTCGACAGCGAGGACCGCAAGGACCGCATGGTGCGACTTTGCAATGTGGACACGCCTTGTATTATTTTGACGCGGGGTCTAGAGGCGCCTCAGGAGCTGATCGATCAATCGAACGAAACGCTCATTCCGGTGCTGCGCAGCAATGTGGCTACTACAATTTTGTCCAGCCGAATTACTGACTTTCTTGAGAAAAAGCTGGCTCCTACCGCGACTATACATGGTGTATTAGTTGATATATACGGTGTAGGCATGCTTATTACCGGGGGAAGCGGCATTGGTAAAAGCGAGACGGCGCTGGAGCTGGTTAAGCGCGGCCATCGTCTCGTAGCCGATGACGCGGTTGAAATCCGACAGACGTCTGACGGCCAGCTGCACGGAAGCGCGCCTGAGCTCATTCGTCATTTGCTTGAAATCCGTGGACTAGGAATCATTAATGTGATGACGCTGTTCGGAGCGGGAGCCGTTCGAACGCAGAAACGGATCAGCCTTGTGATTAAGCTGGAGAACTGGCAACAGGATAAGCAGTATGATCGTCTTGGACTCGATGAAGAAACAACCCGTATTATCGATACCGATGTTCCGCTTGTAACCGTTCCGGTTCGTCCGGGCCGCAACTTGGCAGTTATTATCGAGGTGGCGGCGATGAACTTCCGTCTGAAGCGAATGGGCTACAATGCGGCACTGCAATTTACTAATAAACTGACAGAAACGATTGCGGACGATACAGACGATTACGATTGAGACAAAGGGGATATTGAAGCATGAATACTTTGGCTATTAATCCAATCGCCTTCACACTCGGTTCGATTGAAGTGCGTTGGTACGGGATTATTTTGGGGATGGCTGCTTTAGTTGGTTTGCTGTTAGCGATACAGGAGGGGAAGAGGTTCGGTATTAAGCCGGATTTCTTCATGGATTTGCTTCTGCTCGGTGTGCCTTCTGCTATTATTGGCGCGCGAATTTATTATGTGGCGTTTAAATGGGAAGATTATAAAGGGAATCTAATTGATGTTTTTAAAATATGGAATGGCGGTATCGCAATATACGGCGCGCTAATTGGGGCATTCATTTGCGGCTTCTTCTATTTCCGCTATAAAGGCTACAATTTTTGGCGTATCGTCGATATATGCGTGCCATCGCTTCTAGCCGGTCAAATGATTGGGCGCTGGGGCAACTTCATGAACCAGGAGGCATATGGCGCTGAGGTAAACGAGGATTTCCTTCGCAATACGCTTCATATTCCAAAGTTTATCGTCGACCATATGTTTATCGAGGGAGCCTTCCGACATCCGGCATTTTTGTACGAATCGTTATGGAGCTTGGTTGGCATCGGGCTTCTGTTCATTTTGCGCCGTCAAAGGTTTTTGCGCGCGGGTGAGCTTATGGCCAGCTACTTTATCTGGTATTCGATTGGCCGCTTCTTTATTGAAGCGCTGCGTACCGACAGCTTAGCGTTTATGGGGCCGCAATGGCTGGCATCCTTCATTAACGGACTATGGACACCGATGGAGGTATTATTCGTACAGGGTTATTTAGACCCGTCTTATGGCAATGTTCGCATTTCTCAGGCACTCGCTCTGCTGCTGATTGCATCGATGATTGTACTTATTATCGTTCGTCGCAAGACGGGGCTGGCCGATGCGTATTATCATGATCCGATTGTCTCGAGCAAGCCGGAGAGAAATGTCAGCGCTGATGAAGCGGCGGCTGTGAAGGCTGCCGGCAAAGATAAAACGGAAGATAGCAATGCGGGCAAAGGGAAATCGTAATCAAGGAGGACTTCACAATGACGGGCAATATCAAAACCATGCTGTTCGATTTGGATGGCACGATTATCGACACCAATGAGCTTATTATTCGCTCGTTCATAGAATCACTGCAGGGTTATGTGCCGGAGGGCTTCGGATGGGATCATATAATACCCAGCATGGGCAATCCGCTAACGGATCAAATGAAGATGTTCTCCGGGCTTGAGGATGTGTCACATCTCGTAGCCGCTTACCGGGAAGTGAACCTTCGACTGCATGATGAATATGTGAAGGCTTTCGACAATGTCAACGATGTGATGGCTAGGCTTCACGAGCATGGGATCCAAATCGGAGTGGTCACAACAAAAATGCGGTTGACAACGGAAAGAGGATTGAAATTCGTTGGCTTGTTCGACTACGTTGATGCTATCGTAACGATCGATGATGTCAAAAACCCGAAGCCGCACCCGGAGCCGGTTAGCAAAGCGATTGGGCTGCTGGGCGCGGACCCGGCTTCTACGATCATGGTTGGAGACAGCATCGTTGATATTGAATCGGCAATTGCCGCTGGCGCAATCGCAGTCGGTGTTGCATGGTCGCTGAAGGGTGAGAAAAAGCTGAAGGATGCGGGTGCGCATCACGTCATTCACGACATGCGTGATCTTTATGCTTTTGTCGGATTGGAGAAGGAGACGCTTGCGTAAGGTTGAACATTATCCAGTGGAGGGACCGAACGCGCTGTGGCAGGTGTATTCGACGGTAAGCCGCATTAAGTCGGTTCGTAATTTTATTTTTATACAGCTTGCGCGCTACTGTCCGATTCTTCCGCTTAAAAATTGGATTTACCGTCGTATTCTCGGCATGAAGGTCGGAGAGCATACCGCTTTTGCTTTGATGGTTATGGTCGATGTGTTTTTTCCGGAACGCATTACGGTCGGTAATAATTCGATAATCGGGTATAACACAACGATTCTGACACATGAATATTTGATTAAAGAATATCGGCTTGGTGATGTGACGATCGGATCGCATGTGATGATTGGCGCAAATACGACGATTCTGCCAGGCGTGACGATCGGTGATTATGCCGTCGTTGCGGCAGGCTCGGTGGTTTATAAGGATGTGCCGGCCCACGCTTTTGTTGGCGGAAATCCGATGAGGGAAATTCAGCGGAGCAGCCAGAATAGCGGATAGGAACGGTAAGAATGAGGTATGAACCAACTGCTATGGTAGGACTAGGAGTGCCTGAGGGTACTCTTTTTTTATTGTCGATTGAAACTACGGATAGACGGGTGGGAAGTCGCAGAGACGCTTCATTTGGACGAGCTTTTTGAACAGGGAGTAAGGCTTTTATAGGCGGAGGCAGTTCGTGAAACAGGTGTCTGCTCACTTGACGAAAGCGCGGTTTTCATGCTAATATAACGTCTAAACTCTTTAATTTGTTAGTATGGTAACATGGTAGCACTTTAATATACTAAAGTAACTGAAGGTGATCAGGAATGTCGAAACCCAAAGTGTTTGAGAAGCCGATAGGCGTGAAAGATTATTTGCCGAGCGCAGTGACGAAGCTGCGTCACATTGAGCGTCAGGTGCTTGCCTGCATGCAGGGCTGGGGCTATGAGCAAATCATAACACCTACGATGGAATATTACGATACGGTTGGCGTTGCGAGCTCAACCTCGGATCAAAAGCTGTTCAAGCTGCTGAACAATAAAGGAACGACATTGGTGCTGCGCTCCGATATGACGGCACCCATCGCACGCGTCGTTGCATCGTTATTAAAGCAGTCGGATTTCCCGCAGCGCTTGTCATATCATTCTAATGTATTCCGTGCGATTGAGGAGGAGGCTGGCCGCGAAGCGGAGTTTTTCCAGACGGGCGTAGAGCTGGTTGGCGATTCCTCCGCAGAGGCGGATGCAGAGGTCGTGGCGCTTGCGATTGCTTCGTTGAAAGCAGCCGGAGTGGAGCGCTTCAAAATTGCGATCGGGCATGTGGGCTTCTTGAATGGTTTATTGGAGGAGACGCTGCCGGGCCGTGTAGAGGAGCAGGAGCAGCTGAAGGGCTTTTTGCTTGGACGCGATTATGTGGGCTATCGACAGCAACTGCGTGAGTTGTCGCTTGAGGAGCCGGTGCAGCGCGAGCTGGAAGGCATTTTGCGGCTGCGGGGCGGACAGGAGATTTGTGATCAGGCGCTGCAGCTAAGCGCGGATGCAACAGCGCAAGCTTCGATTCGCCATTTATGCGAAATATGGGATGTGCTTAAGGCGTACGGGGTATGCGAGCATGTGCTGATTGATCTGACGATGATCGGGGATTTCTCCTATTATACAGGCATGACCTTCGAGGGTTATGCGGCTGATCTTGGCTTCCCCGTTGTAAGCGGCGGACGTTATGATAACCTGCTGGCCCAGTTCGGCAGACCGGCGCCGGCCACAGGCTTCGCGCTGAAGACGACGCGTATTCTTGAGCTGCTTGGGAATGAAGCGGATAGCGCGCTTGATCGTACGCTTGTTGTCTATGACGGCAGAGGGCGCGCTGAAGCGCTGGAGAAGGCGCAGGAGCTGCGCGCGCAGGGCGTAAGCGCAGTAACGGAGCGTGTCGTGAACGGGCTGCCTACGGGGCTGGCTGAAGCGGCGGCACAGGAGGCTTTTACGCATAAAGGCGTGCAATATTCAGCATTGATTACGTTTGTTGGAGCGGAAATGAAAGGGGGCAGCGCCTTATGAGCGGAGAAACAAGAGAGATCCTGAAGGTCGCGATGCCGAAGGGCCGTATCTATAAGCAGGCATCGAAGCTGTTTCGCGAAGCGGGACTGCCGATTCCAAGCGATTTTGATGATACGCGGAAGCTGATCATTGAGCTGCCTGAGATGGGCATGGAGTTTATTATGGCGAAGCCGGTCGACGTGCCGACTTATGTGGAATACGGCGTGGCGGATATCGGGATTGTCGGCAAGGATGTTCTGATGGAGGAGAATAAGGACGTCTACGAGCTGCTTGATCTCGGGATCGCCAAATGCCGGATGTCCGTTATCGGTATGCCGGATTGGAAGCCAACCATTAACCCGCGCGTTGCAACGAAATATCCGAACGTGGCGTCTGCTTATTTCCGCGAGCTGGGACAGCAGGTGGAGGTTATTAAGCTAAATGGCTCGATTGAGCTGGCCCCGATGATCGGTCTAGCGGACCGGATTGTCGATATGGTGGAAACGGGTCAAACGCTGCGCGAGAACGGGCTGGTGGAGATGGAATCGATCTTCGGCATTACGAGCCGCCTGATTGCCAATCGGGTCAGTTACCGGATGAAGAACGATGCGATTCAGAGCTTGTGCGACCGGCTGCAGGAAACGCTGGCTGTTCGGGTATAAATAGATTTAACTGGTGAAGTCGTTGAAAGGAGTGGAATAGATGCGCATTATGCGAGCGGAGCAGTTTGGATTAAAGCGTGAGGTGGAATATGGATCACCGGAGCAAAATGAAACGGCGCTGCGGATCGTAGCGGACGTGAAGGCCGAGGGGGACGCGGCGCTGCTGAGGTATACGGAGCAGCATGACCGGGTAAAGCTGGATGCGTCGTCGCTGCGTGTGACGCAGGAGGAAATTGAAGCGGCGTACGGACAAGTCGACGCTGATTTTCTTACGGCGATCCGCGAGGCAGCCATAAATGTTCGGGTGTTCCACGAGAAGCAGCTGCGCACGTCGTGGATGGACCTGCAGCCGGACGGTACGCTGCTCGGGCAAATTATGCGGCCGCTGAAGCGGGTCGGCGTCTATGTGCCCGGAGGCAAGGCGGCTTATCCGTCGTCCGTGCTGATGAATGTCATTCCGGCACAGGTGGCCGGCGTGCCGGAGATTGTCATGGTGACGCCGCCAGCGACCGGCGGCACGGAGGGCATCGACCCGTATATTCTCGTAGCCGCCGCCGAGGCGGGCGTGAAGGAGATGTACCGGGTCGGGGGCGCTCAAGCGATTGCCGCGCTTGCGTACGGCACAGCTTCAATCGCGCCGGTTGACAAGATTTGCGGACCGGGCAATATTTATGTAGCGCTGGCGAAGCGCGCTGTCTTCGGCGCCGTCGATATCGACAGCATCGCCGGCCCAAGTGAAATTGTCGTGCTTGCCGACGATTCTGCCGATCCCGCGTATGTAGCTGCGGATCTGCTGTCGCAGGCCGAGCACGATGAGATGGCGTCGGCCATTCTCATCACGCCGTCGCAGCAGCTGGCGGAAGCGGTCGCAGCAGAGGTGGAGCGCCAGCTGTCTACGCTGCCGCGGCAGGATATTGCCCGCAGCTCGATTGACAGCTACGGCGCGGTGCTGCTTGTCGATTCGCTTGAAGCGGGTATCGACGTAATAAACCAGCTTGCTCCCGAGCACCTGGAGGTGTTGACGGCTGATCCGATGCGTTTGCTCGGACATATCCAGAATGCCGGCGCTATTTTCCTCGGGCCTTACAGCTCAGAGCCGGTTGGCGATTATTTTGCAGGGCCGAACCACATTATTCCGACCAATGGCACGGCTCGCTTCTCATCGCCGGTTAATGTCGATGATTTTCTAAAAAAATCGAGCTTAATTTACTATAGCAAGGAAGCGCTGATGGCTAATGGCGACAAAATTATGACGCTAGCGCGTCATGAAGGGCTGGAAGGCCATGCGCGCGCAATTGAGATCCGTTTGGAGAAGGAACGCGGAAGCCAGTAAGGGTTTGTTGAAATAGAACCCTATCACTTTTAAAGGAAGAAGGAATGAAAGTGTCTGAGAATAGAGTGCGTGAGGCATCGGTTGCGCGCAAGACGAATGAGACGGATATTAAGCTTGCGTTTGCGGTAGACGGAACAGGCGAGGCGAAGATTGATACGGATGTGCCTTTTCTAAACCATATGCTTGATTTATTCACGAAGCACGGTCAATTCAATTTAAATGTAGAGGCGCGCGGCGATATCGATATCGATGATCACCACACGGTGGAGGATATCGGCATCTGCATCGGCCAGACGCTTCGCGAAGCGCTTGGAGACAAACGCGGCATTAAGCGTTATGCCAGTGTATTCGTTCCAATGGATGAGGCGCTTGCGCAGGTGATCATTGATGTGAGCAACCGTCCGCATTTTGAGTATCGCGCAGAATATCCTTCCTCGCAGGTGGGAAGCTTCTCGACGGAGCTGGTTCATGAGTTTCTATGGAAGCTGGCGCTTGAGTCGCGAATTACGCTGCATGTTATTGTGCACTACGGCAAAAATACGCATCACATGATTGAAGCGGTGTTCAAGGCGCTTGGGCGCGCGCTAGATGAAGCGACAAGCATTGATCCTCGCGTGCAAGGAGTGCCTTCGACGAAAGGGGTGCTGTAATATGATTGCAATCATCGATTACGGCATGGGCAATTTGCACAGCGTGAGCAAGGCAGTTGAGCGGCTTGGCTATGAGGCGGTCATTACAGCAGATCCGCAAACGATCGTAGAGGCGGACGGAGCATTGCTTCCGGGCGTAGGGGCTTTCGGCGACGCGATGGAAAATTTGCGCAATACGAAGCTCGATGATGTCGTGAAGTATTATGCGGCTTCCGGCAAGCCTATGCTCGGCATTTGTCTCGGTATGCAGCTGCTCTTCGGCGAGAGCGAGGAGTATGGCACGAATGAAGGGCTGAGCTTGCTGCCCGGGAAAGTCGTCCGCTTCCAGGGAGACTATAAGGTGCCTCATATGGGCTGGAACAAGCTTTCTTTCCTGCAGGAGCAATCGCCGCTATTCAAAGGCCTAACCGAGGGGCATGTCTATTTTGTACACTCCTACCACGCAAAGCCGGAGCAGGCGTCCGATCTGCTTGCGACGACGGATTATCACCAGCAGGTGACGGCTATTGTCGGTCGCGGCAATGTGTACGGCATGCAATTCCATCCGGAAAAAAGCGGTGAGCTGGGCATGCAGCTGCTTAGAAATTTCCTGGCGCTGACAAGCAGCAAGCAGCTTGCTTAGTAAGGCGCTAATCGGCGTCTGATCATCGGGTGGGAGCCTGACGATCAGCGGATAAGATACAGCACGTTAGAATGAGTACAAAGGAGAGAGAAACATGCTGGCGAAACGTATCATACCGTGTCTGGACGTGAAGGACGGCCGCGTGGTGAAGGGTGTGAATTTCGTCAACCTTCGCGATGCGGGAGATCCCGTCGAGCTGGCGGCTACCTACGATCAAGAGGGTGCTGATGAGCTTGTATTTCTGGACATTTCGGCCTCGGTTGAAGGGCGGGCCACGATGATTGAGGTCGTAAAGCGGACGGCAGGGGAAATTACGATTCCGTTCACGGTAGGCGGCGGCATCTCGCATGTTGATGACATGAAGCGGCTGCTGCGCGCGGGCGCAGACAAAATCGGTATTAACACGGCCGCAGTAAAAAATCCTGCGCTCGTCCAAGAGGGCTCCCGTAAGTTTGGCTCGCAGTGTATTGTGGTAGCGATCGATGCGAAGTTTAATGCGGAGTGGGGCGAGTGGGAGGTTTATACGCACGGCGGTCGTCAAACGACAGGCATTAAAGCGATGGAATGGGCGCGCGAAGTAGAGCGTCTCGGTGCAGGCGAAATTTTGCTGACGAGCATGGATGCGGACGGAACAAAGGATGGTTTCGACATTAAGCTGACGCAGGCGGTGTCGGACTCGCTCGGTATTCCGGTCATTGCCTCCGGCGGAGCGGGACGAATCGAGCATTTTCATGATGTATTTCAGCAGGCGCATGCAGATGCGGCGCTGGCGGCTACGATTTTTCACTATAAAGAAATGACGATTCGCGAAGTGAAGGAAGATTTGCGCAGGAAGGGAGTAGAGGTTCGATGACAGCAGCAAACCATCAGAATGAGCTGGTATCCAAAATCAAATGGGACGATGCAGGGCTTGTACCGGCCATCGTGCAGGACGCGCAGAGCAAGGAAGTGCTTATGATGGCTTACATGAACATGGAGTCGCTTCAGCTTTCCATTGAAAGCGGCGTAACCTGGTTCTGGAGCCGCTCGAGGGGCGAACTATGGAATAAAGGGGCAACCAGCGGCCATACGCAGCGCATCGTTACGATGGCTTATGATTGCGATGGCGATACGCTGCTTGTGAAGGTTGAGCAGAATGGGCCCGCTTGTCATACGGGACGGTACTCCTGCTTCTTTAATCCAATCGAAGTGAACGGTCAATCCTCAGCGGCGGACGCTGCTGAGCCAGCTCCAGATCGCTTCGGCGCGCTTGGACAGCTGGAGAGCGTTATCGCAGAACGTTTTGCAGAGCGCCCGGAAGGGTCCTATACAACGTATTTGTTCGAAAAGGGCGTCGACAAAATCTTGAAAAAGGTCGGCGAAGAAGCGTCCGAGGTGATCATCGCGGCGAAAAATAAAGACAACGACGAGCTGCGAAGCGAAGTCGGCGATCTGATTTTCCACCTGATGGTGCTGCTTCGCGAGCGCGGCCTGCCGTTTGACGATGTGATCCGCGAAATTAACAGCCGTCACGGGAAGCCTACTACGAATAAGATGAGATAAGTGTTCGGCTGGATAGGTGAATTGGAGTGAAGCTGATTTTCCAGCGGTATAGAAACAAAACATTTTTGAGGAAAGGCCGGTATGCCTATGTTTATCGATTATCATACCCATCATGCCCGCTGCGGCCATGCCATCGGCGAGCTTGAGGAATATGTAAAGAAGGGAATCGAGATCGGCCTTGCGCAAATCGGCCTTTCCGACCATATGCCGCTGCTGCATGTAGATCCGGCTAGCTATTATCCGGAGATGGCGATGCCCATGGAGGAGATTCCGCGTTATGTGGAGGAGTGCCTTGCGCTCAAGGAAAAGTATAAAGGGCAAATCGATGTCCGCGTCGGACTTGAAGGCGACTATATCGAGGGCTGCGAGGAGCAAATCGAAGCGATCGTAAAGGCTTATCCATGGGATTATGTGATCGGCTCGGTTCATTTTCTCGGGGAATGGGACATTACCGATTTCCGGCAAACGCATGGCTGGGAAGGCCGCGACCGGATGGCGGTATACGAGCAGTACTACGATGCCATCGGCAAAGCGGCTGCAACAGGTTTCTATGATTATATCGGTCATATCGATGTGATCAAACGCTTCGGCTTTCAGCCGGATGGCGATGTGAAGCATTTGGAAAATGCGGCGCTGGAGGCGGTTAAGCGGCATGGACTTGCAATCGAGCTGAATGCGTCCGGTCTTCGAACGCCTGCCGCGGAGATGTTCCCAAGCCGTCGTATGCTGGAATATGCGCATAAGCTGGGCATTCCGCTTACGATCGGCTCTGACGCACATCAGCCGGAAAGATTGGGGCAATATTTAGATCAAGCGCGTGCGGTGCTGAAAGAGGTCGGATATACGCAGCTTGCGACATTTAATTGTCGAAAATTACTGCTAATTGATTTTTGAATTCTCGTAAATTCAATGTATAATAAAGAGGATCAAAGAAGCTTGTCGAATAATTTGGCAAGGGCGAAATAAGGTTTACTCAAATTAATTGGTTTTAACGCTCAGGAGGGTATCATGTTAAGCGACAAGGTGCGAATTTTTTCGGGTTCGTCTAATCCGGTATTGGCTCAGAAAATTAGTGCAGAGCTTGGTCTGACGCTAGGCGCGATCAAGATGTCACGTTTCAAAAGCGGCGAGATTTATGTGCATTACGAGGAAACGATTCGAAATTGCGACGTGTTTCTCGTACAATCGTTCTCGCATCCGATCAACGAGCATTTTGTCGAATTGCTGGTCATGATTGATGCTGCGAAGCGGGCTTCCGCCAGAACAGTCAACATCATCATGCCTTACTACGGCTATGCGCGTCAGGAGCGCAAAGCAGCGCCTCGGGAGCCAATCTCCGCGAAAATGCTTGCGGATGTGCTTACGACAGTTGGGGCGAATCGTGTCATTACGATTGACCTGCATGCTCCGGCCATTCAAGGCTTCTTCAATATTCCAGTTGATCATATGACGGCGCTTGATCTGATCAGCGACTACCTGAAATCGAAAAACATCAAAAATCCGGTTGTCGTATCGCCGGATGCGGGCCGTGCTTCCACCGCAGAAAAGCTGGCGAATTATTTGGACACTTCGTTTGCCATTATGATCAAGAAACGTCCCGCTCATAATGAATCGGTGATTACGCACGTTATCGGTGATGTTGAAGGCCAAACTCCTATTATCATTGAAGATTTGATTGATACGGGATCAACAATCGTCAATGTTGTGGAAGGCTTGAAGGAGCGTGGCGCAGAAGATGTATACGTATGCGCAACACACCCGCTATTCTCCGGCTCGGCCATTGAGCGTTTAGACCATCCAAATATTAAAGAGGTTATTGTTACCGACTCGATCAGCCTGCCGGCTTCAACGCCGGAACGTTTCAAGGTGCTATCGGTAGCTCCGCTTTTAGCGGAAGCGACACGTATTATTTTGGAGGGCGGCTCGATCAGCACGCTGTTCAAGAGTAACGGGGTTTAAGTCCCAGCAGTACAAGCTTGACTCATTGAATTTAATAATATGCTGCGGGAAATCGCGGGCGGTGCATATGCCGTCCGCGATTTTTCCCACATATTCTTTCGTGTTAGGATAGGTGGGGCTATGGTATAATCGTAGAAAATCGGAAGTAACGGGAGGTGCCTTGCCAATGAAGGAGAAGAAACGTGTAGTCATAGATCAACAAGCGAAAGTCATACCCATTCAATGGGATGCCACGTTTTTTTTCGAGCGTGCGGTTCGATCGCTGGATCGATTCCATTATGACAAGGCACTTAAGTATTTTCGTCGCGCCGTCGAATACGAGCCGGATAATCCGGTAAACCATTGCAATATGGCCGGTATTCTATCCGAAATGGGTAATTATGAGGAATCGAATCGAATTCTAGGCTGGATTGTCGATGAGCTCGATCCGACGATGACGGAGTGCCATTTCTATATGGCGAACAATTTCGCGAATATGGAGCAATATGAAGCAGCCGAGGGCTCGCTTATTCAATATTTGGAAGAGGATGCGGAAGGCCAATTTCTGGATGAAGCGGAAGAAATGATGGATCTGCTGCATTTTGAGCTGGAGCGTCCTACACGTCTGACGAATATTAAATCGCGTGAAGGTATGGTTGAGCATGATCAAGCCCGAACGCTGCTCGAGGAAGGCAAGTTCGCGGAAGCCGTCCGTATGCTGGAGCAAATTATTGAGGCGCAGCCTGACTTCCTGGCCGCGCGCAATAATTTGGCGTTGGCCTATTACTATATGGGCATGTTCGATAAAGCGATGGATACCATTCATGAGGTGCTGGAGCTCGAAGCCGGCAACCTGCATGGGCTCTGCAACCTTGCAATCTTCCATCAGCATGCGAATGATGAGGAGAGCCTGAAGCCGCTGCTTGAGCTGCTGCTTAAGACCGTGCCGTTTCATCAGGAGCATGTGTTTAAATTAGCTACCACAATGGGCATCTTAGGAGAACATGGTGCTGCTTATAAACACTTTACCCGTCTGTTGAAGGATTCTGAGCTTCATCAGGATCCCTGCTTATATCATTACGCGGCGGTTGCGGCGTGCAATATCGGAAGATTGCAGGAAGCGGAGCGGCTATGGAAGCAGACGATCAAGCTCGATCCGGAGTCCGGCATTCCTCACTATTATATGGAGCAGCTAGAGCTCGTTCGAAGCGGCCAGCAATCGACGCCGATCAGCTATCACTACCACCTGCCCTTCGAGGAGCAGTTCAAGCTTTGGGAGAAATCGGCGGACGGCATACCCGATCATTTGAAGCGTGATCCGCTCGTCCGCTCGTCCTTTTTCTGGGCGCTGCGTCATGGCGATCAGCATACGAAGCTGCAGGTCATTCAAGCACTCGGCATGATCGCTGATAACGAAGTGAAGGATGTTCTGCGTGCCTTCCTGCTTGAGCAGGACGAGGATGATTATTTGAAGCGTATCGCGATATTCGTATTGCGGACTATCGGTGTGCAAGAGCCGCTGCATGCGGTGCTGGAAGGCAAAGCAACGGTGATTGAGCCCAATCGCGTTCCATCCCGGCTGCCGGTATGGGAGGAGAAGTGGCAGTCAGTCGTAGAAGCTGCCCTTGGCCGTATGAGCAAGCAATATGATTTGGTGCAGCAGCATGATTTGATGACGCTGTGGGTTGAGTTTTTGTCGCGGGTGTATCCGGACGTTCCGAAGCTTACGAAGCCGGAGGGCTGGGCGGCCGCGCTTGAATATTTAACCGCAAAGATGCATCGACGGGCGATTTCCTATCATGAGGTATCGCTCCGCTACGGCACATCGATTGCTACAGTCAGCAAAAACGTTAAGAGAATTGATGAGGTTTGCGGCATTAAGGAGAAGATGAAGTCGATCAGCTCCGTATTTGCGGCACAAGCGGCGAATCTGCGTGATGAATAATTAAATTACGAGGTGAAGGTTATGTATAAATCTATTATTATCGGTACCGGCCCTGCGGGCCTTACAGCTGCTATTTACTTGGCTCGCGCCAATATGGAGCCGCTTATTATAGAAGGTCCAGAGCCAGGCGGACAGCTTACTACAACAACTGAGGTAGAGAATTTCCCGGGTTTCCCGGAAGGCATTATGGGACCTGAGCTTATGGACAACATGCGCAAGCAAGCAGAGCGCTTCGGCGCAAAATTTATTACGGGCTGGGTAAACAGCGTGGATATGTCTGAGCGTCCGTTCAAGCTTCAGGTAGAAGGTCACGGGGAGCTGGTTGGCGAGAGCTTGATTATCTCGACCGGCGCATCGGCAAAATATTTAGGAATTCCAGGGGAAAAGGACAATGTTGGACGCGGCGTAAGCACTTGCGCAACGTGCGATGGCTTCTTCTTCCGCGGGAAGAAAATTATTGTGGTCGGCGGCGGCGATTCGGCAATGGAGGAAGCTAACTTCCTGACTCGCTTCGCCACAAATGTGGAGCTGGTTAATCGCCGCGACGAGCTGCGCGCCTCCAAAATCATGCAGGACCGCGCTCGCGAGAACGAGAAAATCAGCTGGAGCCTAAACCGCACTCCAGTTGAGGTGGTTGCTAACGGTATGGGTGTAACCGGCCTTAAAGTGCGTGACAATGCCAGCGGCGAAGAAGAGATTATCGAGACGGACGGCGTGTTCATCGCGATCGGCCACACGCCGAATACGAAGTTCCTGAACGGTCAAATCGATACGGATGACCACGGCTACATTATCGTGAAGCCGGGCACCTCTGAAACCAATGTGCCAGGCGTGTTCGCTTGCGGTGACGTACAGGACAACAAATATCGTCAGGCAATTACCGCTGCGGGCAGCGGCTGTATGGCAGCACTCGATTGTGAGCGATTCCTTGAAGGAAATGTGACGCATGATTGGAGCAAATCGCTGTAAGAGCTGGCGAGGAGCACTATAACGATACAGAAGGCGGCTATACCCACGGAGTGACACTCTTGAAGGTATAGCCTTTTCATTTTAGCTCCAGAACGCTTGATTTACCAGTATTCCTCTATCTTGACCGCAAGGTAAAGGAAAGTTTATAGTGTTACAGAGAAGATTAACATATTGATGAGGTGGACTAGTGATGTCTGAAAAGATTTACGTTGGAGTCGATGTCGGCGGAACTACTGTTAAAGTAGGTATTTGTAATGAGGATGGGCTGCTTCTCCAAACTTACGAAGGGCCGACGGAAACGAGTAAAGGAACGGACACTATCCTTCAAAATATCGCAAAGTACGCGCAGCAAATCGTTGCGGACTCCGAGTATGAGTGGGAGCAGGTTGAAGGCGTAGGTGTAGGGATTGCAGGCTTCCTGGATATTCCGAATGGCATTGTCAAATTTGCGCCTAATTTAAAAATTGAGAATGTGAATTTGAAAGCGTATTTGGAGCAAGCGCTGAACAAACCGGTCAAAGTAAACAATGACGCGAATGTTGCCGCACTGGGCGAGGCTTGGGGCGGAGCAGGTAAAGGCATTGCGCACTGCGTATGCTATACGCTTGGAACAGGCGTAGGCGGCGGAATTATTATAGATGGAAAAATTGTAGAGGGCTTGGCAGGGATGGCTGGCGAGCTTGGCCATATGGCTATCGTGCCTGATCTGGAAGCGATTCAATGCGGCTGCGGCAAGATGGGCTGCTTGGAAACGGTATCCTCGGCTACAGGCATCATTCGTATGGCTAAGGACGCGGTAGAACGCGGTGACCGCACTTCGTTATCTCAAGTACAGGACATCATGGCGAAGGACGTGCTGGATGCGGCGAAGGCTGGAGATGAAGTAGCGATTCGTATTGTTAATCGCGCGGCATATTATTTAGGTAAATCAATGGCAATGCTGGCTATTATCCTTAATCCGCAATATTTTATTATCGGCGGCGGCGTGTCGAAGGCAGGCGATTTTCTGTTTGATCAAATCCGTGAGGTGTTTGAGAAATATACGCAGGATCAGGCAAAGGAAAACGTCAAGATCGTTGCGGCAACGCTTGGCAACAATGCTGGCGTAGTAGGCGCGGCGGGTCTTATCTTAAGAGGGTGAGGTTGATTCATGGAAACGACGGCAACAGTAGCGAAGCTAGTCATTATTACCGGAATGTCGGGCGCTGGCAAAACCATTGCTGTCCAAAGCCTGGAGGATCTCGGATTTTTCTGCGTCGATAACTTGCCTCCCGTGCTTATTCCGAAATTCGCGGAATTGATTGAGCAATCGAACGGTAAAATCGGCAAGGTCGCGCTCGTTATCGATTTGCGCGGCCGGGAATTTTTTACCGCGCTGTCAGAATCGTTATCCTATATCAAGGAGCATTACACAATCAGCTGCGAGATTCTATTTCTGGATGCAACGGATGAAGTGCTTGTCCAGCGTTACAAAGAAAGCCGCAGGCGGCATCCTCTAGCACCCGACGGGTTGCCGCTGGAGGGTATTCGCAACGAGCGCCGGCTTCTGGAGGATTTGAAGGGGTCAGCTTCACAGGTAATCGATACGAGTAATTTGAAGCCTGTGCGCTTAAAGGAACGGATAATTGCACACTTTACTAATCAAGAGCAAAATAGCCTGTCAATTAACGTAACCTCCTTCGGCTTTAAATACGGGATTCCAATTGATGCTGATCTCATCTATGATGTTCGTTTTTTGCCTAATCCTCATTATGTGGAGCATTTACGCCCCAATACCGGTCAGAACCCCGATGTATACGATTACGTTATGAAATGGCCCGAGACGCAGCAGTTTCTGACGAAGCTGTTGGATATGCTGCAATTCCTTATTCCGCTTTACCGTAAGGAAGGGAAGAGTCAGGTTGTCGTCGGTATTGGCTGTACAGGCGGAAAGCACCGTTCTGTTGCCATTGCTGAATATTTGGGCCGCATGCTCGGAAGCAGTGATACGGAACGGGTCCGCGTCAGTCATCGCGATTCCGATCGTGACAAGCACTGATGGGGTGGATGGATGCAAAATAGACAGAAAATTATAAGACGGCCGAAAATCGTCGTCATTGGCGGCGGTACAGGTCTCTCTGTTATGCTGCGCGGACTCAAAGAGAAGCCTCTCGACATCACAGCTATTGTAACGGTAGCCGATGACGGAGGAAGCTCAGGTATTCTTCGAAATGAGCTTCAAATTCCGCCGCCCGGCGATATTCGCAATGTGCTCATGGCGCTGGCGGATGCGGAGCCGCTGCTGACGGAGGTACTGCAATACCGCTTTAAGACTGTGCCCGGTCTTGCCGGTCACAGTCTTGGTAATTTGATGCTCGCTGCTATGACCGACATTTCGGGCGACTTCGTTACAGGTATCCGCGAGCTAAGCCGCGTACTTGCCGTTCGAGGGCGGGTGCTTCCTGCAGCAGGCCAGGCGATTGTGCTAAAGGCAGAGATGGCCGATGGTTCCATTGTTACAGGGGAGTCCATGATTCCGAAGGCGGGTCAGGCCATTCAACATGTGTTCCTTGAACCAGCCGATGTAGAGCCGCTGGCGGAGGCAGTTGAAGCGATTGAACAGGCAGATGCGATTTTGATCGGACCTGGCAGCCTATATACAAGTATTATTCCTAATTTACTTGTTCCGAAGCTTGCACATGCAATCGTGGAATCCGAGGCGGTAAAGCTATTCGTATGCAATGTGATGACGCAGCCGGGTGAAACGGATAATTATTCGGTGGGTGATCATTTGGATGCCATTCATGCTCATATTGGCCACCATTTATTCGATTATGTCATTGTGAATGATGGAGAAATTCCGCCTCAAATCGAAAGCAAGTATGCAGAAATGGGCGCTAAGGCGGTTCATCTTGATTTGGATGCGGTGACGCAAAAAGGCTATGAGGTCATTGCGGACCGGCTTGTACTATTTCGGACCTTTTTGCGGCATGATGCCGAACGTTTAAGTCATCATATCTATAAACTGGTAGAGAACTGGATGTTACGAAAGAGGTGATGAACGATGTCATTTGCGGCGCAAACAAAGAAGGAGCTAACTTTAATTGAAGCGGACAGCTGTTGCGAGAGAGCGGAACTATCGGCGCTCATACGGATGAACGGTTCAGTTAGCGTATCCAGCCGCAAAGTCGTTTTGGACATCTCAACGGAAAATGCGGCGATTGCCAGAAGAATTTATTCCCTGCTCAAAAAACATTATGAGGTTCATATCGAGCTGCTTGTCCGTAAAAAGATGAGACTCAAAAAAAATAATGTTTATATTGTTCGAATTCCAGCCGGAGTGCAGGAAATATTGAGCGAGCTTAGAATTGTATCAGAAGGGTTTATGTTCAATCTGGGTATCGACAAGGAGATCATTCGCAAGCCATGCTGCAAACGCTCGTATTTGCGAGGCGCTTTTCTAGCTGGCGGATCCGTCAATAATCCGGAGGGCTCCTCCTATCATTTGGAGATTTCCTCGTTGTATCAGGAGCATTGCGAGGCGCTCGTCGAGCTTGCGAACAAGTTTGAACTAAACGCAAGATGCATCGAACGGAAAAAGGGTTTTATCTTCTATATCAAAGAGGGCGAGAAAATTATCGAGTTCCTCAATATTATTGGCGCGCATCAGGCATTATTCAAGTTTGAAGATGTAAGAATCATGCGGGATATGCGTAATTCGGTCAACCGGATCGTTAATTGTGAAACGGCTAACCTGAACAAAACGATTGGAGCGGCTGTTCGTCAAATCGAGAATATTAAGCTGCTGCAAAGAGAAGTGGGTCTCGAAACGCTGCCGGATAAATTGAGGGAGGTTGCCGTCATCAGGCTGCAGCATCCGGATATGAATCTGACAGAGGTCGGTGAAATGCTGGGGGGCAAGGTCAGTAAGTCGGGCGTAAACCACCGTTTGCGCAAAATCGATGAGCTTGCGGAAAAAATCCGTGGAGTCTGAGCTTTTAACCTAGTGTATCGAATGGTATAATGTTATAATAATGCAAAATGGCTTTTTCGTGACGCATACAAAGGAATTAGTAAAATATAGGGGGTATGGTTTCTATGACAAGGCTTCCGGTAGTCGTTCGTCTTAAGACGGGACTTCATGCAAGGCCTGCAGCACTATTCGTACAAGAAGCGAACAAATTTTCCTCCGAAGTATTTGTGGAGAAAGACGACAAAAAAGTGAATGCTAAATCCATTATGGGGATTATGAGCTTAGCAATTAGCTCGGGAACTGAAGTATCCATCAGTGCGGATGGTTCGGACGCAGAGCAGGCTGTAAACGCTTTAGTCGCTTTAGTAAGCAAAGAAGAACTGGAAAACCAATAAGACGCTGCATATAAGAAGAGGAGAGGTCACGCGGGCTCGTGAAGAGTTTGTGGAGACAGCTCTTTTTTTTGTACCATCTGAGGTCCGTATAAAAAAACAGCAGGTCCAGAGTTTTCTCTGTCCTGCTGTTTTTTTGTTGCTTCTAGCTTGCTGATTAGCCCACTTTCTCAATGACCTTATCAACTAGTCCGTATTGACGGGCTTCTTCCGCGCTCATGAAGTAATCGCGGTCGGTGTCCTTCTCGATACGCTCAAGCGGCTGACCGCTGCGTTCGGCGAGGATGTGGTTCAGCTTGTCGCGCATCTTCAAAATGCGGCGAGCGCGAATTTCGATATCGCTCGCTTGACCTTCCGCGCCGCCAAGCGGCTGGTGAATCATAACCTCGCTGTTTGGAAGCGCATATCGCTTGCCTATAGCGCCTGCCGTCAGCAGGAAAGCGCCCATGGAAGCGGCCATGCCGACACAAATGGTGGACACGTCCGGCTTAATGTATTGCATCGTATCATAGATAGCCATCCCTGCAGTAATGGAACCACCCGGGCTGTTAATGTAAAGTGAAATATCCTTCTCAGGGTCATCGGCTGCCAAGAACAGCATTTGAGCTATGATGGAGTTGGCCACCACGTCATTTACTCCAGAGCCGAGAAAAATAATGCGATCTTTCAATAGGCGAGAGTAAATATCATAGGCACGCTCACCTCGATTGCTTTGCTCAATAACCATAGGCACGAAATTCATATCCAACGTAAGCCCCCTCCTCAAGATCAATGTTAAGTTAAATCGTACACCTATAATAACGGATGCGGAGACAAAAGTCAAAGATGGTCAGACCAGTTTGATTTGCGGCTCCGGCCAGCAAATAAAGACATAGAATGATTGCTGTAGGACCAATAAAAAAACCGTTCCAGCGTATAGGAACGGTTTGTCGGTATCATGATAGGTATTGTGGCGCGCCCGCTAGGAATCGAACCTAGATCTCAGGCTCCGGAGGCCTACGTCATATCCATTGGACCACGGGCGCAAAAAACAGTAGCAAGCATGATTATATGATATTACATACTTGAAAGCAAGTGGAAAACAAAAATTAAATTTGTGAAGAATGTGACAGAAAGCGTTCATAATTAGAAAACGGCTATTGCTTCTATTGCTCATTTCCGATAAACTAAAGGTGGGACTTGAAATGATACAGCGGGACGATAAATGTCCAGATGTGAATTGCCGAATACGTTAGTGCCGATGGAGTGAAGGATGAGAGATGCGTCAGATCGTTGAACTGCAGCAGCAGCTTGTGCCGGATCTGCTTGACGTCATGAGGAAGCGGTATTCTATATTACATCAAGTCATGTTGTCGGATTTAATTGGACGCCGGACGCTGGCGTCAGCGTTATCGATGACGGAACGTGTGCTTCGTGCAGAGACTGATTTTCTGAAAACGCAGGGCTTGCTCGAAATTTATTCGGGAGGCATGCGAATCAGCGAATCGGGTAAGCTTTTATTGGAACAGCTTGAACCCTTCTATAAGACGATGTTCGGCTTGTCTGAGCTGGAGGAAACGATACGCAGCTATTTTGGCCTATCACAGGTTGTCATTGTAACGGGCGACTCTGAAACCTCCGCGCAAACAAAGCGAGAGCTGGGTCGGGCAGGGTGCCAAGTGCTGAACAAAGTGCTGCAGCCAAATGATGTTGTCGCGGTTACAGGCGGCACAACGATCGCGCAGGTAGCCAATCAACTGGTTTCGAGCACGCCGCTCAAAACGAACTGGTTTGTGCCGGCAAGAGGCGGTCTCGGGGAAAGTCTTGATTACCAAGCGAATACGATTGCTTCCACGATGGCGAAGCGAACGGGAGGGCAGTATCGCCTGCTGCATGTGCCGGACCATCTGGGTGAGGAAGCTTTCGCTTCTATTATGCAGGAGCCTAACATTCAAGAGATCGTCGATGTTATCCGCAGTGCCCGCATTGTTATACACGGAATCGGGGACGCTATGGTCATGGCAGGAAGAAGACGGCTCGATCGCGAAGTGATTGATGCGCTGGCGGCGGAAGGCGCGCTGGCGGAGTCGTTCGGGTTTTATTTTGACCGGAAGGGCGCTGTCGTGCACAAGATGCAAACCGTAGGGTTACGGCTTGAGGATATTGTAAACACTGAAGTTGTTATCGGCGTTGCCGGCGGCAAGAGCAAGGGAGAGGCAATCGCGGCGATTATGCGGTTCGGTCACAATGATGTGCTTGTAACGGACGAAGCAGCCGCACTTGAAATCGTAGCTCTAATTGAGCAAGGGAAGCACTGAGGTAGAAATCATGATGATTTGCGAAGGACATTACGCTTCGGCTGCAAAACATCTTGAAATATATATATTAATCTTTCAAAACGCTTAGGAGGAAACAACAAATGGTTAAAGTTGGTATTAATGGTTTTGGTCGCATCGGCCGTAACGTATTCCGCGCAGCACTGAACAACCCGAACGTAGAAATCGTAGCGGTAAACGATCTTACGGACACTGCTACACTGGCACATCTTCTGAAATACGACACAACACACGGTCAACTTGACGGAACTGTTGAAGCAAAAGAAGGCGCGCTGATCGTAAACGGACGCGAAATCAAAGTATTCGCAGAGCGCAACCCTGCAGATCTTCCTTGGGGATCCGTTGGCGTTGAAATCGTAGTTGAATCAACTGGTATTTTCACAGCGAAAGAAAAAGCTGAGCTTCACTTGCAAGGCGGCGCTAAAAAAGTTATCATCTCCGCTCCAGCAACGAACGAAGATATTACAGTCGTTATCGGCGTTAACGAAGATAAGTACGACCCTGCGGCACATACCATTATTTCCAACGCTTCTTGCACAACAAACTGCCTTGCTCCTTTCGCAAAAGTATTGAACGACAAATTCGGTATCGTTAAAGGTATGATGACAACAACTCACTCGTACACAAATGACCAATCCGTTCTTGACGTTCCTCACAAAGACTTGCGTCGTGCTCGTGCAGCTGCTGAGAACATCATTCCATCTTCCACTGGCGCAGCGAAAGCTGTAGCACTTGTACTTCCTGAGCTTAAAGGCAAATTGAACGGTATGGCTATGCGCGTACCTACACCTAACGTTTCTGTAACAGATCTTGTTGCTGAGCTGAAAACAAACGTTACGGTTGAAGAGGTTAACGCTGCATTCAAAGAAGCTTCCGAAGGTTCTTTGAAAGGCATCTTGAACTACAACGAATTGCCGCTTGTATCGAGCGACTACAATAGCGACCCTGCTTCCTCCACAATCGATGGTCTGTCGACAATGGTTGTTGAAGGCAACATGGTTAAAGTTATTTCCTGGTATGACAACGAGTGGGGCTACTCGAACCGCGTAGTTGATCTTGCTGCTTACATCGCAAGCAAAGGTCTGTAAGCAAAGAAGGCGGACGGGCCGCGGCACCGCGAGCGGAGCTAAGGTCCTTGGTTTGCGGCCGACTACAGGCCGCTGACCAGGAGGTCGTTCCTTCTTTGAAGGAGCGACCTTCTTTTTTTGCGGTTTGGAGTATCGGTAGAGCAAGCTCATAAATAGTGAGCGTTAGATTTTTTTAGGGAGCACAGCGTTACTGTTCATAACAAATTTCCGGGAGGTTTTTATCGGTGAATAAGAAAAGCATACGTGATGTAGCGGAATTAGCAGGCAAACGGGTATTTGTGCGCGTGGATTTCAACGTGCCTCTCGAAAACGGTAAAATTACCGATGACAAGCGGATTCGTGAAACGCTTCCTACGATTAATTACTTGATCGACAAGGGCGCGAAAGTTATTCTTGCTAGCCACCTTGGCCGTCCGAATGGTCAAGTTGTGGAGGAGCTTCGCCACACCGCTTCCGCAGTGCGTCTATCTGAGCTGCTTGGCAAGCAAGTAACAAAAGCAAACGAAGCAATCGGAGCGGCAGTAGAAGCTCAAATCGGCGCTATGAACAACGGTGACGTGCTATTGCTTGAAAACGTGCGTTTCTACGAGGGCGAAGAGAAAAACGATCCAGAGCTTGCTAAAGCTTTCGCTAATCTTGCTGATCTGTTCGTGAACGACGCTTTCGGCGCCGCTCACCGCGCTCACGCATCAACTGAAGGCATCGCGCATATTCTGCCGGCTGTATCTGGCCTTCTTATGGAGAGAGAGCTTGAAGTGCTAGGCAAAGCGCTTAACAACCCAGAGCGTCCTTTCACAGCCATCGTTGGCGGTTCCAAAGTAAAAGATAAAATTGCGGTTATCGACAAAATGCTTGAAATTGCTGATAACATCATTATCGGCGGCGGCTTGTCCTATACGTTCTTCAAAGCGCAAGGCCATGAAATCGGCAAATCGCTCGTTGACAACAGCAAGCTTGATCTAGCGCTTGAATTCATCGAGAAAGCGAAAAAGCTGGGCAAAAACTTCCTCATTCCAGTTGATATTGTCGTAACGGACGATTTCAGCGCGAACGCAAACACAAACATCGTTGACGTTGACAGCATCCCTGCTGAATGGGAAGGCATTGACATCGGACCGAAAACGCGTGAAATTTACGCTGATGTAATCAAAAACTCCAAGCTGGTCGTATGGAATGGGCCAATGGGCGTATTCGAAATCGAGCCATTCTCTCATGGTACCCAAGCGGTAGCTCGCGCATGCGCAGACACAGCTGGTTATACGGTTATCGGCGGCGGCGATTCCGCTGCAGCAGCTGAGAAATTCGGTCTGGCTGACAAAATGGACTTCATCTCGACTGGCGGCGGCGCTTCCCTCGAGTTCATGGAAGGCAAAGTACTTCCTGGCGTGGTAGCGCTAAACGATAAATAAATGTAATGGCAAGAAAGAATACAAATATTTGACCCAGGAGGACTAATCATGAGCAAAAGAACACCGATTATTGCAGGCAACTGGAAAATGTTCAAAACGGTATCCGAAGCTGTAACATTTTTCTCCGAAATTAAAGGCAAGGCCGAGGTTGCAGGCGTAGAAAGCGTAATTTGCGCGCCTTATACGACGCTTCCGGCGCTGGTTGAAGCGGCAAAGGGCACTTCGATCGCTATTGGAGCGCAAAATGTTCACTTCGAAGACAACGGCGCATTCACAGGCGAAATCAGCGGCGTTATGCTGAAGGATCTCGGCGTGAAATACGTGATTATCGGCCACTCCGAGCGCCGTGCTTATTTCGCGGAGACGGACGAAATCGTGAACAAGAAGGTTCACGCGGCATTCAAGCACGACTTGCTGCCAATCGTCTGCGTAGGCGAGAAGCTGGAAGAGCGTGAAGCAGGACAAACGAAGGACGTATGCAAAGTGCAGACGGAAGCGGCTTTCCAAGGTCTGTCCGCAGCACAAGCAGCTGAGGTTGTCATCGCATATGAGCCAATCTGGGCCATTGGAACAGGTAAATCATCGACTTCCGAGGATGCTCAGGACGTTATCGGCTACATCCGCGGCGTAGTGGCTGGTCTTTATGATCAGGCTACAGCTGATGCTGTTCGTATCCAATACGGCGGCAGCGTGAAGCCTAACAATGTTGCGGAATACATGGGGCAAGCAGACATCGACGGCGCTCTTGTCGGCGGCGCAAGCTTAGAGCCTGCATCGTATATCGCACTGGTCGAGGGGGCCAAGTAATATGGCTGCTCCGAAACCTGTAGCACTCATTATTCTAGATGGCTTCGGTTTACGTGATGACGTAACGGGAAATGCCGTAGCGCAAGCGAAGAAGCCGAACTATGATCGTTATTGGTCGACTTACCCGCATACGACTTTGACGGCGGCTGGCGAAGCTGTTGGCTTGCCGGAAGGTCAAATGGGCAACTCCGAGGTTGGTCACCTCAATATCGGCGCGGGCCGTATCGTATATCAGGATCTGACTCGAATCAGCAAATCGATTCGCGACGGTGAATTTTATGATAACGAAACGATTCTCGGCGCTGTGCGTCACGTGAAAACGAATAACAAGAAGCTTCATCTGTACGGGTTGCTGTCAGATGGCGGCGTACACAGTCACATTCAGCATTTGTTCGCTTTGCTTGATTTGGCGAAGAAGGAAAATCTTGAGGAAGTTTACATCCATGCCTTTCTCGACGGACGCGACGTGTCCCCGGACAGCGCGAAGGGCTACCTCGAGCAGCTGCAAGCAAAAATCGAACAGGTCGGAATAGGCCGCATCGCAACAGTACAAGGCCGCTACTATGCTATGGACCGCGACAAGCGCTGGGAGCGTACGGAGAAATCCTACCGCGCTATGGTTTACGGCGAAGGTCCTCAATATGTCGATCCGATTCAAGCTGTAGTTGAATCCTACGAAAAATCGGTTTATGATGAATTCGTTATGCCAACGGTTATTGTAGACGAAGTAAACAAACCGGTAGCTCTCGTGGAATCCGAGGATGCGGTTATTTTCTTCAACTTCCGTCCTGACCGCGCGATTCAATTGTCGCAGGTGTTCACGAACGAAGACTTCCGCGGTTTCGATCGCGGCGAGAATCACCCGGTTAACCTGTATTTCGTTTGTTTGACGTTATTCAGTGAAACCGTTGGCGGATTCGTTGCGTATTCACCAAAGAACCTGGATAATACGCTTGGCGAAGTGCTTGCTCAAAACAACAAGAAACAGCTGCGAACGGCTGAAACGGAAAAGTATCCGCACGTCACATTTTTCTTCAGCGGCGGACGCGACCAAGAGCTGCCGGGCGAAACGCGCGTGCTGATCAACTCGCCGAAGGTTGCAACCTATGACCTGAAGCCTGAGATGAGCGCATATGAGCTTGCGGAATCGACAGTGCGTGAGATTGAAGCAGACAAGCATGATGCCATCATTCTTAACTTTGCAAACCCTGATATGGTAGGCCACTCAGGCATGCTGGAGCCAACCATCAAGGCGGTTGAAGCAACGGATGAGTGCCTGGGCAAAGTAGTGGAAGCGGTACTTGCCAAAGGCGGCGTTTGCATCATTACGGCCGATCATGGTAATGCGGATATGGTATTCGACGAGAATGGCCGTCCGTTTACCGCGCATACGACGAATCCGGTTCCTCTCATCGTCACAAGAGCGGGTGAAACGCTTCGCGATGGCGGCATACTTGCCGACATCGCGCCAACGTTCCTCGAATTAATGGAGATGGCTAAGCCTGAGCAAATGACAGGCACGTCTTTGGTACTTAAAAAATAAGAGCGGGCGGCCTCAGCCGCTTCGTTCGACAAGCAAGGGCAGTAAAAATAAAAAATATTAAAGGAGTGTTTTTTTCATGTCTATTATCGTTGATGTTTACGCACGCGAAGTACTGGATTCCCGCGGGAATCCAACTGTAGAAGTAGAAGTTTCCCTTGAGTCCGGCGGCAAAGGCCGTGCAATCGTTCCATCCGGCGCTTCCACTGGCGCTTACGAGGCTGTTGAGCTTCGTGACGGCGACAAATCTCGTTACCTCGGGAAAGGCGTTCTAAAAGCTGTTGAAAATGTGAACACTGAAATCGCTCCTGAAATCATCGGCCTGGATGCTCTTGACCAAGTAGCCATCGACCGTAAAATGATCGAGCTAGATGGTACTCCGAACAAAGCTAAGCTTGGCGCTAACGCTATTCTAGCGGTATCGATGGCAGTCGCTCGCGCAGCTGCTGACGCGCTTGATGTTCCTCTTTACACTTACCTTGGCGGATTCAACGCTAAGACGCTGCCGGTTCCAATGATGAACATCATCAACGGCGGCGAGCACGCAGACAACAACATCGACGTTCAAGAATTTATGGTTCTTCCTGTCGGTGCCGAAAGCTTCAAAGAAGCGCTTCGTATCGGCGCTGAAATCTTCCACAACCTGAAAGCTGTATTGCATGACAAAGGTCTTAACACAGCTGTAGGCGACGAGGGCGGCTTCGCTCCTAACCTTGGTTCCAACGAAGAAGCAATCACAACCATCATCTCTGCTATCGAGCGCGCAGGCTACAAGCCAGGCGTTGACGTATTCCTTGGAATGGACGTTGCTTCTACTGAATTTTTCAAAGACGGCAAATACGTGCTTGCAGGCGAAGGCAAATCGTTTACACCTGCTGAGTTCGTTGACCTTCTTGCATCATGGGCTGACAAATACCCAATCCTTACAATCGAAGACGGCTGCTCCGAAGATGACTGGGATGGCTGGAAATTGCTTACCGAGAAGCTTGGCAACAAAGTACAGCTCGTTGGTGACGATTTGTTCGTAACGAACACAGAGCGTCTGTCCGATGGAATCGATAAGGGTGTAGGTAACTCCATTCTGGTTAAAGTTAACCAAATCGGTACGCTTACTGAAACTTTCGATGCGATCGAAATGGCTAAACGCGCTGGTTATACAGCAGTTATCTCCCACCGTTCCGGCGAGAGCGAAGACAGCACAATTGCTGACATCGCTGTAGCTACAAACGCTGGCCAAATCAAAACAGGTGCTCCGTCCCGTACGGACCGCGTTGCGAAATACAACCAATTGCTTCGCATTGAGGACCAGCTTGGTTCGACTGCTCAATATGCGGGCAAAAAAGCATTCTACAACTTGAAAAACTTCAAATAAGACGTAACTGCTTCGGTTTGGCGGTTTGTTGTGAAGAGCGTGTTCCTTTGGAATGCGCTCTTCTATTTTTATTGCTTATAGCTAGAATTTAGGATTGTCCTATTGTCAATCCGATATGGCTATGATACAATCTAACTACGTGTTTTTAACGGAGCTCCTATGCTGGAGGTGGAATAAATGGAAATCTTTTTGAAGATCTTGCTCGTTTTGTTCTCTGTCGGCCTAATTGCTGTCGTATTGCTGCAAAAAGGAAAAAGCGCAGGCTTGTCCGGTGCAATCACGGGCGGTGCTGAGCACTTGTTCGGCAAACAGAAGGCGCGCGGTTTGGATTTGTTCTTACAGCGTCTGACGGTTGGTTTGGCAGTAGGCTTTTTCGTTTTGGCGTTGATTGTTTCTTATTTCGTTCAACAATAATGAACACACAGGCAAAAAGCGGGGGAAATTCCCCGCTTTTTTTGTTTTTTCCGGATTCGGACGGATGCTCTGCTTCCATTTCGTGTATACTACATGGTATATAATAATCTATCAACCTGCTGCAAGCGAAGCTATAGTAGTCTGCCAGGTGCACAAGGGGACAATGCAATCATGAATATGGACGAGCAGGGGCTGCTTGATTTTATGCGTGAGTCGGCGTATAAGCCGATGAGTTACCAAGAGCTTGAGCGGCATTTTGGAATTGAGGATGCGGAGGAATTTAAGCAATTTCTGAAGCTGCTCAATAAGCTGGAGGACGAGGGGAAAATTATTCGAACGCCCAGTGAGCATTACGGCGTGCCGGAGCGTATGAATCTGCTGCGGGGCAGATTACAGTCACATGCGAAGGGATTTGGCTTTCTCATCCCAGATGAGAAGGACCATCCTGACGTTTATTTGCATGCGAATGATTTGAAGAGCGCGATGAACGGGGATACGATTCTCGTTCGCATTACGTCGAGGAGTGAACAAGGCGGCCGAATGGAGGGAGAGGTCGTTCGGATTGTTGAGCGAGCGATCACGCAAATCGTCGGAACGTTCGAGGATCATGAGACGTATGCTTTTGTTGTGCCGGATGATAAGCGGATTAATCGGGATATTTTCATACCGAAGGGCGGCTATCAAGGAGCGGTTTCCGGCCAGAAGGTCGTCGTGCGCATTGTCACGTATCCGGAGGGACGTTCTGCGGCTGAAGGGGAAATTGTCGAAATTTTGGGACATAAAAACGATCCCGGCGTCGATATTCTGTCGATTATCCGCAAGCATCAGCTGCCGGAGGGCTTCCCGGAGGATGTCATGGCGGAGGCGGAAGCAGCGCCAGATTCCATCACAGAAGAGGAAATCGTCCAGCAGGGCAGACGCGATCTGCGCGGCGAGGTGATCGTTACCATCGATGGCGAGGATGCCAAGGACCTGGACGATGCTGTGCATGTGAAGCGGCTCGAAAACGGAAACTACTTGCTGGGCGTGCATATTGCCGATGTTGGTTATTATGTGAAGGAGAATTCCGCACTGGACCAAGAGGCTTTCCGCAGAGGCTGCAGCGTTTATTTGGTCGATCGTGTTATCCCGATGCTGCCGCATCGTTTGTCAAATGGGATCTGTTCCTTGAACCCGCAGGTTGACCGTCTAACGCTCTCGTGCGAGATGGAGTTCGATGCGCAATCGCTGAAGAGGGTCCGGCATGATGTATTTACGAGCGTAATTCGTACGAAGGAGCGCATGACGTATACGAATGTGCGCAAAATTTTGACAGCAACAGAAGAGGAGCCGCAAACGGAGCTTAAAGAACGTTACGTCGATTTGCTGGACATGTTCGAGCTGATGGAGGATTTAGCGATGCGTCTGCGTTCGAAACGGATGAAGCGCGGCGCGATCGATTTCGATTTTCAGGAATCCAAGGTCATCGTCAATGAGGAAGGCAAAGCGGTTGATATTATCAAACGCGAGCGTTCGGTCGCCGAGCAAATGATTGAGGAGTTTATGCTCGTTGCCAATGAGACGGTAGCGGAGCATTTCCACTGGCTGCGCGTACCGTTCTTGTACCGGATTCATGAGGACCCGGATCAAGAGAAGCTGCTTAACTTTATTCGTTTTGCGGCAAATTTCGGTTATGTAGTGAAGGGGAAGGGCAACACGGTTCATCCTCGCGCGCTGCAGTCGCTGCTTGGAGAAATTCAAGGGACGAAGGAAGCGACAGTGATATCGACGGTGATGCTTCGCTCAATGAAGCAGGCGAAATACGACGCTGAAAGCTTGGGTCACTTCGGGCTTGCGGCTGAATTTTATTCGCATTTCACTTCGCCGATCCGCCGTTACCCGGATTTGGTCATTCACCGCGTCATTCGCGAGGTGCTCGCAGGCGGCGGCCAATTGACGGATGCGCGTCATGACTACTTGAATTCCCGGATGCCGGATATTGCGCAGCATTCCTCGGAACGCGAGCGCGTGGCGGTTGATGCCGAACGGGACACGGAGCAGCTGAAAAAATGCGAGTACATGCTGGATAAGGTCGGCGAAGAGTTCGAAGGAATTATTAGCAGTGTGACAAGCTTTGGTATGTTTATCGAGCTGGACAACTCGGTAGAGGGGCTCATCCGTTTAAGTGATTTATCCGATGACTACTACCATTTCCATGAACAGCATATGATATTGGTCGGCGAGCGTACGTCTAAGGTGTATCGTATCGGCGACGAAGTGAAGATTCGCGTATCGCGGGTTAGCATGACGGAGCATACCATCGACTTCGAGATGGTTGATATGAAGCCGCGCAGCGGCTATAAAGGCGTGATCGACGGAGGCTCTGGCGGCGGTGCGCGCAGCGGAAAAAAACGAGGCGGATTTGGCGGCGGCGGAGAACGAGGCCGCGGTGCGAATGCCGGTGCAGGCCGTGGTGAGCGAGGCCGCGGAGCGGGTGCAGGCGCAGGCGGAGCCGATCGCGGAGGCCGGGGCGGCGGGCAAGGCGGCGCCGTTGCTGGCAAGCGCGGCAAGCGCAGCGGAGGCGCAGCCGGAAATGAGCAGGGAAATCCGTGGCTCGTCGAGAGCGGAGCGGGCGGTAAGAAGCGCGGCGGAGCTGGACGCGGCGGCAGATCTGGCGGAGACGAGCGTGGCGCTGGCGGAGCGGGTATTGTTGAGCAAGCCAATCCGTGGCGCAGCGATCTTGGTCAGGGCGGCGAGCGAAGCGGCGGTGAGCGGAATCGCGGCGAAACCGGCGGTGGCGCGGCGCGCACGGATATGTGGGGGCTGCCCATCCGCGAGAGCGGCGGGGCTGTCCGTGGCGGCAGTGGTGGTAGCGGTGGCGCGAAGCGGAAGAGGACGTCGCAGAGTGGCGTGTTTACCGGGGAGCGTCCAGAAGGAGCGCCGAGCCCAGAAGGCGGCGGAGGCGGACAAGTTAAGAAGAAGCGGAAAAAGAAGAACGCAGGCGGTGGAGGCGGCAACGCCACGGCAGCTTTTGTTCGCAAGAATAAAAAATAAATAACGGTTACGGCGGTTCTAAAGTTGCTTGATTAGGACCGCCGTGTATTGGACAAAATGGGAAAATATATTTAAGCTTGTCTCTTGCTTTTTATTTGCAGGTATAGTAAACTCAAAGAAATCGATAATATGAACCTGAATTCACATATTGAAAAGGGTGTCATTATAGTCATGAAACCCTTTCCAATGTGTGAATTTTTTGTTTTAAGAACGAAACAGGCGCATATTAATATTATTTTTGGAGGTTTTACACATGCAACAAGGTACAGTTAAATGGTTCAACGCTGAAAAAGGTTTCGGCTTCATCGAAGTTGAAGGCGGCAACGATGTATTCGTACATTTCTCCGCAATCGTTGGAGACGGCTTCAAAACTCTTGAAGAAGGCCAACAAGTTGAGTTCAACGTTGTTCAAGGCAACCGTGGACCACAAGCAGAAAACGTAGTTAAGCTGTAGTAGCTTGCTATCGTTGATCAAACAGCTCTTAACCTTTATGGTTAAGGGCTGTTTTTGAATCCACAAAGCGGCGAACTTGACGACCGAGCGTTCCATCAATGTCGTAATCGACTCTTCCGCCTTGTCTTGCACCGGTTCCGGGATGGACGAGTAGGGCGAGCGCCTCTTCCGGGTCCTTGACTTCATCAAAGGCCCGGTGGAAGGTCACTGGACGCTCTCCAGCGGCCTGTAGCAGCTTTTCCAGTGCATTCTGATTAATTGGTACCGTTTGCATTATCATACACGAAGGATTACGATCAGCGCCATGGGAGGCCGCTGTAACAACATCGTTCGCAGTAGTGGCAATGACTTCGAGCAACATGGGGTGATCTTCTTTTTATCAAAATATGCAGGACGCCAAGAGGTTGCTGAACCTTGATTTCCGATCATAAAGTTGTTACAATGAAATCCTGTATAGCTTGCAACAACATTTTAACGTAATAAAGTCGAGGTGACCAGCATGGGTAAGAAAAGTGAGAATAAGCAGCTTGCTCAGAACAAAAAAGCTTCCCATGACTATTTCATCGAGGAAACCTTCGAAACCGGAATGGTGCTCTTGGGTACAGAGATCAAATCGCTGCGAAACGGAAGGGCGAATATAAGTGATGCGTTCGCTACGATTCGTAATGGAGAGATCTTCATTCATAACATGCATATCAGTCCGTTCGAGCAAGGGAATATGCATAACCCGACAGATCCGACTCGTGCACGCAAGCTATTGATGCATAAGTCTCAAATTCACAAGCTTTTAGGCCTCTCCAAGCAAGAGGGTTATGCGATTGTGCCTTTGAAGATTTATATCCGAAATGGCTTTGCCAAGCTTCTGATAGGACTCGGTAAAGGTAAGAAGCAGTTCGACAAGCGCGACACGGCAGCAAAGCGCGATGCGCAAAGAGACATCCAGCGTGCGCTTCGTGAAAAGCAGAAGGTAGCTCGTTAAATAATTTTTTTCCATGGTTGAAGGCATCCATTGTTACCAATAACAAATATGCGCGTAAACCAGCCATTCGTGTTATACTAAAGCAGTAGCAACGGCAATACAAACAAAGCAATGAGCATTCGTGCTTAACAATCGGAACGGTTAGCGGATGATCTTAAATGGATCTTCAGCGTTCCTTAATCCTTAAAGCTTCATTCGAGCTAAACGGTAGTGCCGCAATGCAGCTAGTCGTTTATGCTAAAATGGGGGCGTTTATGGATTCGACGGGGATTGGACGAGCGCGGGTTGCGGGTAGTGGGGACGCGTCCGCTTCATCAACGCTAAAGCCTATTAAACGGCAAACAACAAACAAACTACGCTGTAGCAGCTTAATAACCTGCACACGTGCTTCTACCCTGTATCGCCCATGTGCCGGGATAGGGGCCCAACTTTAGTGGGATACGCTGTCACATCTCCGCCTGAGGTGTGCTGAAGAAGACAATCAGGCTGACCCGAAGGGAATCCGGTTACGGGGAGTTCCTAGGGTGACATCAAAACCGTGACTACACCCGTAGAAGCCTGTGTGGCGTGATCTTCGGACAGGGGTTCAAATCCCCTCGCCTCCACCAATACCATCAGAAAAGCGACCGTGTCAGGTCGTTTTTTTGCGTTTTTGTATGCGTTGAGGTTGGTAAAACCGCGTGGTTGCTGGAGATTTGGCTGTTGAGTCGTCGAAGAAGAAATATTTCTGATGGTGTAGGGTGTGGTACCACTCCCAATAGGAGGTTTTTTCCTTACGTGAAAGAGCCCTAAAGGAAATAGGAGAGAAAGTGGGCGTAGCCATTCATCCTCACCAACTGCGAAACAACTTTGCGAAATACTAAGTAAGAAATTTTGCAAGTATGTTGGCTGGCGTAAGGAACGTGTGGAGGAGATCTTCACCAACAAGTTGCGGACGACGCTGCTGCGGCTGTCGATGGATAAGGAGCAGGAATTAATTATGGTATCTTCGAACCTATAGGGTATCTCAGTGCCGGAGGAATACATTGCATTTGCAAGTTGGCAACGAAGTTTGTATCTGACTACGCAGATACAGAAAGAAAGAGTTGTTGTTGGATAAGACGATGGTAGCAGAAATATAGACCATAAGTAATGAATTCAGCCGACAATTCCCTTTACAGTTTTTGGGCAATATGCGAATATGTATGTATACATATGTGATACCGAAAGAACTGATAATATTGTCGGCTGACTCTTGTATAAAGAGAGAAAGCACACTTAAATAGACATCAAGAACTCTGAATAATGTTTCTTTACATGTTCTTAGAATGAACATATAGAGTATTAGGGAATGAAATGCTTTTTTTACATCTGAATTCAATAGTGATTGGAAATAGATAGATAGTATGGCGGCAGATAGGTGGTGATTGATTCCATCTTACTTAAGATATCGATTATTCCTAGAAGAAAGACAATATTCATGCAGATTCGCAGGCTAATGGAACTATTGGATTATTGGTATTTAACAAGAAGTTGAGATGACTTTGCTTAACAGAGCTCTATAAACATCTTATATTCTTCTTACACTCTCACAGATGGTTTTTTCTTACAGTGTTTTGTAAAAGCTATTTGTTTATTGAAAGGCAAGATAGTTTTTGAGCCTGGGGGATGAGAAATTGCAGATTAATTTAAAAAAATACATTCAAAAAACAGTTGAACTAATGCGTTCTACTGGTAGCTGGGTTGAACTTCCGGATAAGCCTTTTGATTTTGTTATTGATGCTGAGGGTATAATTAGAGAGATTAGAATCAGAAAGAAAGTAATGAAAACTAGAGACAATTGTCAACTTAAGTATTCGGAAGAAGGTTTAGTACAAGATGAGTATTATGATATTGTTTCGCACTCATATCATTTTGAAGGTAGAACTTGTACAACAAAAATTTTAAAGCCATTCAGAATTGATTTAGATAAGAGTGGGAATTTACACGCAAACCATGATGATGTTGACCCCACAATTCCACATCAACTCAAGTATCCCGAGCATATCAGACTTGAAATTATAAATTACTCTTTACCAGTCATGATAGCTGTTTCAAATGAGTATTTAATCGAAGGTGCATATCCGCTCAATAATGATTTTGCAAGTCATTACAATGATATTCAAAATTTAATACGGAAGGAGATTATTTAATATGAACGACAAATTGGGGTATTCACAAAGTATATATTATTATAATGAAGAAGGAAAAGTTAATATTGACAACACTATTGATTTGGTTATAGAGAGAGCTGTACAAAATGAAATAAAGAAGGTATTGGTTTTCACGACTGATGGAGTTTCAGCTATAAAATTAAAAGACTTAATAGTCAGTAAAGGACATTCAGACATTGAAATAATTGCTGTAGCCTTTCCGCAACACTTTACTGTAACTGTTGATATTGAGGGAGAGAAACAAAAGATTAATCCGCCGACATCGGATAGAAGCGTTAAAGATATGCTTCAATCCAAGAGTATTCCTCTTGTTCAAGGGATTATGGCTTTTGAAGACATTATTATTCCAGGAGTTAGGGATATTAAACTCAACACTATAGAAGAAACGCTGTCATTATTTTCTGGAGGATTAAAGCTGTGCATTGAAGCAATATTAATGAGTTGTGATAGTGGCTACATAGAACAAAACGAAGAAGTAATATCAATGAGTGCAGATACTGCAATAGTAGCAACAGCTTGCAAAAAACAATGGCTGTTTCATCCAAGTCAAGGATTAGAGATAAAAGAGTTAATATGTAAGCCTAGAAAATTCACTATTAGTAAGAAAAAGAACTAGTTAAAAACAAAAGAGAGGGATTTTTCCCTCTCTTTTTCTTCGTGATTATTATCTTGTCCCTCATTAGTTGAAAAAAAGACGCCTTCATCATCAAACGAAACTATTTGTTCATCTAAATTACCACCGTATTGTATTACTTTTTCAATATGGTAAATCCAATCTTCGATGTCAGGAATAACATTTTTGAGAATACTTCCAAAATCCTGAACCGAATAGTACCAATAAATCGTTCTAGAATTGAACTGAGGATACATAGCTTCATATTGCCTCAGAACACTTTGTGAATGATTTGGTTCAACAATTACGTTAATATAATCCCCAAATTCCATAAAGTCATCAATTCTCATCTAGAACACCTACTTTCAGTTTGTTTCTCCATAATAATAACAAGACAATCCCTGAATTGCAAATATTGAAGGCGTTATCACTTAGTTTCTCCAATATCTATACACTTTATTCGACGTCGACGTTGATTATGAATTAAAGCAGTGAGTGAAAAACAATTCTTATAACTTGTAGTAATAGTACACTGATCTTGAGTTCGTTTAAGTATAAGTTAAAGTGAAACAATTGTGCAATCATTTTTCTGTGTAGACCTTATGAAGCTCACTTTAAATCCACGTTTAGGGTAATGTGCCAGCGGGTAGCAGGGAGTCGTCTGCTTCATCAACGCTAAAGCCTATTAAACGGCAAACAACAAACAAACTACGCTGTAGCAGCTTAATAACCTGCACACGTGCTTCTACCCTGTATCGCCCATGTGCCGGGATAGGGGCCCAACTTTAGTGGGATACGCTGTCACATCTCCGCCTGAGGTGTGCTGAAGAAGACAATCAGGCTGACCCGAAGGGAATCCGGTTACGGGGAGTTCCTAGGGTGACATCAAAACCGTGACTACACCCGTAGAAGCCTGTGTGGCGGGATCTTCGGACAGGGGTTCAAATCCCCTCGCTATTCTGAACCCTTGTCCAGTCAAAACCACAATAAATAATGCTGGACAAGGGTACAATTTTTATTTTAATTTGAATCTCAGTTTCTTCTACAGATGTAATAGTAGCTTCATTGTCTTTGAAAGGAGAGTATGAAGCTTCTATTTCTTTCGCAAGGTATTCCAGAAAGCTCGAATTCCCTCAACTGCTGCGTCGGCAACTTTGTCCGTCACATCTACAAATGAGCGTTCAAAATTTCCGCCTCCAGCACGAAGGTTATAATATATATTTTTTTCTTCTTCTGAAAATTTATAAGTTTTACAACCCCAGCAAACTTCGGGCAACCTTGCGATATTAATTCGAATATACATATGATTACAATTTGGACACCATAAAACTGACCGTTCAAAATCAAAAATGGCCCGGACGTTGCCCAATGATGATTTTTCGGGTTGAATCTTCTTAGTACGTTGTTGTGTGCGAAAACTGCGGAAAATTTCCCTATTAAAGGATAGGTCATGTCCACAAGTACAATTTTGTGGCAGTCTTTGATCTGGTTCTGTCTTCTGATATTTTTTAGAGCATTTACCACACATTACAGTAGAATTGATGTAATCTATAATATTTTGCAAGATGGAGCCTCCTCTGCTTTTGGTGAGAGTTTTTTAATCTTAGAGAATTATAGCAATCCAGGGCAAAATAGTATAGATTTTATTTAACAGTAAAAGTCTAAGAAGGAAAATAAGTAAGTGATTGGGGGATTATTCAAGATGGTATGGGAAGATGAATATGGGTATGGGGATTTTCTAAACGTAGTCTTTGTGGATAGGGATAAGACCGATTATAGTGTTTACTTTGACCTTCGTGAAATGCCAAATCCACAAGAACAAAAAAGAGCCCATGTTGTATGGGCAAGCAAACAAGCATTTAAGGATAAACTGAAGAAGTGGGAGAATATACTAAGGGATGATTTTCGTAAGAAAGCAGGGATGACAGAAAAAGATACAGAATATTGGTTTAAGAGTTCGTTTTACAAAACGGTAATTACAAAATATATGTTCCCATTATTTTGCATGCAATTCTATTATTGTTTATCAGATAGTGTAACGAATAATTTAGTGAAATTTGATAGAAATAAGCTAATGAAGGAAATGGAAGTAGAAGGTACGGAGTTCTTTAAATATTTAACCGCAAATCTTTCTGAGGATATGATGAAGAAAATTGTTGGACCTGTTATGAAATCATTTATGTCGGATGGATATTATGATGGACAATCATATGCTGCAAAAGATGCGCTCGATGCAATAATGGGTAAATAGACAACTCTACATTGAAGGTTTAAGCGACCTCCCCAAACAACCTAAGCATCACACTCCGGCGAATTGTGGTTTTGCACAGCCACGGCTCGCATTTCTGAACCCTTGTCCATGCAAAACCACAATGGTTAATGCCGGACAGGGGTTCAGTATCGTTCAACTGAAATAAAAAGCTTCGCGCTTTCGGTTAGGTACGAGGATGATCTCGGTGTTAATGTCGGGCTCAAGACAGCTGCTGTAAAAGCGAGGCTCGATATTGGTGGAAATTTTGAGGACATCACGAGGGTTCGTCGTGTTGGCGCCTTATGTTAAAAAACCTAAGTAACATCGAGTAATTGTTGAGATTTTGATCCCACATAAGATTATCCTTTATAGAATAGACCAACGGTGTCAGAACTTTAACCAACCACATATTGAGGAAAGGTGATAGGTGATAGAAGTTGTTAAAGAATGTACTAAGGAAAATAAAGGGTAATAGATTGCTAGTTATTGCCCTCATTATTGCAATTCTGGGGTTTTTAAGTACTTTTTTTGTGAGACTAATCTTTCTAGGCCAATTGGAGTATTATGGAATAGTATCTGAAGGTAAGGCGAATATGGATATAGCAGAAAATCAATTGATTACAAGGGAAACAAAGGAGATAAAAGAAAGTAGGGAGACAGATACCACAAAAGAAATCAAGGAGACAAAGGAAACATATGAATCCTACTTCCCTGAAAAAGTAGATGACACAAATGGAACAAAGCAACCTTACACAAGTCATAAAGAACTAGGGCCTATAGGGGATTGGCTCGGTGGCTCTTCAACTCCTTTATTTACTTTAGCAAGTTTTATTGTATTAGTAGCTGCCTATATGTCACAAAGAAAGGAGCTGAAGTCTACACTAGAAGAATTTGATAGGCAGAATAAAACAATGTCTAAGCAAAGATTTGAAAACACATTTTTTCAGATGGTCTCACTTCATCATGAGATAGTAAATGCAATTCATTACAATGGAACTAAAACGGAAACTCTTGGTTTAACGAAAGTTAGTACATCAGTGGAACTAAATGGAAGGAAATATTTCAAATGGTTCGTTGAGCATAGCGGCGTTCTTAATAAAGACGAGCCGTACACCATAGAAGGATTGAAACAATTGTTTGCCTCTTCGTACCATGAGGACATACTAGGGCATTATTTCAGGAATTTATACCATATCTTTAAGTTAATTCATGAAAGCGAGGAATTAATAAAGAATGGTGAATCTAGAGGAAATGGAACATACGAAGAAAAGAAAAAGTATGTTAGAATTATCAGGGCCCAACTCTCTACACATGAGCTTGTCTTAATTTTATATAACTCTCTTACAGATGACGGTAAAGAGTTCCATGAGCTGATAAAAGAGTACCAGATACTGAATAATTTAAAGAAACAGTTACTTCCTGATGCATTACATGAAATATTCGAAGACATGGATCAATATTCGAAGCAATCGTCCTATCGATCTTAAATCTTAATTTAGAATTCAAGCCACCTCTCCGAACATCCGTATCAGCACATGACGGCGAATTGTGGTTTTGAACAGCCACGGTTCAGAAATATGAACCCTTGTCCAAATAAAACCACAATGGTTAATGTTGGACAGGATTTTATTGGTAATAATCATGACTACTAAGTAAACTTAACGAGGTGAGTCATTAGTTATGTTAAGTCTTGGGATTGATATTTCTAGTATTTCCGAAGCAAAGAGTGCTTTAGCTCTTAGCAGGCTTAATGGAGAGAAAATTGAAGTTGTGTTATTAAGCAGTTTGCCAGATGAGGGGCAAGCAAAACCTATTGCCCGTAAAATTTCCGGCAAAAATAATAAAGACTTAACAGCTATAGATTATGCTAATGCAACTAAGAATGTAATTGATGAATGGCTTAAATGCATTCAAAACGATTTTAATTGGGACATTGAGAAGCCAATTAATTGGTGTGTGGATACCCCTATAGATATCAGCGAACTTGTAAGCATTTTTTCGTTATCTCCAAATGAAATATATAATCACATGATTGATAAAAGCTATGGATTACTGAAGAGAAGATATATAGATCAATACACGAACGGTCTTTCATCTATTGGTGAGAGAATAGGGCATGTTTGGGTTCGTTTCCGGTCTTTATGGGCGGTTTCTCCGGAATACAAGGTAGGCGACAATCTTTTTGAAACTTATCCCAGGGGCTCCTTAAGGGAATTATTGAAAATACCCACTCTCAGTAGTCTTAATCAGGTAGGTTATGATGGGAAGATTGACTGGGACATAAATCAGTGGTGTAAAGGGCAGGACGGTTCTGATTTATTATTACAGAATACATTACTATGCGGTTTACAAGGAATGCAGGATACAAGTTTCACTTTTACTGATGATGATTTTGATGCCATAATATCTAGTTTAGCTGGTTTAGGAATAGATATTATGGACGAATTGAATCAATTTCAAAAGGAAGGTGCGTACTTACCCTGTGAGTTACCTTTAGGCTATCGGCTTGTAAAGAACAATTATTGGAATTCGATTGTTATCCTTAGAAAATATGAGCTTAATAAAGGAAATACTCCAGCGTTCAGTTAAAGTAGCTTAGGCAACCTCAACAAACATCTTCAATAACAAATGGCGGCGAATTGTGGTTTTGCACAGCCACGGTTCAGTTGCAAGAACCCTTGTCCGGTTAAAACCATAACTTTTAATGAGGGACAGGGGTTAGGCGTGGTTAGTTTGAAAGTCATTTCTGTAGTTTCGGATGACAACTGTCACAATAATTTTCTTTGATTTTGGTTCTTGTAAAGGCAATTTACAATTTGATGTGATTTTGGACAATCAGACCCTCATACATATGGACCATGGTTAGCTTCTACTATTGGAGGTGGCGTGCTATGGTCTTGAATGAGGGTATGTTTTCTTCATCGACTTATGAGTGGGAAACACCACAGGATTTATTTGATGAGTTGAATATTGAATTTAAATTTGACCTTGATGTATGCGCAACCGAGTCTAACAAGAAATGCGAGAGGTATTTTACGATTGCACAAAACGGACTTAGACAAGAATGGACTGGAGTCTGTTGGATGAACCCTCCGTATGGGAGGGGGATTCACAAGTGGGTTCAAAAGGCCTATGAATCATCCTTAAAAGGCGTAACGGTAGTATGCTTGCTACCTGCAAGAACTGATACGAAATGGTGGCATGAATATTGCGAAAAAGTGGATAAAAACAACGACATTCGCTTCATTAAACGAAGGATTAGATTTGGAGGTTCTAATGGTGATGCTCCTTTTCCTTCAGTTGTTGTTGTCTTTCGCGGAAGTAGTGGATCAAATTTATTAGTGTAATAGTTTCATTTGTTTTTTTAATTTTGCTTGGGGAAATGAAGAATTATAGACTTGATCTACATAGTCGTAGCTCCAAAATTTTACTCGATTTTTTAATTCCATAAAAATTTCTGAGTTAATTATTTCGTTAAATTGTTTTTTCTTACGATCCGGTGCAACAAATAACATTTGGGTAGTGAAGTCCCTAATTTCGAAAAACTTGGTGAGAGATCTCAAAAAGTCTGTTGAGTTCTCGATTTCAAATACATAAGCTGGAAAAGACAGTCTACTCTGATTCATCCATATTACATCAATGCTTTTTACCTTTCCCAGCACTTCCTCATAGGTGAAAGGAGGTAATGCCTCAAGAGTTGCAACCTTGCATAAAGGTTTATTAACAAATATTTTATTTTTGTCTTGTGGCGGAATATAAGTGCTATAGTCCATAAGATTTCCTAGTTCAACTAATAGCCCTTGATAATAGGAGTGGATACTTGGAGTAGATTTATCATAAACTTTTTTTTCTTGAAGTTCTTCAATATGTCTTGGTAACTTATCTTTGAATTTTTTTAAAGCCCATAGTCCTGGTCGTATATTGAAGAAATGGCCTGATGTTTGTACAATTCGACGAATACTTGCATCAGGAGTCTTTGTTTTCCAAACAACACCGGGAATAGTAAGTGCCTGGCAATAGAGTTCTTGTAATGTTGCAAAACCGCCTAAAAGTTCCACTGTTTCAATTACAGCTTCTGTTTGTGTCTTGTTTTCCATTCGAATAGACGTCCTTCAATGTATTTAAAATCTCCTCATCTTGTATTATTTGCATTTAGTTCATGCTTATACGTAGGAAGGGTCTGAAGGATTGGTAACTCTACGCCACCTCCCCAAACAGCTTGATCATCACACTCCGACGAATTGTGGTTTTGCACAGCCACGGTTCGCCTCCACCATGTAAAACCACATCCGCGTGAGGATGTGGTTTTTGCTTTGCTAAGGAGGTATTCGACTATGATAACCGTGCTCAATTTGGATGGCCAAAAACTCACCCCATGTCTGCCTCATCGGGCCTGGAGAGAAGTGAATCGAGCCCGTGCCTTGTGGATCGACGAGCAGACGATCCAATTGCTATACAACCCGTTTTCGTTTCGAGACTATCGAAAAGCAGCCTTAAAACGGGATCATTACCGTTGTTTGTGGTGTGGGCGTCCCGCAACGACAGTAGATCATATTGTTCCCTCAAGTAAAGGCGGCTCCGATCTTCCCGAAAACTTGCTCGCTTCTTGCATGGAATGCAACACGAAACGTGGAAACCGTTCAGCGTTCTCCTATCTTAAAGAAAAAGGCTTTTCCGTGCCTAATCTTATAATGCTCTGCTGCCGCCTCACGAAAGCCAGACATTACCATCGTCAAGTGAACGGGTGAAAGTGCGGCTGGAATCGTTATTTCTATCGCGCGTTCGACTCCCCCGGATAGAAGCAAGTTCTTCCCTATTTAAAGGATAAGAACTTGCTTTTTTTTGTTGAATAAAAACAAAAAGCGGCCTTTCCCAAGAGATAATGCCGGAAGCCTTCTATATGTTATGCTAAATTCTTTCTCATTGAAATCGAAATAGATCGGATTTATAGCGATCCTTCTTCGAGTGAGTTGCTTTGTTTTGTAGCATTTGTCCCTTACCATCCCCCTTGAGATATTCTGTAATTGTCGTCAAAATCCGACTTTATCCAAATTGTCCTATTTTGATTTTGCCTCATCGAGTTCGTTTTCCTTCTTATTGAGGACTCGGGCCCTTATCATCAAGAATAGGAGTTCGAAAGAGATGTCTTCTTTGCGATTTCTGCGATATTTTGATAGGCCTCATGGTCGTTATATAAGTGAATGATACGGTCCATTTCCACGTATATTGCCCTGAAAGATCCGGTTTGAAGGAGTTTATCGAGACGGACCTCTTATCGACTTTTCCGATAAGGTTGTGGATTTTTTTTAGTTAGATGAGCGTTCTGTTAATAGTTGAGGAAGGAGAATCGAGGATATTGTCGAATATAAAGAGAGTTTCGGGTAAAATATGGGACCATGGACTCATGCCATTGTCAAAGGAGTATCGACATCATGTTTAGTTATAGGAATCGGTTAGTAGTAAAGCTATCTAGTATTATTCTCATCATTCTCGTTGGCCTGTCCGCTGCCCTGATATACTTGCAGATACAGAATACCAAGAAGGCAAGTGAAGAAGCGATAGGAAATTTCAGTATGCATGTAGCGGAGGCCTATGCAGGACAATTCAATTTGAAGTCCTATGAGTCCTATTTGAATGATATCGGGGAGAACGATCTATATTGGAGCCTTCGTGAAGAATTGGATCGTTATCGCATGCAGATCGGCGCATTGTATGTATATACGGTAAAAGTTGACGACAAAGGGCAGCCCATCATTCTAATTGACGGTCAACCGCGCGGATCGGACTCAGCGTCTCCGATCGGCGAGGTGACAGATATGCCGCCGGAAGCGCTAGACGCGGTATTGAAAGGGAAGTCTGCCAAAACCGGCATTCAGCAAAACCCGGATTATGGAAGCTACATATCCTCTTATGCACCTCTTCACAATTCGGCTGGGGTGGTTATTGGGGCATTAGGAATCGATACGGATATATCTGTATCGGATACGATTTATCGGGAAGTCATTGATAAAAGTACACCGTTACTTGTCATGATGGGCGCACTTACGTTAATTGTTTTTATCTTAATTATAGGGTTGATGTCTCGTGCGTTGCGGCCTTTAGGAATTATCGTAAAAGGAGCAGAGGCCATTGCCCGGGGAGATCTGGCGGAAGCGAAAGCTCAGCTTGGTACCACACGATTAAGCTCGAAAGACGAAATAGGACAAGCATACTCGGCAATGATCAGGATGACGGAGAGACTTGGCGTCACACTCGGGGATGTAATTCACGATATGGCAATAACAACGCAGGATCTCGTACATTCTACCGATCAGTTCAAGTCAGAGACGAACCAATTGGTTACCCTCAACGTGCAGCTCGAGCAATCTATCACGGAATTGGCTGATGGAGCCCAGAATCAACGTTTAAATGCAGAGGAAAGCGCTAAATCGATGGGGGAGATTACTTCAGCTATCCATCGCGTTTCAGAAGCTTCAGCGAATGTTTCAAGCACTTCCAGTGAAGCGCTCGAAACGGCGGAGCAAGGAAGAAGCTCCATCCATCGGCTGGGGGAACAGGTGGCATCTATTTCCAATGCCGTGGAACAGACGACAAATTCTGTACAGGTTCTCAATACTTACATGGATGAGATTGAACCCGTGCTGACATTGATTACAAATATTTCTAGCCAAACCAAAATGCTGGCACTTAACGCTTCCATAGAGGCCGCAAGGGCGGGAGAGCATGGAGCGGGTTTTGCCGTCGTAGCGGGCGAAGTACGTAAGCTCGCCGAGACTTCTTCCGCTTCTGCGATGCACATCACTTCGCTTCTTCAGCAAATTCAACAGGAGGCAGCTCATATCGGCGAGAGGATGTTGGAGGAAGGCGAAGAAATGATCAAAGGAAGAGCGCTTTCGAACCAAGTGGAAGCGCTGTTCAACCACACGATTGATCAATTCATTGTGGTGAACAGTCAAATCCAAGAGATTTCCGCGGCTGCGGAAGAGGTTCTGGCCTCTTCAGAGGAGTCTGCCGCATCGGTAGACCAAATATCTCAGATATCAAAAGCTGCTGCGGAGAATGCGGCATCTATTCAAAGGATGTCGGCTCATCAGTTAGAAGCTGCGAAACGAATTGCCGAAACGACCGAGCTGTTGAAGGAGCGCAGTTCGGGTCTTGAAGCAGCGATCGTAAAGTTCAAACTCTAAAAAATTCGGCCGGATTGTGGATTTACCTGGCCACGGTTCGCCTCCACCATAAGAACCCTGACCGCACGAGGTCAGGGTTTTTTATTGTGGTGGAGCTTTATGCCTGAACGAAGACATCAGTGGAAGCTTAGTTCTGAATTCAAAATGATTAAACACGACTATAATAAACGGGCCTTATGGATGTATGGAAGATGTTTGTGAATTCTTGTCGAATCTATATAGTTAAGCAACCTAGAGGGACGATAGGCATTAATAATTCAAGTTAGGCGGTGTTGTTTTGGACTTCCTTCATGGTTCGACATATGAAGAGGATTATCAAGTTCGTACACTTGACAGCTCCCTCGCGAAGACCCTCTTTTGAGCCGTATTAATGGGTGCGCTGGGGCTATGAGTGGGAAGTAAACCGAAACTGGGGCCAAGGACATACGGAAGAGTTCAGCCTATGATTGCCTATTGGAATCGAAAAGTTTACGGCTATAATGGGGCAGATCAAGTGAAAATAATTGTGGAGTAGGAATATGTTTTTGGGTGACATCAAACTGTGACTACACCCGTAGAAAGACTGTGGCGTTGTTTTCGAACAGGCGCCGTCGTTTTCGATTGTTCTCTTTACTGATTTTCCAAATATCTCGAATAGACTCCTTGATACCCTAACAACTCGGCGAGTTTACCCAACGTTCCGCTTATGATTTTGGTTGCTCCTATTGGAATGCTGGCGTCATATCCGCCATGTTTGGCTAATGTTCTTAACGTAGCGGCTAACTGAAGCGGATTTTTGGGAAGCCCATCCTTGTTGACTTTGCCTTCACGAGCAAGCGCAGCGACCGTTGCGAACACGCCCAGCACCTCTTGCACGGCTTCAGGCGAATGCTTGTCGAATTCGTTTTTTTGCGTATAGACAAGAGGCTCGTTTCCTGCGCACCAAGGGTGTACGTGTTTCTGACCTGGCATAACGGTAAAACTTTCCCCAGTAGACGCTCGTCTTTCCGTGCCATTCACTTTATAAAAAGCTTCTCCCGACATGATTGTAAACGTCTCTGTCCAACTAAGATGAATGTGCTCCTTAATGTCAGGTTTTGATTTGGGCTGACACGTTACCTCTAGTAACCATCCCATTCCATTCGTCTCTTGATCGCTTTCTATCACTTTTGTTGACGAATGGGTTAAAGGATTTTCGATGATAAAATTAGCCTTAATCATGGACACCCTCCCAGTTATTAGTCAACGATATTATTACATATCAGAAAATTGTAGTCTATAGTACCTTCAAAATCATGGAAAATTCTTTTGTTCAACATGTCTGTCGGAAATACGAAGAGCATGGTGGAACTCGTTTATCCGAGATTGGTAGTGACTGCTCTTGTCACCGCCAGAGCCGATTGAAGGTTTTGTCCCGTAATCAGATTGCCATCCGCTTCATAGTGAGAAGTCCAATTCGGAACTATATTATAGTGCCGCGGGATCTAAGTCTCCTGAACGAGAAAATGAGAATGAACGGTGTTATCAAATTGGCGAACGATAAACGAAAGGTAATTCGTTACTCGCGTAAAGTTGGGCGAATGGGGAACAGTTTGGGTGTAAGCTCACTAAAAGCTTAGCGGTAAAGTTAAAATTGTCGCAAGGGGATGATAGAATTCATCGAAAATGAGGGCGGTGAAGTTGTGCTAAAAAAAGTCCGACAAGGTAAAACTGCCCGATAACGTCCGTCCTGAAGGCTTAAGCATTATTAGAATCCCTAGTCAAAAATCATTGTTTTCACAATGGAAATAATCTGCAAATGGAACGTAAATATGCAGTGGAGTTTATAGTCGATATAGCAAAAGGATTGCATACATTAGAAATTATCGCTCATAATCTAGTTGAACATTTTGCTGAAAGGTGATTTTTCGAGGCAGGCGCTGCTCGGGTGACATTAAAACTGTGACTACACCCGTAGAAAGCCGTGTGGCATGATCTTCGGACAGGGGTTCAAATCCCCTCGCTTTTGTGAACTCTAAAACCACAACTAATAATACTGGATAGGGGTTCAACGTGCTTGTGACTAATAGAAGTACCCTACTTACGTCATTGCGACGTTGATTGGTTACTTTTTCATTGTAAGTGAAGGAATTTGGAAGATTGAGTCGAATATTGATGTAATATTAATTGAGATGATAATCAGCGGGAAGGGACTGGCTTTTCCCCACTGGAATTTACTATTTTACATATAACAGTAAGGAGGAGACCATGCCTTTTCCAATAGAAGAGAAGTTTGTAGTAGCTGTCGCCTCAAGTGCCCTTTTCAACTTGGAGGAGTCCGACAAGGTATTTAAGGAAAAGGGAGAGGAAGAATATCGCCAATATCAACATGATCATGAACAGGATGTGCTAGAACCGGGAGTTGCTTTCCCTTTGATCAAACGTCTACTCATGATCAACGGTGATGATCCGGCCGACCAACCGGTTGAGGTCGTGTTACTGTCGAGGAACGATCCCGATACGGGTCTTCGTGTTTTCAAATCTATTCAACACTATGGACTTTCGATATCTCGTGCTGCATTCGTTGCAGGATCGAATCCATTCATTTACATGAATGCATTTAACGCTTCATTATTTCTTTCGGCAGATCCTAACGATGTGCGATCTGCCATTGAAATGGGCTTGCCAGCCGCCCAGGTGTTTCCTACTGGATTTGTTGATGATGAGAAAGAGTTGGAACTTCGGATTGCGTTTGACTTTGACGGTATTATTGCCGACGATTCAGCGGAAGGGATCTATCAGGCTCTTGGAATGGAAGGATTTCATGAGAATGAGAGGCAAAAGGCAAGCGAAGCTCTGCCGCCCGGACCGCTTTTCAAATTTTTTGGTGAAGTAGCCACTCTTCAGCAGCGTGAATGGAAGAAGAAGCAGAAGGATAATGCGTATTCCCCGCGTGTCCGGATAGCTATAGTAACGGCTAGAAATGCACCTGCACATGAACGCGTAGTAACGACGCTAAGAACTCTTGGCATACTGGTTGACGAAGCTTTCTTCCTGGGCGGAATAGAGAAGGGGAGAGTATTAAAGGTATTTCGTCCTCATATCTTTTTCGACGATCAGGTAGGTCATATTGAGGGAGTATCGAGTGTTTCTCCAACCGCGCATGTTCCTTTTGGGGTTGTCAATAAGGTTAAGTCGTTGACACCACCTCCCCAAACATCCTAACTAATACGCTCCGGCGAATTGTGGTTTTGCACAGCCACGGTTCAGTTTTTCGAACCCTTGTCCATGCAAAACCACAATTTTTAATCTGGATAGTTCGACACGATTCCAAGATGAAATTCTGAGCATAACTCACATATAGCGACGGTACGGTTGGTTGCGTTCATACGCTTCCTGCTGTACCGTCGCTTTTATATTAAACCTTTTTATGAGCTTAGAATCCCGTATTCTTAAAAACAGGCACTCGATAACCTGCTCTTACCCAATGTTAACAATTCTGCCCTCTGTCGCTTATTTATTCACTCCTTCGGCAACTTCTTAAAACAAGGGAATAGGACAATTCCCCCTTCTCATAAAGTTTTGATAAGACGAGGGGGGATTGTATTTGTATAATGTTGTCGACCTTTTTTGCGGTTCAGGAGGCTTTTCTGAAGGATTCAAGAAGGAAGGATTTAATATGTTGCTCGGGGTTGACAATGAGCATCACAAAGAAATAACTTACCGAAGTAATATAAAGCCAAAATACTTTCAGAAAACAGATATTTCTAACTTGCCCGGGTGGAAAATACGTGAAGTTGTAAAAAACGCCCCCATTGATGTTCTGATTGGCAGTCCGCCGTGTCGCGATTTCTCTCCTTCAATCCGTGGCCGGTGTTTTACGCTAACACCAACTAACGTAAGAAAAAGCCTTCCAGAGCATTTTATGAGGTTGGTTGTTGCATTGGAACCAACCTGGTTTGTAATGGAAAATGTGGAATCCTACTTTAAAACCATCGATGGTGAATTTCTTGCAAGGGCAATTCGTCCTTATGGTTATCACGTCAAGTTACACGTTTTAAACGCAGTAAATTTTGGTGTACCACAGTCGCGAGTTCGTGGATTTCTAATCGGGAACAATTTAGGCATTAAGCTAAATTTTGACCAAGTACCAAATGAACCTGTTACCCTTGAAGATGCTATCGGCGACTTGGTAGGTATGGAATCAAGCACGGATATTGAAATACAATTGCCTAAACCGATTACCGAATATCAGAGATCAAGACGCTGCGTGGGTAACAAGGTGTGGAATCATTACCCAACTAAACATAGGGAAGATGTCATCGCAAAGCTTGAGGAGACCAGCCCAGGGAAGTCGTGGGCAGGAACGACTAGCTTCCAAACTGAGGGCTCTAAGTTTTCTGGAGCATATTATAGACCGCACTACGACCGTCCCTCTCGTACGATAACGTCTAGATACGATGTTCCAACGGGTGACGGGGAAAGTGTCCACCCATTGCTTAACCGGTGTTTTACGCCAAGAGAAGCGGCTCGGATACAATCATTTGACGATTCATTCAAATTTTACGGTGGTAAGGTAGAACTTCGTTTGCAAATAGGTGATGCTGTTCCACCACTTGTTTCTCAAGCTATAGCTCGTACGATCCGACTACACATGGACAGCTAACATTGCTTCGCGTGAACTAAGAACTAGTTCTCTTATCAATCCTCCATCGTCTATGGAAGGATCCGTTAATGCAGTCTTCATCTTAAAGTGCAAGTGGTTGTTCACAGCTTCAATTGGTTTAATTCGGGGGTCCAGGCGACGGACATCGTCGTATAGACATTTAAATCCGAAGATGCAATGGCGGGCGTTTAGAGAATCGTAAGACCAGTCCAAATGAGCCAAAGCGACATTTGTATTTGGTAATTTTATAGTTAGATACCTTTTTGTGGGGGCGATCTCAAATTCGGCATCATAGTTCAAGTGCTCACCCACCATCAGTGCCAGCCTCTTCTTTCCGTTATCAAGGAGCAATCCTCTGCTTTCGGCCTTGAGCGTGAAATAAACCATAAATCTTTCACGTTCAGAAGACGTCGTAATTCTAAGAATTCTTTCCTCATGATGACGAATAATATTGCTCAAGTCACGTGGAAGATTTAGCCTCCCGTTCCTTAGTAAGGTATGATTTAAGATGAATGTGCGAGACAGCTCAGGCATCAATGCTGCTTTTTCTGTGGAATTATGAGCATTTCCCCAAAGGTCTGCACGATACATAACATTTGATAGATAATCATCTGTAAATCTCCCGTCCCTTATTATGTTAAACCTCATCCCAACCTCCAATATAAAATTTGCCAGATTAGTTCCAGAAATGATTTCCACTGTGGGGTCTGAGCAAGTTGCAGTTCCAAGGGCCAAGACAATCCTCTTACACTTTCCATCGGTAGGAATAAGATTCGGATAAGAAATTGAAGGGTCTTTCAAAAATGACACCAATGACGCATCAGATTTGTTTGCCATCGTTACTTGAATCAGGAAGAATTTTCTGCCATGATAATGCACATTTTCTTGTGGTATAACGATCGCATCAATGCCTTTGTCATTTTGTGATCTGGTTATAAAGATATTTTCATATTCGGTGTTATCCTTTAGACACCACATATCGGTCGCACAAATCTCAAACGCGTATGGATTATCGCTGAACACGTCTTTGACGTATTCGATGAACAAATCATAGTTAAATATCATCTCCGTCATCACCTGAGATAAATATCCCCATAATAGCCTCAAATTATGTTCAGTACGATTATTGAAACTCGGGGCGAAGCAGCGAAATGTTGCTGTGCCTTTTTTGCGTTCATAAGCACTGAATTCCGGCATGACATAGCATCGGAAACTCCCAGAAGCGGAAGCAGTCGGATTGGGAAAGTGACTTGAGGGCAGCGTTACGAGAAAAGATGAGAAAACAATTTAGAATTTTCTCAAATGCGGCTGATCATGGGAACCCATTATTGGCAAGGTACGATAACTAGGTGACGATTCTTTCCCGGCCAAATAAGCTTGTACAGCTTGAAGCTTCTCTTCAGTACTAAATTTAGCCATAAAAAAATGCACCTCCAACTGTTAGATGGTGTCTAACAATCGGGGTGCAGTTCAAAGCGCATGGGGTTCGGTGTTTTAGTTGTATGACCTGACACTTGATGAACTTTGTGTTGCCACTTCTGCGACTACGCAAACTGTTACACCAAAAACAGCACCAGCAATGAACCAACCCATAGTATGTCACTCCTTTAAAATTATTTCTTGAAAACGATAATTTAAGGTTCAGGATGTCTTAGTACTTATCTTTTTCCTTTAATAGTTAAGTACGTAGTAACGCCAAAAGTAACCCCCGCAGTAAATAGGGAAACTGGATCCATTCTATCACCTCCCCAAAAGTATACGTATAACTCTAATCCAATCGGGTTCTTCTCCCAAAATTAATAGAGGATCGGGTTTGATTTTCATCTGGACAAGCAGCTCCTTTAGCTAATTTATTTTTTGTTTTTGTTCTAATTTTTCGAACATTACCTCGAGGTTATCATCCAATAGCATTGTCTTTATAGCAGTAGAGATAGCGACTCCAATCACTGATCCTATAGCTTCAAAGACGGGGGCTAAACCGGGGGCTAAACCACTTCCTACTCCTGAATACAAGCAAAAAGGTTTATTCTGGAGGTTTTTACTCATTTCTGTAGAAACACTAGAGGCTAGTAATCTTTCGAAGCATAAATTTTTTTCGTCTGTTTGAGATTCGTTTTGGAATGACTTTCCTTTGCTTTCAGTAAAATTTTTGACTTCGTTCTCCGGAATGTAATAGGTTTTTCCGCTCAATTCCGCTGACAGTAATCCCGCACGTATCCATCTTCGGACTGTTTCTTCTGTTACTCCTAGTTCATCTCCGATCTGTTTTGTTGTAAATTTTTTCATTTATTTTTGTCAACTCCCATGGGTTGTACGGCATGGGGTCGCGGATCTAATTTATTACCCCTGCTTTAAGCATTATAGACAACATGTCATCTCCTTATACCTATGGTTAATATGTGTTTGTATTATTGATTTTCCTATTTAAGGGATGTATTGTGCATATTTGTAGTGTGTTTGTATTGTAGTACTACAACTTAAGCCACTTCCCCAAACATCCTCAGCATCACGCGGCGACGGATTGTGGATTTGCTAAGCCACGCTTCGCCTCCACCAAGTAAATCCACAACCGCATGAGGTTGTGGATTTTTGCTGTATAAGTATGTGATAAAGTAAATCAAAAAAGCAAAAGACTTCATAAATTTAATTAGGGCGGTGAAATGTAGTTTTGCGCAGGCGCAACTGGCATCACCATGTATCTTCTTATTGGACCAGTCTGTAAACGGTTAATTTCTCTCAATACAAGCCAAGAAAAATATGTTAAAATTCCAACTAAACGATCAGATTGTAAGCGATTGCGTTGTAAAAATTAAAAAACGGGATACTCTTGTGCAGGGTATTCGAGTAATCCTATTCCGGGAGGAACTGCAGTCATGACAGACCGAAAATGGAAAGTAGTTGTGACCGATCGTGAGTATGCCGACCTATACTATGAAGAACAAGTGCTTCAGCATGAGCAAATTGAATTTGTTTCTGCCCAGTGCCGTACAGAGCAGGATGTCATCGATGCTTGCCGGGATGCTCATGGCATTATCAACCAGTACGCTCCAATAAACGCGAGGGTTATAGCACAGTTGGATCAATGCAGGGTGATCACCCGGTACGGCGTAGGGGTTGATACGATTGACGTGGAAGCTGCCACGTCAAAAGGTATTTGCGTTGCCAATGTACCGGATTACTGCAAGGATGAAGTTGCGGATCACGCGCTGGCCTTACTGCTTAGCTGGACGAGGAAAATTACGCAGGCAAACCGGGACGTGAAAAGCGGTCTATGGGATTATAAAGCTGTCATGCCCATTTACCGTTTAAGAGACCGGGTTCTTGGTTTGGTAGGATTCGGCATGATCGCGCAATCGTTAGCAGCTAAGGTTAAACCTCTTGGCCTGCAAGTGATCGCCTATGATCCTTATGCCGCCGTTGCGGCTGCAGCTGAAGCGGGCGTAGAGCTGGTCTCATTGAAGACGTTGTGCCAAAGAGCCGATTTCATTTCGATACATACGCCGCTTACCCCATCCACAAGAGGAATGTTGGGTAAGGAACAGTTTGGATATATGAAGAAAGACGCGGTTGTTATCAATACTTCCCGCGGTCCTGTCGTCGATGAAAGTGCTTTGATGGAAGCTTTATCGGAAAGACGTGTAGCAGGGGCGGCGCTGGATGTAATGGAGAAAGAACCGATTGCTCCTAATCATCCTTTTATGATGATGGACAACGTGATATTAACTCCTCATGTCGCATGGTATTCGGAAGAAGCGGCAGCAGAAATGCGGTTTAAAGCTGCAATGGGGGTAGCCGATGTGCTCCTGCATGGTGAATATCCAAAATACTTATTCAATCAGGAAGTAAAAAATAAAGCGAACCTTAAGACTAACCTACCCGAACAAAGATACATGATATTGGCTTCAAAGATGTGAAAGGTACGGGATAAGAGAGGATGAGGGACAACCCATGGCAGATGTAATCGTTTCTTATGAAAACTTAATTCAGCTTTCGTCCAATAAACTGATTCAAGCAGGAGTCAGCCCAGAGCACGCGCGTACCGTTGCGGATGTATTGGTCCATGCAGATCTGCGCGGGGTGAGCTCTCACGGGGTGCTGCGGACAGAACACTATGTCAAGAGAGTTCAAGCAGGTGGAATCAACATAACTCCTCAATTTTCTGTCCAAACAACTGGACCTACATCGGCTATTTATGATGGAGACGACGGCTTCGGCCATGTGATATCCAAAAACGCGATGGATTATGCGATCGAATTGGCGAAGAAGAACGGAATCGGAGCTGTTGGTGTCATCAACAGCAGCCATTGCGGAGCTTTATCCTACTTCGTACAACAGGCGATTGACGAGGGTTTAATTGGAATGGCCATGACCCATACCGATAAAGTCACGGTTCCGTTCGGAGGGGCAAAGCCCTTCTTCGGAACGAATCCAATCGCTTACGGTTTTCCCGCCGGCAGGAATAAACCGATTATTCTGGATATGGCCACCAGCAATGTGGCTTTTGGAAAGATTCTGCATGCCAGGGAGTCTGGTCAGGAAGACATACCGAGCGACTGGGGTGTCGATGAGGACGGAAAACCTACTTCTAACGCGCATGATGTAAGAGCCCTTCTTCCTTTTGCAGGTCCTAAAGGTTATGGATTGGCCATGGTTGTTGATATCTTTTCCGGCTTGTTGACCGGATCCGCCTTCGGTCCTCACATTGTACCTATGTACGGTGAATACGAAAACAAGCGAAAGCTTGGACATTTTTATTGTGTTTTCAACCCAGCGATGTTTACGGACCCGCAGGCCTTTCTGGCAAATATGGATCATATGATCGATGAAATTCATAAAGCTGAGCCTGCTGAAGGAACGGATCGCGTTATGGTGCCGGGCGAACCGGAACAACTAAAGGCTGACATGCGCATGAAAGAAGGTATTCCAGTTACGGAATCCGTCTATGCCTATTTGTCACAGGTTTAACGGTTCAGAGAGAGAGGGAGCGGTAAAATAGCGAACAAATTCGATGTCGTGACTTTCGGGGAAGCGATGGCCATGTTTATCGCGGACGAGACCGCTCCGCTTCATCAGGTCACCCAATTTACCCGCAGTCTTGCGGGGGCGAAAACCAATGTGGCTATCGGTCTTTCGAGGCTTGGTTATCGTGTAAGCTGGGTCCTGTGACGTGGCCTTCGGACAGGGGTTCAAATCCCCTCGCCTCCATCATCAAAAAAGCCAGCCACAAGAGGCTGGCTTTTTTGTATAGATTGAGAATTTATTTGATCATAGAAGAAAGTGGGGACAAACTAGTGGGTGGTGGAAAGTCAGAGGAATATAAGAAAGATTGAAAAGAAGTAACATTATTATGACGCTAACGCTTCCCTCGTAATCTTATCTATATCTATAGGAGATCTTGATCCTTCACTAACCATGTCAGGTAAAATATTTTGAATAAAGTATTTAACGCAATGAAGCTTGATTCCTTTAATTTTTATAAGTGCATTCCGATACATCAAGATGAATTCCTTTTCTGTGTTGCCTCGTTGCAGCTCTGCAAAGGCCTCGTAGATCTGATCGAGTTTATCAGCAACTTCTAGTATTTTACCTTCCACTGAATCGTCTTTGCCTTCACGCAGTTGCCCGCGAAATATGTGCTTAAATTCTTCCGGAATATGCTCGTTAATGAAATGAGCGACCATTCCTTCTTCTACTTTTTGCAGCATCGCTCGAAGTTCTAGCGAGTAGTGCTTCACAGGTGTTTTAATATCTCCAATAAAAATTTCCCCGTAATCATGACTGCTAGTTATTTCGTATAGCTTTTTCCAATCCACAGTGACTCCATTACTTTCTTCAATATCCGCCAATGTCTTGGCATATTGAACTACCTTCCAGGAGTGAGCAGCTACGCTATGCTCCTGAAATTTGAATTTACCTGGGCAACGGATAATTCGCTCTAAATCGGTTAGCGATTGGAAATACGTATGAATACCCATATTGTGAATTCCTTTCTATGATGATAAAATGCGTGACGTTTTATGCAAGTATAAACTCTATTTGTTATTGGATAATTAACGGAAACAGGGAGTTATTACATAAATCCGACTGAATAGTTTTCGTGACATCAAAACTGTGACTATACCCGTAGAGGCCTGTGCGGCGCGAGCTTCGGACAGGGATTTAAATCCCCGCGCCTCCACCATGTAAATCAATTTCAATGCTTATTGGCAATCTTAATGACTCAAGGTTTAGCCCCAAGATAGTTCGATATTCGTCAAGGCTGGCGAACCGTCTTGTGCCAATCTACTGTCGTTCATTAAGCAAGTTAACCGTTTTTCCTTAAAAGTATTCTTGCTCCTTGTTATTAAATTATTGAAATAACAACTATAATTTTTGGGGTTATTCTCAGATGGTAAACGGAGTAAGATGCTTCTTAGAAGGAGGTCTCACTATTCGTTGAATTTTTGAAAGCGCTTCACAAATGGCTTGAAAATGCGGCTTAGAGGAGGAGATAAAGGCGAATGTGCAATAGATTTTAGAAGAACGTTTCCGTAATACTGGCACCGGCGTTGCCATGTTAAAAGAAATACTCTACTAAATGATGATGAGAAAAAGCTTTTTCGTAAAAGTTCTCTTGGGATGTTTCACCTTATTGCTAAAGGGGGAAAAGTGGAATGTGGAAAAAGTCTAAGGTTTACTTATCCGTGTGCTTAGCGGTCGCAATGTTAGTTCCGCAGGCATGGATCGCACCTGCCGCTAAAGCTGCTGCAGTTGGAGATACCGTAATCACCGGCAATTTTGACACAGGAGTGGACGGTTGGTTTAAAAGAGGCTCCGAAACGGTTGTACATTCGACCGATACCGCTCAAAGCGGAGCAGGAAGCCTAAAAACAACAGGGCGAACGGCTAATTGGCATGGTCCGGGAACTTATGTAGATTCTTTAGAAAAAGGAGCTACCTATGAATTCTCGATTTATGCGAAGCTATTGGAAGGCACACCTGGTGGAGCTGCAATTAAGCTGGCAGTCAGCCAGGAAGGCTTGTCGGGAGACGATCCTGATAGGTATAAAAACATTAACTCTCAGCAAGTGTCAGCCGTCGATTGGGTCGAAATCAAAGGAAACTTTACCTTAGACCCAAGAGCTACAAGGTACCAGGTGTATGTTGAATCCGACAGCGCTACGGCGTCTTATTACATTGATACGTTTCAGGTAAAGCTGGTTTCCGCGCCGCCCGAACCGGAAGTGAAGGTTCCTGTTGTGGTGTACCACGTCATTACCCCTAACCCGTCAGGTGACTACCAATACAGCCTGGAAAGCTTTAAGGCGCATATGAAATATCTTGCTGACAACGGCTATACCACGTTGTCTGCGGCAACATACCGCGACATCATCCTCAATGGAGCCGCACCTCCAGAAAAACCGATCCTTCTAACCTTTGACGATGGGACGCCGGACTTTTATACGAACGCTTACCCGGTATTGAAGCAATACGGAATGAAAGCGACTCAGTTTATCGTTAATGATTGGATCAACGATTATGGCATGTCTGCAGCCCAACTGCAGGAGCTGTCATCGGATCCGAATATCGACCTCCAGAACCATACCCAAACCCATCCAGATTTGAAAGAGTTGACGAAAGAGGCGGCTGCAGCTGAAATTGCAGCAAGCAATCAATACCTTAAGAGCATAACGGGCCAAGATCCTTATATGCTGGCATACCCTTATGGCGGCTACAACGCCGAAGTTGAGGCTGCGGCACAAGAAAATGGCATCTTGCTTGCCTTTAAAGTGGGCAGCGGCATAACCAGACCGACGGACAACAAATATGCTTTGGGCCGTGAGATAATTCTGGTCAATGATACGCTGAGCACCTTTGCCGCCAAGATTGGCGGACCGACTCCGCCGCCGGAAACACCAACCGGTACAGTTGTGCTGAATCAAAGCTTTGAAGATGACGCAATTGGCGGGTGGGAACGTTTATCTTGGGGTGGAGCGGGCACGGCAGCTATCTCTTCCGAACAAGCGTCTGACGGAACGAAATCGCTGAAGTTTTCGGGCCGCTCCGCAGTAAACAGCGCTCTTAGCTTAGATGTAACAAATCTTATGAAGTCAGACCGTAAATACGATGTGTCGTTTAAGCTTAGATTGGGTGCCGGAGCGGATAACATCCATCTTGCATCGAAGATGATTTCCGGCGGCGCGGAAGATTTCCCTTGGGTAATTGGAAACAAAGAAGTGACTAGTACGGCTTGGACGGCCTTTGAAACAAAAGGCTACGAAATTCCGAGCAATACGACGGAGTTCCGCGTCTATATTGAGGCTACCAATTCTTTGGCTGATGTGTATCTTGACGAGTTTAAGATCGTCGATGTAACGCCGGAAGGCACTGGCGAGGAGCCAGGCGATTTGGATCAGTCTGGCCTCACCGCCGACTTTGAAGATGGCCAAGGCGAATGGGTAAGAAGATTCGGTGAAGGCATGATCGAAGTGACTTCCGTTGCGAACTATACGGCGAGCGGCTCCAAGAGCTTGCTGACGACAGCCTCCGCTCAATATGACGGTCCGCTGTTGAACGTTCTTGGTAAGATGCACAGAAACCACGAGTACAGCTTGTCGGCTTGGGTGAAGATGGCACCGGGCCAGCAGCCGACCAGATTAAGGCTCAGCGTTCAGTCTGGCGAGAGCACATTCACGAACGTGTCCGCAAATGCCACGGTAACGGATGACGAATGGGTGCAGCTATCGGGTAAGTTCACTTTGAGAACAACACCTGCCGTTTTGAATGCTTACGTGGAAACGGCGGACGACAACGGGGGACCGAGATCGTTCTACATGGACGATTTTGCATTGACGTATGTCGGACCAGTGGAAGGACCGCTTCCTGTTCAAACAGATCTTGACAGCTTGAAGGATCTTTATTCGGATTATTTCGAAATTGGCGCTGCCGTCGAGCCTGCTCAATTCACGGGTACGGCAGATCAATTGCTTAAGAAGCATTACAATTCGATCGTGGCCGAAAACTCTATGAAGCCTGCCTCGATCAATCCTAATGAAAACACGTTTAACTACACAGGTGCAGATACAATCGTTAACTACGCCAAAGACAACAACATGACGCTCCGATTCCACACCTTGCTGTGGCATCAACAAGGCTCTGACTGGATGCTGAAAGACGCGCAAGGCAACTGGTTGGAAGCGAATGAAACCAATAAGGAGCTGGTTCTTAACCGGCTAAGAGCTTATATTGCCACGGTCGTCACCAAATACGCCGATGTTGCGGATGATTACGATGTCGTGAACGAAGTGATCGACGAAGGCCGTCCGGACGGTATGCGTGACAGCCACTGGTACCGAATCACGGGCACTGACTTCATCAAAGTAGCATTCGAAGCGGCACGCGCAGCGGATCCGACCGCGAAGCTGTATATTAACGATTACAGCACGCACAATCCGCAAAAACGTGACTTCTTGTTCAACCTGGTAACCAAACTGAAGGCTGAAGGCGTGCCGATTGACGGCGTGGGTCACCAAACTCACATCAATATCAGCGGACCTTCGATTCAACAAATCTCCGATTCCATTCGGAAATTCGGTGAAGCCGGATTTGACAACCAGATCACAGAGCTTGATATTTCCGTATATACGAACAACAGCACGGCGTACGACCCTATTCCAGAGGATATCCTCATTAGACAAGGTTATCGGTATAAGGAATTGTTTGAGGAATTAGTGAAATTGGATAATATGGGTAAAAATGCAGACCCTTCTTCTCCGGCGTTTAATCCGGACGGCTGGATCAGCAACGTAACGATTTGGGGTATTGCGGACGATCACAGTTGGTTGCATAACCGCGGTACGACTCGTCAAGACGCTCCATTCCCTTTCGATAAGCGCCATCAAGCCAAATATGCGTATTGGGGTATGGTGGAAGCAGTGAAGAATCTTGTTCCTTCCAAGCTTCCGATTGTTACGAAGGCAGGCAATGCCGCTCAAGGCACTCCAGTTGTCGATGGACAAACGGATGCCATTTGGAATACCGTTTCCGCGATGGAAACGGAAAGAACAGCCGCCTTTGGCGCGAGCTTCAAGACGCTTTGGGACGACAATCACTTGTATGTGCTTGCTCATGTACAAGACAGCGTCAAAACTGCCGAAGATAAGATTGAATTTTTTATTAACGAAGGCGGGACGATTACAGTCATTGAAATTCCCCGCAGTGCAGTGAACCATGTCGTAGAAACGACAGGCGGTTACGTTGCAGAATATGATATTCCTCTCAGCGCTAACACGTTAGGAAAGCAAGTGTCCTTTGATCTGCGTATCACGACCGGCGGCGCACAAGACGGTACGGAGCACGGTCAGAACGGAGCGATTTTTTCCTGGAGCGATCCAAGAAACCTTCAGCATCAGGATACGGCCGGCTACGGCAAGCTGACGCTTGTTGCAGCTCCGAAGTCTGCGCAGGCGGTTAAAGGCACTCCGGTCATCGATGGTGATGCCGATGCGGTATGGGCGAACGCAAACGAGCTTGAAACAACAGTATGGGTAGAAGGAACGAGCGGTTCCACAGCAAAGTTCAAAACGATGTGGGATGAGCAAAACCTCTACGTGTATGCAGTAGTAACTGATGCTCTGTTAAGCGACGCAAGCGAGAACGCATGGGAAGAAGACTCCGTCGAAATTTTCGTTGACCAAAACAACGGAAAAACGACAGCTTACCAAGCGGACGATGGTCAATACCGGATTAATTTCAATAACGTTAAAACGGTAGGCGGTCACGCTTCCCAAGACAGCTACACTTCGGCAACAAAGGTAGTAGACGGCGTTGGTTACGTGGTAGAAGCAGCAATCAGGCTGGATACGATCTCTCCGAAGGATGGAACCGTCATCGGCTTTGATCTCCAAGTTAATAACGATCAAGACGGCAGTGGCACAAGAGACAGCGTTGTGAACTGGGCGGATCCTTCGGGTCAGTCTTACCAGAACACTTCGAGATTTGGTGTTCTCCAGTTTACTGCGCCTAGCGCGCCTCCGGGATCACCTTCTCCGGTAACGCCTCCTTCTGACGACTTAATCACGGTTACGCCGGGAGTCACGAACGGCCGCGTGCTCGGCACGATCAACAACGAGAAGCTGAGGAATGCACTTGCGAATGCAAGCGCCAATGCGAATGGCGTGAAAGAAGTTGTCGTTGAACTTTCAGCCGCACCTGGCGCCCAAGGCTACGAAGTAGCATTGCCGGCAGAAGCGTTAAATAGCAATGACAAATTTGTTATTACGGTCAAAACGGACATCGGCACGGTGCAAATTCCAAGCAATATGCTTACAGATTTGGATGTATCCGAGACAGTCATGATTTCGATTGTCTTCGGAGCCGCTAACCTTGACAACGCTGACGAAGCTGTTCGCAGCCAGATCGGCAGCCGTCCGGCGATCGACCTTCAAGTGCATGTGGATAACCAAGCTATCATTTGGAACAATCAGAAAGCGCCTGTAACGATCTCCATTCCGTACCAGCCGACGGCCGAAGAGCTTCGAGCTCCGGGAAAAATCGTAATTTGGTACGTAGATGACAACGGTAACGCAACAGCGGTACCGAACGGACGTTACGATACGGCAACGGGAAGTGTCGTATTCCGGGCGACTCACTTTAGTACGTATGCTGTCGTTCATGTAGATAAATCATTCGACGACATCGGACAATACGTATGGGCGACAGCGGCGATCGAAGCCATGGCATCCCGTGATGTCATCCAAGGCGCATCCGAAACGAAGTTCAAGCCATCCGATAACATCAAGCGTGCGGACTTCCTGCTGCTACTCGTTCGTGCCCTTGGGCTTCAGAGCGAAGGCGGCACGGCATTCGACGACGTGAATGCTACGGATTACTACTATGATGCCGTTCGCATTGCGAAGGAACTCGGAATCGCGAAAGGCGAAGGCAACGGCCGCTTCAGCCCGCAAGCACAGATCACGCGCCAAGAAATGATGGTGCTGACGGTGCGCGCGCTCGAAGCGGCAGGTCAACAGCTTGAATTTTCAGGCTCCATGAACGATTTCTCGGATGCTTCCGCAATTGCGGATTACGCGAAAGACAGCGCTTCGGCGCTCGTCGCTTCCGGGATCGTGAACGGAATCGACGGAGAGATTAGGCCGGATGGTCTGTTGACTCGCGCGCAAGCCGCAGTCATTCTGTACCGCGCTATGGGTCTCGAGTAAGCAAATCCTTAGAGCGTCTCCCCAGGGAGGCGCTTTTTTTGTGCGCTTGCTATGAATAGTGAAGATATTCACATTGCATACGAGTCGGTGGTTCAGCTAAATGTAAGCCAATTACTTGAATTTACGTATGAAATGAATTCAAGAAAGCCGATATATAGAGTACAATAGGCTGAACTGATTGTCTTACGAGTCCCATACTCTAGGGTAGACAAATGTAAGATGAATAGTAGAGGATAATATAGGGTTCGTAATATAGCATTCTCTCTTGCATCATTTGCGTGCATTTCTATACCTGAATATCATCTCGATATCTATCCCAGAGAGCATTCTATAACGTTTATACTAAAAAGAAGGGAGGTTGCATGGATGCGGAAGTGACTGCGAAAGCAAAAAGCCATGATCATTATGCCGTTCTTAAATACGATAAAGAATATAGCAACGCAGCTAATATGTATTGGGCGATCGACGCCATTCAGTATACAGCCGCGCTGAAGTTACTGGTCGGCAAACCGGACGGTATCTTTGGCAGGAACCATCAGATCAGCAGTTCGGAAAGCGCGCAAGCGATATACAATTTCGTTGGAAATGAACAAAACAAAAATAAAGACGCCCGATGCGTCTTTTTTCTTTGTGACCACGAACTCATTTTGAGTAGAACACGTGGTAATGATAATATTCTTATCATACATGCTAAAATACTCTGAAAAAGCTGGAATAGTTATAGATATGGAAGGTTGTAGAAGAAAATGACGTTGAAAAAAAGAATTTTTATCATATTTTTAGTCAGTTCTTTGGTACCCTTTTTAAGTATTTTTATCATTTCTTACTACACAATTGACAATATATTTGATAACAAAATTAAAAGCGGAATAAACAGTAATTTGAAACAAGTTGCACTTTCATTAGCGAGCTCCATAAGAAATCTAAACCATATTTCACAGCAATTAGCATATGGCTCTAATTTAGTAGAGGAATTAAACAATGTAATGTTCCAATCTATGGATCCTTATGAACGATTTGAATCTAGAGATCAATTGAAACGTGAACTAAACATGATTACATTTACCAACCCCAATATTGGATTAACGCTTTACTATATTCAGAAAGAAAACGCTATTCAGTTTGAAAATTTCCCTGTAAAAATAGAAAAATTTCAATTAGATTCATTACCTCTGCTTTCCAAGTATTATGGTATTTCTTATTTCGGGCCTCATGAAAGCATGAACGTATATGATAATCAAATCGTCCTATCTGCCTTAAGGCAGGTAGGGCTGCCGGATCGTGATGATGTCTATGTCTATATTGAAACGGGGTTTTCTTTGACACAAAACATTCTAGACAACAGTGAATATGAAGGAGCTCTTTCTCATCTTATTTTAGATGGAAATGGTCGAGTCGCTTATAGTGAGGTTCCGGAAATTTTTGCGAGCGGCTCACAATTCCCTCATTTCTCAAAGGATGTGGGGACCGGTTTATATAAAGATCATTATTGGTTTAAACAGACCTCTAATCAAAATTGGAGTGTTGTTTCCATTATTTCACAGGCTGACTATAACAAAGAAAAAAACCAATGGATGCTTCAGATTCTACTGGTTTCTTTGTTTTTTATTTGCCTGACCACTGTACTCGCTTGGCTGCTCTGGAAGATGGTATACAAGCCGCTAAACCAATTTCATTCAGAGATTAAATGGATGTCTCAAAATCGCTTAAAACCTCAACTTGAAAAAACGAAAATCCCAGAATTTGATTACTTATTAAGACAGTTTTCCGAAATGAAAGAACAGATCTGGAATTTATTTAATGAAATTGAGCAAAAGGAAAAAAAACGTATAGATCTTGAGATTGAAAAGCTGCTCTACCAGATCAATCCCCACTTCCTGATGAATACTCTTGATACCGTACATTGGCTGGCCGTGATGAATGGTCAAAAGGAGATTGATCGGCTCGTAAAATCGCTAAACAAGTTATTGTACTACAACTTGGGTAAATTGGGAGAAGTGTCAACCATTGAGGAAGAGATTGACGCGTTGAGACAGTATCTTGTTTTACAGCAAATTAGATACGATTTCAGGTTTGATGTTCGAATTGAAGCGGACGAGAATGTCCTTAAACAACCCGTGCCGCGCTTTATTCTCCAGCCACTGGTTGAAAACTCCTTGTATCATGGTTTAAGTGACGATGGATATATCGAAGTTAGTGTCAAATTTGATAAGAATATTCGTATATCCATCCATGATAATGGTTCAGGGATGACGGAAGAGACGATCCAAGAGCTTCTAAATAATCGGACGGTTGAACAGAAAAAAGTTGGAATGGGAATTGGAATGAATTATGTTAAACGAATGCTGGATGCACGTTATGAAGATAAGGCGAGCCTTGAAATAAAGAGTGAAGTCGGCATGGGGACAAGCGTAGTGTTGACTTTGCCTGTGAGCGGGGAGAATACGTGATCATGATCAAAGTTCTTGTGGTAGATGATGATAAACTGGTTCGCAGAGGACTGATTTCCTTTATGCCTTGGCAGGATTTCAGCATGAAGGTAGTCGGGGAAGCAAGTAATGGTGAGAAGGCGTTAGAGTTTTTAGAATCGAACAATGTCGATTTGCTGCTTACAGATCTCTCCATGCCGGTAATGTCTGGAATTGAACTTATGCGGATTGCGCGTAAACGGTTTCCACAACTGCATATGGTTGTGTTGACGCTGCACCAGGATTTCGAATATATCCAGGAAGCGTTAAGACTTGGCGCAATCGATTATATTGCCAAGGTGCAGATGGAAGAGGAGCAATTTGAAGAAGTTCTTGGTCGAATCGTCAGTCGCATTAATGAACAAAGAAGCCAAAGCGTAAAAACGTTAAATCCGGATCAAGTTATTGCCGAAAATAAATTTGGATATGTGTTTTTATCCTTGAATCATGAAATTGATGATCATAATTGGCCTCATGAACCGATTCTTCCTGCATCTGCCATCATGATGGAAGCGGATCATAGCTGTTGGGTGTGGTTCGCTAAAGAAGAACAACAAAATGAAGTATTTGAAAAATTGTCGGAGAAGGCGCGTCTGGAATCAGAGAGCTTGTTGCTTGTTTTATCTGACAAAGAGGGGTACAGCTGGAAGGATATGCAGCGCTGGTTAAGGGCTTATAAGAAAAAAGTTTTATTTTATGAATATCATCCTGATCACAAAATAATTAACGTTTCCCTAAGCGAGGATATAGATGTCCATACCGAAACGGATGAATCGGCATTGGAAAACGTGAAGGCTGGCTGGCTGTTCTCTAACTGGTTCTATAACGATACTACGTTCAATCGACTTATTCACGAATTGAAGTCGTTGAGGTTGCAAGAAAAACAATTAATAGGACTACTATATTCTCTAGTAATCGAATGGAACCGTCTGTTTACTCAGACTCGATTAAGCAAAATTCAAATGATCAACCCTATTCATTCGTGGTTTCAGGTAGAACAATGGTTAAGCAAGAGCCGAAAGAGCATTCAAGAATCTATTGGGAATCCTGCTTACTCACAAGAAATCATGGATTGCATCACTAAGGCTGTTTCAATGGTTCAAGATGAATTAAGCAAGCAGCTTACAGCAGCCGAATTGGCCCAACGATTAAATGTTAGCCGAGGTTATTTTAGCCAATGTTTTAAAGATATTATCGGAAAAACGTTCAATGATTATTCAAGGTCTATCCGAATAGAAAAGGCAAAAGAGTATTTATTGAATACGAACCATACCATTGTTTGGATTGCGGAACAAACCGGCTACTCGGATGAAAAATACTTCAGCAGGATTTTTCGTGAGTTGACAGGCGTACTTCCAAGCGAATACCGCCAGACTAATCGATTGAATTAGTACAGGAGACCCGAGCGATCGTTACTCGATTATTTATACAGGTAGATAAATGTATGATAACAGGGAGGGGAAATGTGAGGAGCAAATGGCCATTTTGCGATACTACTCGCATTAATTTCCTTCATATCTCTAACTAAACCTCCTCTCGCCATCTATCTCGGAGAGCTGACTTTCAGATATATACTGAACACGAGACAAAAACTTAACGAAAGAAGGGGTCATACATGTTTAAAAAGATCACCACATTGATGCTTTTAGCATCAATGGCAGCGGTAACAGCGTGTTCGAGTGGATCAAATGAGCCAAGCAATACGGGTACAGCGGTGAAGCCGCAAGGAAATAATGAATCGGCAGCAGCTGCTGATCCGTTTGGTAAATACGAACAGCCGGTAACCATCAATATCGCTTACTCCGTAGACCCGTCCTTCAAGTCAACTAAAGGGGAAACACTCGAGAACAATGCATGGAAAACGGCGATGAAAGAAGATCTTAATATTGAAATCGATATTGCGTGGCAGGTGTCAAAAGAAAATTTTGATCAGAAAATGAATTTGGCCATTGCTAGTAATGATTTGCCGGATGTAATGGTTGTTAACCAAGTACAATTGAATCAAATGATGAAGGCAGGGCAATTGGAAGATCTCACGGAAGCTTACAATAACTATGCGTCTCCTGCTGTAAAAAAAATTATGGATAGTACGAATGGGCTAGCTCAAGAGCAAGTTACTTTTGATGGAAAGATGATGGCTATTCCAAATGTAAGTGCAGAAGACTTTAATATGCTGTGGATCCGTCAAGACTGGCTCGATAAGCTCGGCCTTCAGCCTCCAAAAACGGTGGAGGAACTGGAAAATGTGGCGAAAGCATTCGTAGAGCAGGATCCTGATGGAAACGGCAAACCCGACACTATAGGTATCGCTGCTGGAACGGGATTATACAATGATTTTACTTCCGGCCCAGCAGGCTTCGATTTAACGCCGATTTTTGGAGCCTATAATGCGTATCCAGGTTTTTGGGTTGAAGGTGAAGATGGTAAGCCAGCGTATGGCTCCATTCTGCCAGAGACCAAAGATGCGCTTGCTAAACTGCGCGACATGTATGCGAACGGTATCATCGATAAGGAAATAGGTATTCGCAAAGCGGCTGAAGAGACAGTCATTAGTGGTAAGGCGGGCATGTTTTTCTTAGGCTTCTATGGAGGTTATTGGCCGCTCCCAAGCGCATGGCAGAACGATCCCAAAGCCAACTGGCAGGCTTATGCAGCGCCGCTGGATGCGGAAGGAAAATATAACGTCAAGGTAACTAACCCATCGAATGGTTACCTGGTTGTCCGAAAAGGATACAAGCATCCGGAGGCTCCAATTAAGCTGAATAATCTTTATTTGAGAGACGAAGCGATACACGGAAATGATTTCATGTTAACCCGTAACTACTTTGCACCGCTTGACGAAATCGGGTACGAATATAAGGCTATGCAAGAGGTATTGGCTGGAACCAAAACGCCGGAAGATTATGCAGACATGCCGGAATATAAATTGCTGAAAAATTCCTTGGAAACTATTAAAAACAGCAAATTAGAACCTTATGACAAAGTGGATATCCAATATTGGAATCAGAGCGACAAAGATTTCATGCGTGCCTATTCTATCATGGTTGGGGCAAGAAACCATTACGATCCAAACCTCAATAAAGTAAATAGTCTTTCCTACACACGCACCGAAACTGTTGAGAAAAGGTGGGCAAACTTAACCAAGCTGGAAAAAGAATCGTTCTTGAAGATTATTATGGGTTCTGCACCGCTTGACACCTTTGATCAGTTCGTCAAAGACTGGAAAAAACAAGGCGGCGATGATGTGACAGAGGAAATTGCAGAAACAATAAAATAAAAACTTTGTTATTGAGAAGGACGCCGTCATTAAGGACGGCGTCCTTCTGCCGTTCGTAATGTCCCTATGTCATACCTTGCGTTTAGGTGGACAAATGTAGGATAGAAAGGCGTACAAATGTTAGAAATGATTGATCAGTCTGCTCTCGTGCTTGCTTGATTTTCCTTCATTTCTCTACCTGAATGCCCTCTCGCTATCTATCACTGAGAGCATCACATCGCGTTTATACTGAATCAGAAGCATCCACATGAGAGCATTTGCACTGACCCCGCATCTCTCTATATCGAAAACAAGGAGTGACCCTATCGTGAAGAATAAAGGATTTGCAAAACATTACTACCTCATGCTTCTCCCGGGGTATGTATGGTTGATCATGTTTAGTATCGTACCGATGTTCGGGGTGCTTATTGCTTTTCAGGATTATCAGCCTGTACGCGGCGTGTTTGGTTCGGAATGGATCGGTTTAGAAAACTTCGAATATATGTTTGCGCTTAATGACAGTAAAATCATCTTTTTTAATACCATTTTTATCGCAGTAATGAAGATGGCAGCACATCTTATTATACCGGTTATTTTTGCTCTTATGCTAAATGAATTACGGATCGCCATCTTCAAAAGATGGGTGCAAACGATCGTCTATTTACCACATTTTATGTCATGGGTAATTCTCGGTGGGATTATAATGGATGTCTTCTCCTTTACGGGTCCGATTAATAATATGTTGTCTGTATTCAATATTGATCCGATTCTATTTATGGGCAAACCAGAGTTGTTCCCGTATCTCGTTGTCGGGAGCGATGTATGGAAAGAGTTTGGCTTTAATACCATTATTTATTTGGCCGCTTTAACAGGAATTAATCCGTCTTTATATGAAGCGGCGGCACTCGATGGAGCAAATCGCTGGCGTCGGCTGATACATATTACGGTTCCAGGCATCGCGCCAACCGCTTTGCTGCTTCTCATCTTAAGTTTAGGAAATGTACTGAATGCAGGATTTGATCAAATTTTCAACTTGTATAATCCGCTTGTATATTCCACCGGCGATATTATTGATACCTGGGTATACCGCGAAGGACTTCTGAAATTGCAATATGGTTTGGCTACGGCCGTGGGTTTACTAAAATCCGTAGTGGGTTTTATCTTGATCACATTATCTTATTACCTTGCGAGTCGATTTACAAATTATAGAATCTTTTAACGAAGGAGCATTGAAATGATTAGAGAAACAAGTGCCGCCTCCAAAATATTCGATCTCATCCTTATTATCTTATTAGTTGTCATTTCACTTCTTTGTATCCTTCCTATCTGGTACACATTGATGGTTTCCCTGAGTGAAAAATCTGCAGCTTCAGCTGGCATCGTCAGTGTATGGCCGATAGGATTCAATCTGAATTCATATCAGCAGATTATGAAGGATGCTGTTTTCTTTAACTCATTCTGGGTATCCATTCAACGTGTTGTATTGGGGGCTTCCGTCAGTTTTATCGTTACGGTATTAATGGCGTACCCGTTATCCAAAAGCATCAAAGACTTTCGTTTGAGAAACGTCCTTATGTGGACACTGGTGTTTATGATGATGTTTAGCGGTGGACTTATCCCGCTCTATCAAACGGTGAAGGCATATGGACTAATCGACAGCGTTTGGGTATTGGTGCTGTCAGGCGGATTACCCATGTTTAATGTCATTTTGGTCATTAATTTCTTTCGAAATTTACCTAAAGAGCTGGAAGAATCCGCTTTTGTAGATGGGGCAGGGCCTTGGATCACCCTTATACGGCTGATTATCCCGTTATCTGTACCCGTCTTAGCCACAATTACACTATTCAGTGTTGTCGGTCATTGGAATGAGTTTTTCAGCGGTTTGGTTTTTATGACGAAACCCGAGAATTATCCATTGCAAACTTATATTCAGCAGATGGTCGTGCAGTTGGATTTGACTGCGATCAACAATGATCCTGAATCATTGAAGCGCTTAAACGAACTCTCCAACCAAACCTTAAATGCTGCAAAGATCTTTATAGCCATGATTCCGATTCTAATGGTATATCCATTCCTCCAACGATTTTTTATCCATGGGATTACACTCGGATCGGTCAAGGAATAGTATTGAAACTTCATATGTAATTTAAAAGGAGAGAAATTTGTATGGAAAAGAAAATTAACGTAACGATCTGGAATGAGTATCGGCATGAGCAGAACAACGAGATCGTGAAGGCGGTATACCCAAACGGCATACATGAAGCCATTCGAGAAGGACTAGAGCCGGAGTTCTCCGTAAAAACCGCCGTTCTCGACAGTCCGGATCATGGGTTGACCGAAGATGTATTGAACAATACGGACGTACTGCTCTGGTGGGGCCATATGGCTCACGGCGAAGTGTCGGACGAGATTGTGGAGCGCGTGCAGAAACGCGTATGGCAGGGGATGGGGCTAATTGTTCTGCATTCCGGGCACTTCTCGAAAATATTCAAAACGCTGATGGGCACCTCATGCGATTTGAAATGGCGCGAAGCGAACGATAAAGAACGCCTGTGGGTCGTCAAACCGTCTCACCCGATTGCTGAAGGACTCGGCGATTATTTCGAACTGCCACAGGAGGAAATGTACGGAGAGCACTTCGACATCCCGGAGCCAGATGAGCTCGTACTCGTCAGTTGGTTCACCGGCGGCGAAGTGTTCCGCAGCGGATGCTGCTATTCCCGTGGCAATGGAAAGATATTTTATTTCCGCCCCGGCCATGAGACGTACCCGACTTATTACGACGCTAATGTAAGGCGCGTGATCTCGAATGCTGTGAGATGGGCTCGTCCAATCGAACGTGCATATCCAGTCTACGGCAATGCTAAGCCGTTAGAATAGCGGTAGGGGTGCTCAGATACTTCGTTAATAAAGAGTGATCTTATATATCATTTTTTATCCGAGGCTGAGAATATAGATCGATTTCAAAAACAGATTAAATCGGTTACAATCAATATTTATACACTATCCTAATCGGATTACTTAGAATTATAGGAAACGTATGGAGTATCCAAACACGAGATTGTGAGTGTTGCTTGGATATAAGGATGAAAAAGAAGGGCGGGGTAGAAACTCATTCTTGTTAGCGTGAGTTAACAATATGGGCGGCCTTGGTGATATTAATTCTGTGAATAAACCCGTTGAAGCTTGTGTGGCGTGATCTTCGGACAGGGGTTCAAATCCCCTCGCCTCCACCAAATGTAGAACCCCATCCGCGTGAGGATGGGGTTTTTGCTTTACTGGAGACGGGCTGAAGTTCGAAAAGGATATCGTTTGAACTTCAGAGATCGGGTTTAGTTATACTTTGATGCAGTGCTTTTCAATGAGTGCTGAAAGTTCTTGAAGAGAATATTTATGATTTACCATATCAACCGTCATGTCTTCAGCGTTTTTCTGGTTCATTACAAATCGATATCCATTCAACTGCAGGAAGATAACAAGAGATGCAAAGGCCGTTCTTTTATTGGCATTTTGAAATGGATGATTCATGCCTAATGATTCAAAAAAAGCAGTAGCTTTATCAAATAATGAAGGATAGGCATCATCACCAAAGGCGGATGAACGTGGCCGTAGAATAGCTGATTCCAATAAGCCGCTATCTTTGACTCCAACGTGTTCACCAGGACTATATTTCTGAATCATAGCTACATTAATCGCAATGACTTCTTGAACAGATAAATAACGGATTTCCATCCTAGCGATCCTTCAACCCTTTTAATGTATCGTCATATTGTTCCATGACTTGTGAGAGGGTTTCTAAAAAGTCGGGACCAATTCCAGTTGGTAACTCAACCTTATTTGCTTTGCGAATGATGATTTCTCCATCTGTTTCTTTTACATCAATATGCACAGTGTCACCAAGCACAAGACCGATTTGTTTCAAGGCTTCTGTCATAGTAATACCAAGGCTATTTCCGAACTTTGTAACTTTGCGTTCCATCTCCATCACCTTACCCATATCATTCACTCCTAATCATACTATTCAACTGTTATAACAATTATACACAACGTTTGAATATAAATAAAGGTTGCTTACAGTAGCAGAGGGTGTATACTCGGGTGACATCAATACCGTGACTACACTCGTAGAAGCCTGTGCGGCGTGATCTTCGGACAGGGGTTCAAATCCCCTCACCTCCATTCAAAAAAAGCCTGATCCTAAGCGGATTGGGCTTTTTTCCTGTCTGAAACAGTAGACATCTTAATATAAGCCAACTGTTATGAAGTATATCAGTAGACAAAATGTCTACTAAACAGACAGTTACTTAATCATCAAATCATTTGCAAAGTGAAGTGTTACTGACGTATGTGAACGGCAGTGGTAAAATCCCCATAAACAGCAATTGAAAATTCCCCACTTGAGACCGACATACTCTCTGAGGGGAGAGTAAATATGATCAAGAATGGGGAGCACTTCATGATTAAAGACATGCATCAAAAAGGGAGCCTTTCAACCTGACACGCTTTGAGTCGGTCTATCGCCATGAGCGTAAGGTGTCATCGGATTGTGTGGTTTCCTACAACGCTCATCGTTATTCGGTTCCCCATCGCTACGTGGGGCACACCGTGGAAGTGGAAGACCAGAACAACGGTCTCATCCGGATCTATGCAGGAGAGGACATCCTTGCAGAGCACGTCAAAGCGCTCGGCCGCCATCAGGTCATTGCAGACAAAACGCACTTCGAAGGGATCAGAACCGCAGGTAGTACCAAGGCCGCTACGCCCATGCCACTACTGGTTCCTAAAACGATCCCTGAAGTCGTCGCCCGCGACTTGTCTGTATACGACGCCTTCTCCGAAGAGACGGTGACGTCATGATGACACAAGAGAGATTGCAAGAAGCCTTCCAATATTTTGGCTGGGTACGCATGCCAGACATTCTGCACCAGCACGCAGAAGAAGCCGCTGAACAAAATATAGCGTATACCGCCTTTTTAGACAAGTTGCTACAGGAGGAAATGGCGGAGAAACGAAGTCGCTTCGTTCAGATGAGAACAAGAATGGCGCATCTTCCCTTTCAAAAATCGTTAGAAACGTTCGACTTTAATTTTCAACCCTCCATTGATGAGAAGCGTCTGGCTACTTTACGTTTTGTGGAACATCAGGAGAATCTCATATTTCTAGGACCACCGGGTGTTGGGAAGTCGCATTTGGCCGTCGCACTAGCCTACGAAGCGCTGCGGAAGCGATATACTGTGTACTTTGTGACCGCGCATGATCTGGTTCAAAGCCTGCAGCTCGCACATCAAAATCATACGATTAAGCAGCGAATGCGCACCTATACGAAACCGGATCTGCTCGTTATTGATGAAATTGGCTATCGCAAGATGGATGATACTGCTGCGCACTTCTTCTTTCGAATTATCTCTGAGCGTTATGAGAAGGGATCAATCATCTTAACGAGCAATAAATCGTTTGGGAGTTGGGGAGAGATTTTCGGAGATTCCGTGCTAGCCACCGCGATACTGGATCGCTTGTTGCATATGTAAATCTCGCCATAGCCAGATGGACGAAATCCTAATATAAGTCGATGAAAGGGAGCACACTTAGAGCAATGAGATTTCTGAAACGCATTGCTCAGAGCAACCCAAATCTCTTCTACCATTGGCAGATAGGGCTACTGCCCGCGATTGGATAACAAGAGCCGAATGAAGGGAGACCTTCACGTTCGGTTCTGTGAGAGACTGGGGGCGAAATTCCCCCGGTCTACTCGACCCGAAAATCCCGGAATTTGATTGCTTATTAAAACAAAAAAACTTGAGAACGCTTTCGTATTTGTGTTACAATCTGATTACAGAAATTTAGTTAATAAATTAACTAAATATTGAGGTGAAAATTCGTGGCAACTATTAAAGATATAGCTGAACGTGCTAAGGTATCAACTGCAACGGTTTCTCGTGTCATTAATAATGATCCCACGCTAGCCGTGAGTGATGAGACACGTAATCGAATTTTTACAATCGCAAGAGAAATGCAATATAAGCCGTCTAGATTGAGACGCATGAAAATCGAAAATGAGATGCTTAGCAAGAAAGTCGGATTTCTGACTATATCCTCAGAAGAAGATGAAAAAGGCGATCCGACGATGGGACTGATTAGAACTTGGGTTGAATCACATTGTGAACAGCTGGGTATTAAAGTCGGCAAGGTCATTCGCAATAATTCCGTTGACCAACATGCGTTGAGAAATTTGGATGGACTTATTGTTCTAGGAACCATTTCGATGGAAGACATCGAAGCTAGCGTTTCTGAGCATACCAAAATCGTGTTTATTAACAACACGATAGAAAACAATAAATATGATTTAGTGAGCATAGGTTTTAAACAGACAGTTGAGACTATATTGGATCACCTTACTTCATCGGGTCACTCTTCCATTGGATTTATTGGAGGCCCACATTCCCTCGAAAGACTTAATCGATCTGAACCAGCGGAAATGCTTAGTGATCCGCTAACTGTTTATTTCAATGAAATGATGACAGAGCTAAAGATGTTAAGACCTGAGTTTGTTAAAAAAGCCAACTGGGATCCTGCTACAGGCTATACAGCAATGAAAGAGATATTAGCGGGCCAGATTCGACCGACCGCATGTTTTATAGCAAGTGATCCAATGGCTATTGGCGCTTTGAAAGCACTTCAAGAAGCAGGCGTTCGAGTGCCGGAAGAAATGGCTCTTGTTGGTTTTGATAACATTGAGATCACTGCTTTTATGAATCCTCCATTATCAACGGTGAATATTTTCCCGGAGCAAATTGGGAAAACAGCCGCTCAGCTTCTTTTTGAAAGATTGAACGGCCGGGAAGCAAGAATTCATTCGAATATTGGAACTCAATTAGTGATAAGAGAAAGCAGTAGAGGGGATAAGAAGATTTAACACTTGTTTATTCTTGTAAGGAGGTGATTGGTGGGGAACTGTGAAAACGAAAAATACCTAGCCACGGCAATGACTAGGCGCTTTTGGTAAAAAGCCACTTTTATTGTATCAAAAAAAACAGCTATTATCCAACACCAACATTATTTTGGGGGGACCATTCGATGAAAAAAGCATTATCTCTTACACTTACATTAGCGTTAACAATATCTATTATAACGGCATGTGGCAGCAAAGACGAAGGTTCTAGTAACAACGAAAAAGTAAAAATTGAGTTTTTTCAATATAAACCAGAAGCGGTTGCAACTTATGATGCATTAATTGGGAAATTTGAAGCGGCTAATCCTGGTATCGACGTTGTTCAAACAAACGTTCCTGAATCAGCAACTGTTCTTAAAACACGTGTAGCGAAAGGTGATGTGCCTGATATCATTTCTACAGGCGGCGACGCACAATTTGCTGATTTAGCTACAAATGATATTCTTGCAGATTTGACTGATTATGCTGCGCAATCTTCAGTAATTGAAGGCTATAAAACAACGTTGAAATTGATTACAGGTTCTGAAGAACTTTACGGTGTTCCTTTCGCTGCGAATGCGAACGGCATCATTTACAACAAAGGTGAATTTGAAGCGCTTGGTTTGTCTGTTCCAACTACAAAAGATGAAATGGACAACGTTTTAGCTGTAATAAAAGCCGCAGGTAAAGTGCCATTCCATTTAACTTTTAAAGATGCCTGGACAGCGCTTCCCGCATGGAATGTTTTTGCCGCTTCTTTGCAGCCAGCTAACTTCTACGCGGATAGAGCAGCAAAATCTACAACTTTCGCTGCAGCTCATAAAGATCTAATGACGCAATACCTTGAATTTATGCAAAATGGTCAACCCGGAGACCGTTTCACCGATGGATATGCTGAAGGTAACACAGCATTCGCTAAAGGCGCTTCTGTGATGTACTTGCAAGGCGTATGGGCAATCCCGGAAATCTTGAAAGCTAACCCAGAAATCAAGCTTGGTGTATTTCCATATCCAGTATCCAACGACAAATCCAAAAATCTTCTTGTATCGGGTGTTGATGTGTTGTTCGCAATTTCTGCCACTTCCAAATACCCAGAAGAGGCTAAAAAATTCATTGATTTTATGATTCAAACTGAAAACGCACAACAATACACAAATGAGCAAAAATCTTTCTCCGCAATTAAAGGTGTTTTTCAAAACGAAGAATCTTACAGTGACCTTAAACCTGTATTTGAAGAAGGTCGTATTGCTGACTTTCCAGATCACTACATCAACGGTATGGATCTTGGCATAATCGTTCAAGAATTGATGCAAAAGAAAGATATTGATGCAGCGTTGAAAAAAATGGATGAAGAGTACGACAAATTAGCGACTCGCTAATTTGTATCATATTAGGAATGACAAATGGATGAAAAGCATTCAATCGCTTTTCATCTCTTTGTTTAATCTGGCGAAGGAGGATGCATGGTGAGAAAAAATAGAGGGACCTATTTATTAATGGTCTTGCCTGCCACTATATTATTTTTTATATTTCATACAACACCAGCATTAATGGGTATATTCTACAGTTTTACAGATTGGAATGGTCTCCGGCCTACGTATGAGCTTGTAGGCCTCAAAAACTTTATAAACGTGTTTAAAGATAAAGATGTTTTAGATGCTTATTTGTTCACGTTTAAATTTGCAATTGTAACCACCGTTATTGTGAATATTGTAAGTTTATCAGTAGCCGTTGCATTGAATAGCAGAATCAAGTTCAAAAACTTTTTTAAGGGCCTTTACTTTATGCCGTATATTTTAAGCATGTTGATTGTTGCCTATATTTTTAACTATTTCTTTGCGCATTTTTGGATTGATATTATGGATTTCTTAGGTATTGAAAAATGGATGGTTAATCCATTGGGAAATGAAAAAGGCGCGTGGTTAGCCATTGTCTTTGTTACAGTATGGCAATCCGCGGCATTTAACACGGTGTTGTACTTAGCAGGCTTACAGACGATTTCTGAGGATATATATGAAGCTTCCGCGCTAGATGGCGCTAACAAGTGGAAAGAATTTTGGAGCATAACGTTTCCGCTCATTGCCCCATTTTTCACGATAAATATGGTTCTCTCTCTTAAAGGATTTTTACAAGTTTTCGATCAAATACTTGCACTCACAGGCGGTGGGCCTTTCGGGGTAACTCGTTCGATCGCATTGCTCATTTATAGAGATGGCTTCTCAGGTAATGAATTCGCCTTCCAATCGGCGAATGCCGTTATTTATTTTATCGTTATTGTGATGATATCTTTAATCCAGCTTAAATATCTTCAAAAGAGGGAGATGAGTCTATAATGCGATTAAATCGTATCAATTGGTTTGCGACTATTTTCCTTGCGCTAGGATCGATATTTCTTTTGTTCCCTTTGTATATGACGATCATGCTGGCAGTCAAAAATACGGAAGAAATCGCAAAAAGTGTACTCGCTTTCCCGGAGCTGTGGAGCTTGGAAAATTTCCGTATCGCTGCCGAGAAAGTGAACTATTGGCAAAAGTTTCGTAACAGTGCGTTGATAACAGTATTTACGGTCATTTTTACATTATTAACAAACTCTTTTGTTGCGTATGCGATTAAGAAAAACTTCGATCGTAAGTTTTTCAAAGGTCTATATTTCTATTTCATAAGCGCAATGTTTGTTCCGTTCCCCATTATCATGCTGCCTGTAGTTAAACTGACAGCCAAATTTAATTTGGATAATTTATATGGATTAATTGTTCTTTATATTGTGTACGGATTATCCTTTAACGTATTGCTTTATGTCGGCTACTTGCGAAGCTTACCACAAGAACTTGAAGAAGCGGCGATCGTGGATGGTGCTTCTATATGGCAAACGTTCTGGAAGGTCATATTCCCGCTGCTTGCGCCAATTAACGCTACGGTTGCCATCATTACAACGGTTTGGGCCTGGAACGACTTTTTACTGCCGCTCATTATGTTGGATCAAGAGTCGCAATCCACTTTGCCTCTCGCTCAATTTATTTTCCAATCGAAATTTGGTCAAGACACTAACTATGCTTTTGCTTCATACTTAATGGCTATGGCTCCAATGTTGATTGTATATCTCGTTGCGCAAAAATGGATTATTAGCGGCGTTACACGTGGTGCTGTGAAATAAGTATGTGAACTCTCCAGACATCCGAATCAATGTGGCACGGTGGATTGTGGATTTACTCGACCACGGTTCGCCTCCATACTGATTGTGAGAGAGTACCGTGCAGGTACTCTTTTTGCTGTCTACAGAATCTAGGGATTGGCGAATTGAGAATATAATAAATAGTTCTGGTCGCCTCATACTGAATGATACCTAACGAATAATACACTTGGCGTATCTTATATTTATGGCGGTCGTTGTAATTATGCTCCTCTAGTATTAAAAGATTACAATCAAAAGGTCAAGAAAACCTTTAATGCAACGAGTGATGAAGTGGTATATATGACTTTTTCTCCTGGGGACATTATTCTGACCGGAACACCCGAAGGGGTGGCAATGGGATTGCCGCCTGAACGTGAGCCTTATTTGAAATCAGGGGACCAAGTGATCATCGAGGTTGCGGTTATTTAATTTAACTAAATTGATTGCCGTTAGACCGAAGTCTTACTAAATTTATACTATTTTTTATTAAAGCTTATTAGATTCGTAGATGTTATACTTCCATTATAAGACTATAAAGTGGTGAGACCTATGCAAAAGTATCAACAGTTATTTTTACAAAAACTGAATACAGCCCTTATGGAATGGAATAAACGCGACCATATTACACAGCAAGAGCTCTATAGGTTCTTGCATACAATGAAGGGGACGTCCGCTTCGATTGGTCTAGATGCGTATTCTGCGTTCGCTGCAGCAAAGCTGGAGTCTCTCTCCGATGCTGACGATAGGCTGTGGGCTAAGCGAGAATGGACAGTTTTCATTGAGGAAATCATAGCTCTCATTCAGAGTGAAGCGGCTGCAGCGATTTCTCCAAATGATGATCTGCCGCCAGCTTCGATACAGCTGGTAGGGGGATCTGTAGATCATAACGGTAATGATAGAGGCGATGTAGCGATTAAACATGCTACAGCGCCGTTGTTACTATTAATTAATGATAATATTCAATCGCTGGATCAATTAAAGTCTGAGCTGGAGCATGCGGGCCTGTCTGTTATTGTAGCGGTCAATATCGAAAAGGCTGTAGAGCTCATCTATGATCAGCAACCGGATGGAGTGCTGCTTGAGCTCTCGTTATGGGTAAGCCGCAGAACTGAAACGATTAGCAATATGGTGGACCTAGCTAAGAAGCGATTAATACCAGTCATTATGTTAACCTCAGATGGCTCTAAAGAGACTCGGCTGAATGCTTATGAGATGGGAGCAGCGGATGTGCTGACCCAGCCTGTTGACATGGACGAGCTATTGATTCGGGTTAAGAATCGATTGAGCCACAAAGAAATAGCAGAGCATGCGATATTAATTGATGAGCTGACAGGCGCGTTTAATCGCAAGTTCCTTGCGATTGAGCTAGAATGTCAAATGCAGGAATGGAGACGCAGCGATCTAGCCTTCTCATTAGGCTTGCTGGATATTGATCACTTCAAAAAAATTAATGACCAGTATGGACATGACACCGGTGATCAGGTGCTTCGGGCATTTGCCCAGTTTTTGTTGAAGGAGAAGCGCGGTGCGGATTTCCTTATTCGTTATGGCGGAGAAGAATTTATTGTTCTTTTCCCTGGAACGGACAAGGCGACGGCGAAAATCATACTGGAGCGGATGCTGAGCAAATTCACGGGTGTGCAATTCGAACATGCTTTAGGATCGTTTCATGTGACCTTCTCAGCCGGAGTGGACGAGCCTATATTAGAAGAGGATACAGCTGATGCGCTGGTCAAACGTGCGGATCTTGCCTTGTATCAGGCCAAACAGCTTGGCAGAAATCGAATTGAAGGTTTCCAGACGGCCATGCAGCAAGAGGCTAGCCTAGTAAAAGCTTTAAATATTGCTGTGGTTGATGATGATCAAGTCATCCACCACATGCTGGATGATCATTTGTCTAAATTGCAGCTGCCTCAGGTTGAAACGGTGATACAAGGCTTTCGTGAGGGGGAATCCTTTCTGCAATCGGATTTTTTCATGCAGCTGGGCAAATGTATTGTGGTGCTGGACGGGATGATGCCGCGAATGGATGGACTTGAGGTGTTGTATCATATCAGGCAGCAAAGATCCTCCAAGGATTGCGTTGTGATTATGCTCACAGGACGTAAGAGTGACAAGGATATCGCGAGGGCGCTGGATTTAGGCGCAGATGATTATATGACAAAGCCGTTTAGTTTAGTTGAACTAGAGGCAAGAATAAAGCGTTGGGCGATAAGGATGTTATGAGATGTTCGAATTGACTTTATCTGCTTTATTGCTATGGAATGCGGCCATATTGATTGTGCTCCTGCTCTTTTTCGCGGGTCTTGTTCTTAACAAGCAGAAGGTATTAAGAAGAGCCATAAGGGAAGGGCTGCAAAAGGAGCGACTAAGGCCTCTTGTATCTCGTTACATTCAAACAGGTATTCTGCCTGAAAGCAGGCATCTGAACATGACAAGAGCTTTTCTGAAGGGCTTGGATCAACTGCTTGAAGAGTATGCAAGGGTTATGAAGCAAGCTGAGATCAAAGAACGGATTAACACATTGGCCAACATTTACTTGAAGGGTTACTTACGTGATATGCTGAAGCATCGGCAATGGGCCATTCGGATGAATACCTTATACAAAATTGAGGATTATCGTCTTGACCAGTTGGAGACGGAAGTGTGGTCGCTTTATGTAAGAAAGCCAAAGGATCAAGAGGAACTCTATCAAGCCATGAGAGCTTTGGCAGCAGTGCAGTCCACTCGTTTGGAAACAGAATTGTTCACCGATTCAGGTAGGTATGCCCTTTATCCTCGCTTTTTGCTAAAGGATCTGTTTCGACGGTTTGACGATGCTGTATTTTATAAGGCAGTAAACCAATACAGTACACTTCATTCGGAGCTGCAGCTGGCGCTGCTGGATTTGATAGGAGAGCGGAAAGACCTTCAATGTATACAATTGCTGGAAGAGCAATTGCAGCATGAAGACCTCGAGCATCGTTTAAGTGCGCTAAAAGCGTTGCATGCCATTGGATACACCACTGATCCTGAATGCATCCTGAGCTTTGGAGATTCGGCGGTATGGCAGGAGCGCATGATGTTTGCACACATGAGCGGCAAGCTGCTAAAGGAACGGTATAAACCAGTACTCATGAAGTTAATCGGAGATAAAGAGTGGTTCGTCAGAAACGCAGCAGGTGAGTCGATCGCATGCTATCCTGATGGTCAAATGTTGTTATATTATATTATAGAGCAGCATACAGATCCGTTCGCCAAGGATACAGCGCAGCAATGGATCCTCAGAGAAGGGAGAGGAACTTATGCTTTATAAGCTGTTTCAGCAGTTAGTAGATGTAGCACTGTATATCTTTCTGACCTACTCTTTCATTATTATTTTATTTTATTTTACAATATTTATTGTATCTGCCCTATATTTAAAACGCAGAATTTCATTAAACGACGCTGTCATATATGAAGATGTGCTTACATCTGTGAATACCCGGCCTTTATCGATTATTGTGCCAGCCTATAACGAAGAGGTTGGTGTTGTGAATAGTGTGAAATCGCTGCTAAGCCTGAATTATCCGCAATTTGAAATTATTGTGGTGAATGACGGGTCTAAAGACCAAACCCTAGACATGATCATTCAGCAATTTCAGATGGAACCCGTGCCACTTTTTATTCGAAAACGGCTGGATACACAGCAGATTCAGGCTATTTATAAGTCGAGGATATATGATCATTTATTTCTGATTGACAAGCTCAATGGCGGCAAGGCGGATGCTTTGAATGCAGGAATAAATATGTCCCAGTATCCTTATTTTTGCTCTATTGACGGGGACTCTATATTAGAGAGAGACTCACTGCTGAAGGTCATGAAGCCGATAATTGATTCCAATGATGAGGTGGTGGTCACTGGAGGCAGTGTTAGGATCGCTAATGATTGCACGATCGAACGCGGAGAGGTTATGCAGATCACGTTAAGCAAGCGTCCGCTTGTCATTATGCAGATCATTGAATATTTAAGGGCGTTTCTGATTGGCCGAATTGGTATGAGCCGATTTAATTTGCTGCTAATCGTGTCAGGGGCCTTCGGTGTCTTTAACAAGGAATATGTGATAAAGGCTGGCGGCTACAGAGTGAATACGGTAGGAGAGGACATGGAGTTGGTTGTCCGGCTGCACCGTTATTTGAAAGAGCATAAGGAAGATAAACGAATTGAGTATATACCTGATTCCGTATGCTGGACTGAAGCACCAGAATCGTTGAAGGTACTGCGCAGACAGCGCAGCAGGTGGCACAGGGGGCTGTTTGAATCCTTGTCCCTGCACAAACGAATGCTGTTGAATCCTAAATACGGTTCAATTGGTATAGTCTCTATGCCGTATTTTTTCTTTGTGGAGCTGCTGGCTCCTGTCATTGAACTGCTTGGTTATTTTGTCGTGGTGTTTGGAACCTTGTTTGACATGATTCATATTACCGTTACACTGCTGTTGTTTACATTGATGCTGTTCATAGGCTCTTTCTTATCCATGAGCGCTGTGCTGCTTGAAGAGTGGAGTTTGCGAAGGTATCCTAAAGTGCGAGATATGTTCTATTTATTTATATATGCATTATCCGAATCATTCTGGTATAGGCCAATGACGGTATTCTGGAGAATAGAAGGCTTAGTTCAAGTAGCTAGGAAGCAAACCGCATGGGGAGAGATGACGCGTAAGGGTATTTCATCATAACCACTACTGGAAAAATAGCATATCGAAAAAGGAGCGGGTTGCCAGATGAAACGTATTTTAGTAGCCGATGATGAAGATATTTTAAGGCTGCTGATTGTTGATACACTGGAGGATATGGGATACGAGATCCATGAAGCCGCAGACGGGAAAGAAGCTTACAGCGTATTTGAAACAGGGAACTTTGATTTGCTGATAGCCGATTATATGATGCCAGAGATGACGGGCATTGAACTGATTAAAGAGGTAAGAGAACATCCTCTCAAAGGTACTGTCAAAATTATTATGCTCACGGCCAAAAGCCAGCAGGAGGATGAGGCTGCTGCAATGGCGGCAGGCGCGGACTATTTTATAATGAAGCCCTTCAGTCCTCTGAAGCTGGCTGAGATTGTGGAGGAGATACTGAATGATTAAAGGATTTCGCAGCAGTATTCTCTCGCAGTTTAAATTGAATGTGATTGTGTTTGGAGTACTGCTGGCCATCGGTGCCGGTATCATCTCAATGATTGAAAGAGATATGAAAAATGCATACGCTGAGCAGCGGGACGAGTTGACTTACAAGCGAGCCATCATTACACAGGTGCAGGAGCACTTCAAAAGCTTTATTTTACGCTCAAGAGGTTATTTTGCATTTTCCAATCCCAATGAATTAAGGCTAACACATTTAGAAGCGGAGCAGTTAAAGGATTCGCTCAAGGCTTATAGTGAGTTGAATTTAAATCCAGAAGAGCTGTTGGTACGTAAGGAGTTTATTGTGTTTGTTGATGATTATATATACAGAGTGCTGCCGACAGCAATAGAGTACACTCAGAACGGTGATCAAGAATCGCTGCAGCAGCTATTTCTGAGCGGCACAACGCAAACTGCAAATCGATATATCCAGTATTTCTATCAAACTGTGGAGTCCAGCAATCAGCAAATTTCTGCATTGCAGGCAAGGTTTCTAAGACAAACCGACTTGAGCAACAATATCATGCTGGGATATATCGTGATTATATTAATTTTGTTCGTGGTGATGTCCCGAGGAATTCTTAAGAAGGTCATTTATCCTCTACAGCAGTTAGCTCAAGCTTCTGACAGCTTGTCTCAGGGACATTATGATTTGAAGTTTGATGTAAAACGTGAGGATGAGATTGGAATTTTATCAAAGGCATTCGCTTCGATGGCCGAGAGTATTCAAGCGAAGGAAGAGGAACTGTCTGCTCATAATGAAGAGTTGACGATTCAGCAGGAAGAGCTGATGTCGCAGAAGGAAACCCTGAATAAATTGCTAAAGGAAGCAGAGGAGAACCAGCTCACTTTGGATTCACTGAATCATTTGAATCATGCGTTGTCGATTACGCTGAACAAGCAAGAGTTACTCCAAGAGATCGTTAGTCATATTACGAGCGTTTACCATTTTGACAAAGTACTGTTGATGATGCTGAAGCCCAAAGGGGATTACGCTTCTGCCGGGATTTCATCAACTTTGGCTGAGCAGTATGTGCAGCATGTTGAGGACGGCCAGCTGGTCATGCTGGAGGAGACCAAGGGCCCTCATGTGCTGAAACGTCATGCTACTCCTTCCGAACAAGGAATCGCGGAGGAGGCGCTGCCTGTTTACGACATTTATTTGCCTATCTTCTCCTCAGAAGAAGAGCTTATTGCCATGCTGGTTGCTACTAGAATTGGGCGTGAGATCGAGGCGGATGAAATTAGCAGCATGATGGGGATTATGAATCGGATATCGCTTGCGATTGAGAGAATAAAGCTTTATGAAGAAACAGAATACAGCCGTCAATTGAACAGAGATATAATAGATAACGTGAACGAAGGCATTCAACTGGTAGGGCTAAACGGTGAATTGCTGCAGTTTAATGGTAATTTTTGTGCAATACTCGACTGCGAACAAGAGAATATGCCGTTTCATCTTTCATTTGAGGAATGGACGGGTTACTTAAAAGAGAAGTGCTTACATCATGAGGAGCTTGATACTTTCTTGCGGGAATCTATTTTTCTCACAAATCAAGAATCCGCAGCTGTGCACCAATATGAAATTAAGCAGCCAGCACACCGAATGATTGAGGTATATGCCCAAAGCTTAATGGGAGACGGAAGAAAGATCGGCACCATTCTAGTGCATCGGGATATCACTGAAGAGTACAAGGTCGATCAGATGAAGTCTGAACTCGTGAGTACGGTGAGCCATGAATTAAGAACACCGTTATCAAGTATTCTTGGCTTTACTGAGCTTATTCTGAATAAAGAATTAAAGCCAGAGCGGCAAAAGAAATATCTTGAAACGATTTATAAGGAAGCAGGACGCTTAACGCATTTAATTAACGATTTCCTCGATTTGCAGCGGATGGAGTCAGGCAGGCATTACTATGATAAGGAAACGGTAGAGTTAAATGGCCTTGTGAATGAAGTTGTAGAGCCGTTTAAGGTTAATCAAGTCAAGCATGACTTTAAGGTTTCGAATACAGAGGGGCCGTTGTACATTGACGCGGACAAATCGAAAATTATACAGCTGCTGACGAATTTAATCAGTAATGCAGCGAAATTTTCGCCAGAAGGTGGTCCTATAACGATTAGGGTAGAGCAGAATAGTGGAAATGCATTAGTACATGTATCAGATCAAGGACTGGGCATTCCACAGGATGAAGTGCCTAAGCTGTTTCAGCGTTTCCATCGTATTGATAATTCAGAGCGTCGTAAAATAGGCGGGACAGGCTTGGGGCTGGCGATTTGCAAAGAAATAGCCGCAGCGCATCAGGGTGAAATCAGTGTGGACACCGAACTGCATAAAGGGAGTACGTTTACATTCCAAATACCTTCTCTACATGAGTTGACTGCTGAGTCTGCAACTGCTATCGATAGGGAAAAGGATGATGGAAAAGAGACGCAGCCGGAGGGGGGACACTTTGCCTCGGTCGTACTTCTAGAAGATGACGAGAATTTGGCCTTATTGATAAAGGATAATTTGCGTGAAAGCGGCTTTAAGGTCTATCACTCTACTCATGCTGATTCAGCGATTCAATATATTCAACAGCTTCAACCAGAGTTTGTAGTGATCGATTTAATGATTGACGAATCACCGGAGGGCTGGAGTGTCATTGAAAGCATGAAGGCGCATGAATCGACACGTCATATTCCCATTATTATTTCCTCCGCCTTAGATGAGAAGGAGAAGGGAAAGCTGCTGGGTGCGAATCATTATTTAACCAAACCTTATGCAACCAACGCTTTGAACAGTGTCATCATGCAGGTTTTACTTGATAATAGTAAAAAAGGTGAAATATTATTTCCTGAATCGACTGAAGATTGAATTTAAAATTTGAACTGCACCCCAATTGTTAGACACCATCTAACGATTGGAGGTGCAGTTTTTTTGACTAAATTCAATTTAGAACTAAAAAAAGAAGCGATCAATCAATATCTGTCGGGAACTGCTGGGGCAAAGAGCATTGCGAAGTCCTTAGGCGTCAATCATGAAGTCCTGCGTATGTGGATCAAGCAATACGAATATCATGGCCTGAAAGCCTTTGAAAAAAGCTATACAGCCTAC
>NZ_JBMWAM010000017.1:0-93377 GCF_049725345.1 Paenibacillus praedii | reverse complement strand
TTTGTGCGTATTTTTAGAATTCAACAAAAACGGGGCTGCCAGAAGTCAGTTTTCACTGACTTTCTGGACAGCCCCTTGTTCCTATTCAGCGAATCCATTACAGCTTAACGACCAATCTCCTTCTGGACTCTCCTTTCAGCATAACGCCGACTCGCTCCACGACTTGTTCTAAACTAATTTCCTCGCACAGGCTGTCCAACATGAGAGGCTTGTAAGCTCCCGCGAGCAGCTCCCAAACCTTCAACCGCTTGTCCATACCGGCCATGACGGAATCGATGCCAATAAGCCGAACGCCTCTAATAATAAAAGGAAACACCGTTGCCGCCAGCTCTGAACCGCCCGTTAAACCGCTGGCCGCTACAGTGCCGCCATACTGGACTTTGGACAAAATAGCAGATAACGTCCGACCGCCCACGCAGTCGATGACGCCCGCCCACTCCTGCTTCCCTAGCGCTCGCTGCGAATCTGCCAACAGCTCTTCACGCGATACGATGCGCTGCACGCCGAGACCCAGCAAATTCTCATGCATATCCGGCTTGCCCGTGCTGGCAACCACCTCATAGCCGAGTTTGGCGGCAATTGCCGCCGCAACACTGCCAACGCCGCCCGTCGCGCCCGTGACCAGCACAGGGCCGTCCTCCGGGCGAACCCCGTTCTGCTGTAGCTCCAATACGGATAACCCAGCCGTAAATCCAGCAGTACCGAGAATCATCGCCTCTTTCGCCGATAAGCCTTCCGGGAGCTTTAGCGCCCATTCAGCCGGCACCTTCGCATACTCGCTATAACCGCCGTAGTGGCTCACTCCCAGCCCATAGCCGGTGACCAAAATCTCGTCGCCCGGCTTAAACGACTTATGCTCGCTTGAAACAACCGTACCTGCCAGATCGATGCCGGGTACAAACGGATAATTTCGCACAATGCCGCCACCGGCCAATGTAGCTAATGCATCCTTGTAATTCACGCTGGAATACTTCACCTGAATGAGCAGTTCACCCTCAGGCAGATCCTTCAGCTCTAGCCGCTGCACCGTTGCAGTAACCTCATTATTTATTTTATGAAGCATAAGCGCTTTAAAAGATGACATATGCAGCCCTCCGTTATCGTCGTTTTTTTATTATTCACCATCCCTCTTTACAATACCAGTTATTCGCGCAGATTGTGAATCCCTCTAACATTTTAAGACAATCGTCGTAAACCCTCAAAATCGGGCATGAGTACCGTATCCTGCAGAAAAGCGGAAATCGTGCTGCCCGGCTCCCTCATTCGGTTGAGCGCAGCGATGGTTCCCTCCCCGGATTCAATTCCGATACCATGACCAAAATACAAATTTTTGTCCAGCATAACGACATTCTCGCCCTGCCACTCCGGCGTGTCCCGATCATGCTGGGGGTTCTTGAAATAAAGCACATCGCCCGGATAGGCTTCATCGATATTATAGGTCATATTGAGACGAAGGTCGCGATCGGTCTGCCAATCCCGCAAAAACAGATTTTGAAAATTTCGGTTAAACACGTTGTCTCCTATTGTATCAAGCACCGCCTTATAAAGAATTATGATAATGGCTCCTGCGCATTCAAAGGCATATAGCTGTCCATTCTCAAAAATATCGTTAATCGCGACCGACGGCTGCACGCCGCTCCTCAGCTGAAAGCCCCCGTTATCGGTAACCATCCAATACCGCTCGTTGGCTCTCGAATTCGAAAAGGCTGCAAAGCTAACCCCGCTCGCATACATAGCCTTTGCCGCTTCGACGATATGCGTGCGCATCTTCAGCTCGAACACCAGCGCATCGACAGTAGGATAACGATAAACGGCGGTACTCCTCTGCTTGTCTAGCAATATTCGCCGCTCCAGCTCCGACAGCATGAGGGGGCTAAGCTGAAACGTCTGACTCCCTGCAACTAAAATCACTTTTTTTCCTCCAAGTCATCATTTACTCTGATGGGTTATTGTACGTGTAAAAAAGTTTTTTGTGAGAAGTAATACATACAGAAAACTCGTGTAACCTGACGCAAATTAATACCTTCAAAGCGATGATGAGCAAACTCACGGACAGTATCGGCAGCGAATTCATATTTGCAGAAAAAAAAGACAACCGCCGGACCTCCTAACGGTCAGCGGTTGTCTTTTCTGTTTGCTCCTTGCACCGGTATTATGTATACATGGATTAATGATGCATGCCCGGCATCTCGTCGTTGGAAATAGAAAGAAAAACAAAGTGATGGCGGCTATACTTCATCTTTATCACGCTTCCACTGTCTGATCCGTTCCTCCATCAGCCGCATGAGCTCCGGATCGGTCTGCTCAAACGCATCGAAGAAATGATTCACAACCATTTGCCCATACTCCTGAACCAATCCTTCCGTCACATGCCGGGTTTGCTCTTCTATAAACTGCTCTTTTCGCTGTACAGCCCGGAACGTACTAGCCTTATTCCTGCCTTTGCCAGAGGATGTTTTCACTAAATGACCCTTCTCTGTCAGGCGATTCAATACGGTCATTATCGTATTAACGGAGAGCTCCTCGTGAAGCAAGGCTAACACTTTTTTGATCGAAACCTCATCTTCCTCTTCCCATACAATCTCCATAATCCGAGCTTCCAACGGGCCAAAAAAACGATTCAGCCCTTCTCCGCTTAGCTTCATTCGTTGAATTTTCAAGCCTGCTGCTCCTCCCCCACCCCAAGCGGCCCATGTACTTTCCTCGTCACCAAACACCAGCCTTATTTACCTGCTGGAAAGTCCTTTACCCTTGTCTGCGATTTGACTCCAGCTAAGCCCGTTATCCTTGCTTAGAAAAACGTTCATACTAGAGGTCGCTAAGGCAAACTCATTCTCTTGCTTTGGGTTTTGTGCAATATACATGATCGCATCATCAGAGGCAAGCGGCAGTACGGATAATGATGAGGTTTTATCTCCTGTATGCCGCAGCAATATACCTTTTCCTCCAATAAAAAGATCGCCGTGAATGCCAAAAGCAAGTGCAGTCACCACTTGATCTACAGGCAGTTTATGAAATTGGTCCCCAAAATCAGTTGATAGAAACGCCCCGCTGCTCGTGCTGACCGCTATCGTCGCCGGGTCGGTCGGATGCGCCGCCATCGCAATCAAATCGCCGGATATCCCGTTCATGCCGCTTCTCTCCCAGGTGAGCGCTTCATCCTGCGACCGATAGAGACCGACGGCATCAAGCTTGGCATTCGGCTGTGGATTGAACAAATAGATAGTTTCCGTCTCATAGCCGACCGCAAGCCAATGAAAATCCTCCACACCTTGAAAGTCCAATATTTCAACACTTTTTCCTAGGTCCGTACTTCTTACGATGCCAAGCGGGTCCTGAAGCTCAGAGCTTCTTGCAGGGTGACCGCTGCTGTAAAATCCATTCTTCACAGCATTAAAGCCCATATAGTCATGCTTGTCGCCCTCTAATGGCTGCCAACGATCGTTTGCATAGGATACTAAACCTTCATGCGCAGGAATGATCAATTGCTTCCCGTCGCTTGTATACCCGAGTCCATGTATATGCCTTAAGGATACACTCTCTTTATCCGTCCGGTTTATGAACATAATAATTACAAGTAAAATAAGGACAGCGATAATGGCAACAACGCCAAATTTCATTTTCGAGTTTATTTTCATGTTGGCTTTCACGTTTGCACCCCAATTTAACACTACAATATGTAGTTATTTCGATACTACATATTGTAGTATCCATTCGATGAAGTTGCAACTTTACAGGAAGCCAGCGGCATCTGTTTCATGAGCAACACCTTCCTTATGTTTTGTTTATCATAGTATTGGCCGCTCAAACGCAAGATATTTATCGGGTCAGACGATAATTTTTCAATTATTTTGCAATCCATCATAAAAAAAAAGACGATTATGAATGACTTCATAATCGTCCATTTTTATATTATTTTACTGCCATCATCGCTTCGTGTGTTTTTTGTTCTACGACACGACGAGCCGTTACATAACGATTTTCATAGTAGCTGTCGCTTAGCTTATTGATCGTAACGCCTCTGCTGGAAGAAGAATGCGCAAACTTTCCTTCTCCTATGTAAATGCCGGCATGAGAGACTCCTCTTCCGCTTGTATCAAAGAAGACCAAATCTCCCGGGCGCAGTTCATCTTTATCAACCTTTTCGCCAATTACGGACTGTGATTTAGACGTTCTAGGCAATTTCACATTAAATTTATTATAGATATGAAGAATAAAGCCTGAACAATCAAAACCGCTGGTGGTGGTGCCTCCCCATTTGTAAGGAGTTCCGACAACATCATTAATTGCGCCTGCTAATACTGTTGGTTCGGCCTTCTGCGCCAGCACGCTTCCTCCGCCAGCAAATAACATCAAACAGGATAAAAAAACAATAAACACTCTTTTCAAAACTGTTTCTCCCTTCGTTGCCTACGAGGTTAGCTTATGGGTTCGGTTGAAGATCCCTATGCTCTTGGAGTTTCCCAAAAACAATTCACCCTAGGTGGTTCCCCCGTTTCCTGTAAATCAAGAATTCGGCGTTCTTATAACTTCTCTGAATGAAAATATTCGCTTAATTTAGGCATAATCCTCCAATTAATTTATTAGAATCCTTTCATTTTTACTCATTAAACGATATTTTATTATAAACCTTGCATGAAAAAAGTCTCATCTATTTCATATTATCCAATTACGACAGGCAGGCTGACATGGGCTATCGTTCCCCGTCCGATCTCGCTATCCATATGTATTTCACCGCCAAAATGGTCGATCAGCTTCTTGACCATAAACAATCCGATCCCTTGTCCGTTTTTCTCTACATTCATTTTTTCATGCTTGCGGTACAAGCTTTGCTGCTGCTCCGCACTCATGCCGATTCCACAATCCTCGATTTCAAGCCCCAGCGTATAATTGTTGACTTCCGCCCGGAAATGTACGCAGCTGCCCTCATGGCTGTATTTCACCGCATTGGACAGCAGGTTCGAAATAATGAGGCGTAAGCCAGTCGCATTGCTATTCATAATCTCTTGCCCGGTTAACGTGATGCTCCGGTTCAATTGAATACTCTGAGTGCGCGCTTTCACTTCCATCATCGTAACCACCTCCTCAATAATAGGAAGTGGATGAATCTCGCTTGTCTGCCACAGCGCTTCCGACGTGAGCATTTGCTCCGTATTCAAAATATGCGATATCTCATGATCGATGACAGCCACATAATCCGCAATATCGGCCAGTTTTTTGGCAGCGTTTGCATTGATCTTCAGCTCCCGGTCATTTAACAGCATAGTTGCGTAGGCTTTTATAACCGTTAACGGATTCCGAACCTCGTGTGAAATAACCTGGACGAAGTCCAGCTTCTTTTTGTAAAAATCCATTTCATTCTGAATTTTTGCGTGCTCAGCCAGAGAAGGAAAGATAGCAGGCTTACCCGGATTGTAGTATAGGCGTGAGTGTGTCAACTGTTTATCCGACATGACGTATTCATGGGATTGCATCAACCGCATATGCAAGCTGGCTGTTAAGTTGTGTCCAGCATAGGCACACACCGTTAAGATGCCTAGCTGCAGGATGGCAATATCACATTCTCTCTCGTACGCATCCAACTCTTCCTCTATGTTGTCACTCTCTACCCACTCTACATTTCCCCATACTCGAATCGGAATGCTTTGATCCAAAAAGGGCTGCATGACATACATGAAGTTTTGTACCACTTTTTCCGAGGTAAAAATACCGTTCAGCGCATAAAAATCATAGCTGTCCACATATCTGATGCTGGCTATATCATCACCAAAGCCGACGACATGCAATTGCTCCTTAATGAGCTCAAATCTTTCCCTGTTATCCGTAAAAATAATTTGTTGGCCCTGCTGTACGCCCGCTATAATAAATGATACTGCATTTCCAATATACGCATCGAGATGATCGTAGGTATACAGAATATGCGCATCATTGGCAACTTGAATGCTTTCTGTTAACTGGACGATACGAGTCGTCATAGCGGTTACCCCCATCGATCAAGCAATCTAATTAATTTTAAACTTTCTATTATTATTTATTCGATATCAAGCATATTTCTCCTTCACATTTTAGTTCTTAAGCATTAAAAAAGCTGATGTGAATGGATATTCACCTCAGCCTTTATTATTATTTTTATATAATTTCACACTCATATTTATTATTTATTAACATTGCATTGATTACAGCAGACCTGCTTTCACTAGGCCGTTGCGAATGCCTTGCTCGTCCACATGAGTCGTCACATAATCCGCATAGGGCAGCAGCTCTGGGTGCGAGTTGCCCATCGCGACGCCAAAGCCTACGATCTCAAGCATTTCCTTATCGTTCAGCCCGTCTCCGAAAGCAACCGCGTCCGCTGATGTAAGCCCCAGCTTATCCAGCAGCGCCTCGATGCCTTGCGCCTTCGAGCCTCCCGCAGGAAGCACGTCAATCGCCTGCGGATGCCAGCGGATGAGTTTAAGCTCATTATTCAGGCCCTCGTACAAATGCTCGTCATTACTTTCACAGTGCAAAAACACCTGATAGATGCTATCGGTTTTCCAAAAATCTGGATTGTAGCCGGGCAAATCCACCTTTAATGAATTAACCGAATCGATGACAAACGGGTGATCCTCTTTGTCGGCGAAGAACGAATGCTCGCCTTCAAATACGAGACTGTGGCCATGCTCGCCCGCTATTTTCACCAACGCCTCCAAGCTGCTTTTTTCCATTTCACGCTTATACAGTGGAGCACCCTTATACACGACATAGGCGCCGTTCAACGTTACGAACGAATCAATCCCAAGCTTCTCCGCCAGCGGCTTAATGAAATAGGGCGCTCTGCCCGTTGCAATAACCGGCTCAATGCCCCTTTCCTTCAGCTCGGCGATCGCTCTGACTGTATCCTCCGGTATTTCCTTTTGCTCATTGATTAACGTGCCATCGATGTCAAAAAATACGATTTTGTAGCCCACTCTGGTCCCTCTCCTCTTCGTTGTTGCAAACGTATGCCGCCTGTTGTTATTTCCCTAGTATATATAATTACTTTCCGAAAAGGAATGCCGCCAGCTGAAGTCTAAGCCTTTTCCGGAATCGGTCGCTTGACGCATCCCAGCCGCATCCTGTATATTGGTAGAAATTAGTTGAATAAGCACGGCTTACGAAGGAAGCACCCGTAAGAGATGGCGTATAACGCCTATCTTGCTGGTGCTTTTTTTTGCGTTATACGCCGTCATCCGAGGAGGCCTCCCTAACATGCATACCGTTCCAAAGCCTACAGCTTTACTGCTCATCCTGCTGCTTATCGCGCTGTATCCTACCGCTGTGTCCGCTTCATCGTTCGAGTTTACCGTCACCGCCAAATCTGCCTTTGACAAAATGAAAGCAGCAGCCGACAAAGCAACGACTTCGAAATTAACGTCGCAATACACCGCTTTGCAGACGGTTCAGAAGCAAACGATCCAATGGGATACAAAGATCAACGATCTTCATTATCGAAACGAAGACGCTGAGCTGACCACGCGCCAGCGGATCAAGGAGGTTGATGCTAACAAGCTTCGAAAGCTTGAAGCGGATGTGTCTCGTGCCAAGAAGCAATATCAACCTCTGTTCAATCATTATGATACGATAAGGCAGCAGCTGAGCATCGCCAAATCCTACCAAAGCAAGACGCTCGTGAGCATACTGAATCCGCAGGTTGAAACGACAAAGGCCGCCGTGCAAATCGCGAAGCAGGATATTCGCAGCAAAGAGGCGGCGCTTAAAGCCGCAAAGGCGACGGCGACAAAAACGATGAAGCGAATAAAAGATATTTTGATCGAGAGCGACAAGGTCAATATTAAAATCAGGTCCGCAAAAAGCGCAATCAGCACCCAAAAGAAGCAGTTCACGACCGAAACAAAAATTTTGAACCAGGTCGTTCGTAAAGGCGATGCGACCGCCACGCTAAGCTCATTTACAAGGCTCATCTCCTTTACGAAGCAAGTGAACGAGCAAAAGCAAAAAATATTCGCTTATGAGCAGCAAATTTCGAGTGTCATAGCCAAAGCAAATGTCCAGCTAAGTACACAATAGAATAGAAAGGCAACTGCCGGACCCGTTCGTCGTTATCACAAGCGGTTTAGGACGAAAGCTTAGCTTTGAATTAACGCGGGATTGATCTTTCCTGCAAATAGTCGGAGGGAGACTTCCCCATGCTCCTCTTGAATACGCGGTGAAAATATGAAGCATCGCTATAGCCCAAATAATCGGATATTTCCGCGACAGTGAGCTGGGACTCTGTGAGCATGTAGATGGCCGTCTTCATCCTTGTTTGATGCACATACTCGCTAATCGTCTGATTCGTGACGTTTTTGAACAAGGCTGCGGCATAGTTGGGCGTTGTCTTAATGACATCGCCCAGCTCCTCCTTCGTCACCTTCTCACGATAATGCGTTTGCACGAATTGCTTCATACTATCGACGCGCCGATGCTTATCAGAGGATATCGCGCCCCGGTCCAATTCCTGGTTCAAGCCGATTAACGCCTCCATGAGAAGCGCCTCGGCCATAAGCTCATAATAGGCAGGCTTTTCCGTCCATTGGTGCAGCATACCCCGCAATCGTTCATGGATGACCTCATAGCAGCCTAACCGCCGCTTAAGCGGCTCTTGACGTTGAAGCACAGGCAGTCTGCTGTCGGCGGCGTTTAGACTGAAATTAACGATTATTTTCGTATGAACCACGGTAGGCACGCTTTTACTATAATAAGGAGTATTGTCGGGAATAAGCAGCAAATCGCCTTTTTCTAAAATAAGCTTCTCATGCTTGACCCAATAAACGCATTTTCCATAGGTCACTAGCGCAAGGTGGAAGGCCGTCCGCTTCCCAGTGACCTCTTCGTACCAATCGCTTCCTTTGTCTTGATGCATGTCTATAATGGTTATCAGAATAAACGCTCCCGTCCTCAATACTATAGTTCCTCTATTATACTATAGTTCATAGTTTCTTTCGAGAATTCGCGTTACAATGGTAAAAACGAGGAGGCCTACCTACATGCAAAAAACAAAAATCATCTGTACCATGGGACCCGCTTGCGAATCCGTTGAAACCGTCAAGGAAATGATTAAAGCTGGGATGACCGTTGGCAGATTGAATATGGCTCACGGAGAACTTGAAGATCACGTTATGCGTATGGAAAATATACGGCAAGCGGCGCGGGAGCTTAATACCTTCGTGCCGATCCTGATGGATATAAAAGGACCGGAAGTACGCATCGGCAAGCTGAAGGAAGCATCCTGCGAGCTTATAGCCGGTGAAGAACTCGTTCTAACAACGGAAGAAGTGCTTGGCGATGCCAGCCGTCTGCCGGTCAATTATGCTGAGCTGCCTTTGGTCGTCAAGCCCGGTAACCGGATTCTAATTGACGACGGTCTTGTGGATCTTACGGTGCTTTCCGTAAATGAAACCGAAGTACGCTGTCAGATTATAAGCGGCGGAACGCTGAAGCCTAGAAAGGGCGTCAACCTGCCCGGCATTAAAACGACCTTGCCTGGCGTAACGGAGCGTGACGTCATGCATATCGCATTTGGACTTAAGCACAATGTCGAAATCATCGCTGCTTCCTTCGTCCGCAAAGCAGAGGATATTTTGGAAATTCGCCGTATCCTTGAAGAATCGAATGCTGAGCATGTTCAAATCATTTCGAAAATCGAAAACGAGGAAGGCATGAGTAATATTGATGCGATTATCGAAGCCTCCGATGGGATTATGGTCGCTCGCGGCGATCTTGGCGTTGAGGTGCCGATCGAGGATGTGCCGATGATGCAGCGTGAAATGATCAGCAAATGCAACCTCGTTGGCAAACCTGTTATCGTCGCCACGCATATGCTTGAATCGATGCAGCAAAACCCTCGCCCTACTAGAGCCGAAGTAAGCGATGTCGCGAATGCGGTTATCCAAGGGGCGGACGTGGTTATGCTCTCCGGCGAGACGGCTGCCGGCAAATATCCGGTACAATCGGTACAGATGATGGCCACGATCGCAAAAAAAGCGGAATCGATGATCGACTACAAAGAGCAATTCGATAAGCGCAGAGCGAAGCAAAGCACGAATATTACAGAGGTTATTAGCCAAGGCGTCGTCAGCTCCACGCTTGAGCTGAATGCGAAAGCCATCCTTACCTTCACGGAAAGCGGATTTACGGCGCGTATGGTTTCCAAGTATCGTCCGCAAGCGCCAATTATTGCGATTACGCAGCATGATCATGTGTTGCCAAAAATTTGTCTGCTCTCCGGTGTTATACCGGTCAAAGGGGACAGCGTGTCAAGTACGGATGAAATGTTCGAGTCCGCAACGCGCAATGCCGTGCAAACCGGAATCGTTCAGTCTGGGGACACCGTTGTATTGTCAGCAGGCGTGCCGATCGGACAAGCAGGTGCGACTAATTTGATTAAAATTGCACAAGTATAAGGAATAAGAAAAGGGAGCTTAACGATAACCGTAGTTATTGTATGCTCCCTTTTCTCCATTGACTTGTAATTGGCGAAGATGCTGGGCTTCACTTCCGCATCAGATAGACTTAATTATCGTCGTCATCGTCGTCTTTCTCGAGCTCAATCTTCACTTCTTTTCCGTTTGAAAATTCGATTTCGAGCCTCAAGTCTTTAATCGCACTTTCCTCAATTTCAAAATAAGCCAGCGCTTGCTCAACAATTTCATCCTTGCTCATGTCATCCGTTATGGATACTTGCTCGAAAAATGCTGCAATAGCCCGTAACGCATTGGCTCCGGATAGCTTTTGGCTATCGAGCTCCATTTTCGCTTCGGACTTTCCATCATCATATTTGTACTCAGCCTTAAGCTTTTGGCCGCTCCATAGCTCAGCTTTCAGCTTAAATTCATCGATTCCATAAAGGTTTTCTTCTTCGGCTGACTCTTCATCATTTTCCACTTCGAATTCTATTTTCTTTCCATTCGAAAACCTTATTTCGATCTCGAATTCTTTAAATCCGTTATCAGCTACTTCAAGCGCTGTAAAAATTTGCGACTGTATATCGTCTCTGGACATTTCTGGCGTCAGCATGACAGCCGCAAAGAAGGCTTCCAGCTGCTGAATCGCTTCCGGCCCTTTCAATTTCTCTTTATCGCCATCGACCTTTATTTCAACCTCGGCTTTTGGCTTGCCGTTTTTATTTTCATATTCCAATTTCAAGCCGTTATCCTCATCTATCTCAAGCTCTAATTCAAATTCACGAATGCCCGCAGTCGTTTCATTGACAAGCTCTTTATCGATAAAGCTGGCTTTCAGAACGGCGCCATTCTCTACTGTCAGCGATACAGCATCGCCAATGATGAGCCCGGACGCTGGAATAAACCGATCATAAAACGGAACCGGCAATTCAGCTGAAATCGAATAGACAAGCGCATCTCCATTAAAACTTTCAATTGCAATAGAGCCGTAAGTGCTTGAACCCGCTGCAGCATCCGCAGGTTGATTGCCGCCGAATTGAAGCGCTGTAATTTTTCCAGCTACTGTGATCGCTCCGGATTGCTCCAGCAGATTGTCGTTTGTTCTGACCAGCAGCGTGGCCAGTTCTGCGCGGGTTACGTTCCGGTTCGGCTTAAAGGTTTCATCCGGGTAGCCGGCAATTACACCTTGCTCCACAGCCATATTCACATAGCCAATCGCGCCGGCTGGAATATCCTTCACGTCCTTGAAATCAGGCACGACGGTCATTTGAGCAAGCGCTTCCTTCTCAAGGCCGAGCGCTTTCACCAATAGAGCGGACACCCATATGCGGCTCGCCGGTTTACTTGGATCAAGCTTGGACTCCGACGTAGAGAACAGCCCTTGCTCTAGAGCAACAATGACGTAGCCTTTCGCCCATTTATATTGCTGATCAATCATCGACGCATCGGCAAAATGAAGCCTCTCATTGGCGGGTTTCGCTTTCGCTTCCTCCTCCAAGCCCATTAGCCGGACAGCCGTCACGACAGCTTCAACGCGGCTGACGAACTGATTAGGACGGAAGCTTCCGTCTTCATAGCCTGACAAAATATTTTGGGATTTCATAAGTCCAATGGATTCCATAGCCCAGCCTGCTTCAGCAGCGTCATTAAATTCCAGCTTTAGCTCCTCACGCTGCTCTTCGGATACCTGCTCATCAGGCTCTGCCGCAAAGCCCTGTCCTGCAAAGGAAAGCAGCAGCATGGCGACGATCAATAAACTACTCCATAGACGAAGCTTTTTCAAATGTAGACATCTCCTCATTTTCATATTAAATGAACTAGTTTCTTGTAATGATGCCCTCTTTAATAAACTGTTGAATGGTGTTGACCGGGATACCCGTCATTCTATGTACCTCTATTAGAGATGGCTTTGAATGCGTCCTCAAGTAAGTTTTCACTCGCTCAATATCGTCTCTTTGCCCTTCCATGCATCCCTCGCAAAAAAATGACTGTCTATTCAGCATGACTTGCCCGCATTTCGTGCAGTTTGATAGACCCAACTGTGTGCGCTTCCTTTCTTGTGAGATTTCGAAAAGGCCTAACACAAAAAAACTTATCCCGGCTGCAGATGGATAAGCTCGCATGAATACAGCTTATTCCGGCAACTGGCTGGCATAGTTTAACACTTTAGCCCCTGTAGCTTTGCGTCATTACCTTTCGATAACTTTGCCTTTTTCAAATTTTTGAAAAAATAATTCTACTTCATTATATCAATATACTATTATTATACAAGTTTCGATATATTTCGACATAATTCTTCCATATCCTTCACTTTAGTTACAGCATAAAAAAGCCGGCCTGAGCAGGTCGGCTCTACTACAATTTCAGTGCATTATATCATATCAAGAGGCACTTTTCTGGACGGTTTAGGATATACCTCATCAAGTCTGCGCAAATCCTCTTCCGATAGCTCGATTAAGGCTGTGGCTGCATTTTGAAGAACATGCTCTTCCGTCGATGCTTTCGGTATTGCGATTACATTCTCGTGACGAATTGTCCAAGCAAGCATAAGCTGAAGCGGTGTAACTCCATGGCTGTCCGCAATGTCTATCACCGCTTCGTTATGAGTCAGTCCTTGTCTTAAGGACCCTGCCTGCGCCATCGGACTGTACGCCATAACGGGGATATGCCGCTCGCTCAGCCAAGGGAGCAAATCATATTCAATCCCTCTGGAGCCAAGATGATACAGCACTTGGTTCACTGCGCAGTGAGTGCCGGCCGCTAAGGAAGTCAGCTCCTTCATGTCGGGTTTATCGAAGTTCGAAACGCCCCAGCGCTTGATTTTTCCTGACGCCACTAACCGTTCCATCCCTTCTATCGTTTCGCTTAACGGCACGCTTCCTCTCCAGTGAAGCAGATAAAGATCCAGATAATCGGTCCGCAGTCTCTTTAGGCTTGCATCGCAGCTTCTAACGATCCGCTCTAGTCCCGCATTATGGGGGTACACCTTAGAAACGAGAAACACATCATCCCTAATTCCTTGAATCGCCTCGCCAACTCTATCCTCGGACCGGCCTTCGCCATACATTTCCGCAGTATCGATCAAGGACATCCCCAGTTCCACGCCCAGCCTAAGCGTGCGAATTTCATCCGCTTTCTTGGCCGGGTCATCCCCTATATACCAAGTACCTTGACCGAGCCTAGGCAGCTCCATGCCATCCGGCAGCTTAACTTTGCGTTCTGACAGCGTCTTTTGGATTCGGCTCTTGATTTCATTGTTCATTTCAGGCATTTTTTCAAGCTCCTTATTTTATTATTATTGTTTTTTCCTCCTTATGGAGGACGGCAGGTTCATTTGTTCTCTGTACTTAGTCACCGTTCTGCGTGAGATCAGCAAGCCCTCGCTTTGCAGCAGCGATGCGATTTGCTGATCGGATAATGGCGAGGCTTCCTTCTCTGCTGAGATATATTCACGAATTCGATCCTTCATATAAATCGATGAAATCATTGACCCATCAGCATGTTTTATAGAAGAGGAGAAGAAATGCTTAAGCTCGAACAGTCCCCACGGCGTTCGAATATACTTATGGCTTATGGTACGGCTTACCGTTGATTCATGCACGTGCAGCACCTCGGCGATTTGCTTCATGGTCATTGGACGTATATGAACGGAGCCTTTCTCACAAAACTCCGGCTGCAGCTCGAAAATAACGCCGGACACCTTCAGCAGTGTCGCCTTTCTTCGCTCGATACTGTCGATTAACCCTTTTGCCGCATGCCAGTTTTTTTTCAAATAGCGCTGGATATCCTTCGAAGCATCCTGCTTCATTATGCTCAAATAAGAACTGCTTAATGTGATCTCTGGAAGAAAACTATTTATAAGGAATACTTTGCATTTCCCTTCCATATGCACAAGCTGAAGATCAGGCATAATATATTGCGGCTTCTCCCTGCCGTATAAAGCTCCTGGCTTCGGATTGAGCGACTTTATCTTCTCAATGGCGGCATTAATTTCCGCAGCCTCTGTTTCGTATTTCTCCGCCAGCAATCGCAGCTTACCTTCCGCGATTTGGAGCAAATCATGCTGGACAAGGTTAATAACTAAGGGATCGGAATCCTGTTGATGCCGCAATTGAAGGATCAGGCATTCTGCTAATGTTGAAGCCCCCACACCGTACGGCTCTAAGCCTTGTATGACGCCGACTGCCTCGCTTGCCTGCTTTATCGAAGCGCCTGTTAAAGCGGAAATCTCATCTTTGTCATATAAAAGATAGCCCTTTTCGTCCAGATTGCCGATGATCCATTTGCACAAGGCCAGAACCGTACGGTCAAGCTTCATGTAAGTAAGCTGCTCAACCAATACCGACTCTAACGCGGGCTCGCTTGGATGGTCGACGTTTAGCCACCAATCTTGTCCGGAGCTTCTTGCTTGATGGCCGGAGAAATCCTTAGCGGGCTGAAGCTCGATAAAAGGGTTATCCATTGATTGCTGCTTGATAAGCTCGCTCAAATCCAAGGCGGACATTTGCAGGACTTCCATGGACTGCCGCATCTGAGGGGTAAGCAGCAGCTTCTGTTCCTGCAGGGCGGTCAATGAGATTTCCATGTGCATTCCCCCTGGCTTTTTCGTTGTAAACGCTCTCTATTACTATGTATTATACCTGAATCCATGACAAGTACTCTGTGTTATCTATGTGTGTAGTGTTATCTATGTGTATAGTGTTAGCTCTATACCTTGTTGGATCACCCAATTAGTCGGATTCCTGGATCGTCTGTTTCATAATGTCATAGTTGATAGCACTGTCTCATTTTGATGCGGATGCCCAGCACTCCTGCCATACCGGACATCAAGTAGATGAGAATTTTCAAACTCAAAACAAATTGACCTACTTGTACCGTATACATCAATCGGCTCCTTATTAGCTTATACCTGTGATCCGACCCTCGGCCGGGTTTACCGGCTTTTTACCAGCAGCTCAACTGCATCTTGAACCAATTTGTTCGTGTCTCTGCCCGCCGATTGTTCCTCAAGAAGGCATTGCTGCAAGTTCTCGGCGACAATTTGTGCCATCGCTTTATCCGCGGCATTTCGAACCGCGGAAAGTTGGCTCACGACGTCTTTGCAGGACTGGCCTTCCTCCATTAAGCGAAGAATCCCCCGCACTTGCCCTTCAATTCTTCTCAAACGTGTCTTTATTTGGTCCGTATAATTGTAATCCATGGTCGTAACCCCCTAATGATATACATCTATTGGTATATTATAAGGTGACAAAAAAGTTCGTCATACCTTTTTAGATAAACAGGTTCACCTTCGCGTTTGTCGCATCGCCCAAATAACCGGCTACGCCCGCAAGCTCCAACCCATCAATCAATTCTTCCTGTTTCAATCCAAGAAGGTCCATCGTCATCGTGCACGCCACCAGCTTCACGCCTTGCTCCTGAGCAAGTTCAATCAGCTGAGGCAAACTTAGTGCATTATGTTTCTTCATGACATGCTTGATCATTTGTGGACCCATGCCGGCCATATTCATTTTGGACAATCCGAGCTTCTTCGCGCCGCGCGGCATCATCCATCCAAACGCCTTCTCGAGCAGTCCCTTGTCCGTTTTTACAACCTCGTCTTTGCGAAGCGTATTGAGACCCCAAAACGTAAAGAAAATGGTGACATCGTGATCATAAGCCGCAGCTCCGTTTGCTATAATAAACGCGGCGATCGCTTTATCCATATCACCGCTGAATAGTACGATTGTTGTTTTTTCTTTCGCTTCCATATGTTATTTCCCCTTTTCCTATTATACTTATACCCCTATAGGTATAATACAACAGCCATTGATGAATTGCAACCCTCACAAAGTGGCACATGCAAAAAAAGCGAGCGCGTCCTAAAACGCGCTCGCTTCTCTCAGGGTGAGGTTTACACTTTTTTCACAAGAAATTTATAAACGCCATTATCTTCTTCATGCTTGATGAGTTCATGCTTCGTCTGCTTCACCCACGCCTGAAAATCGTTGACTGAGCCTTTGTCTGTGGAGAGCACTTCCATGATTTGTCCAGGCTGCAGCCCATCCAGCGCTTTCTTTGCTTTGACGATCGGCATTGGGCATGCCATTCCTTTTGTATCAACGATAAGATTTGCTTGCATTGTCGTTTCCCCCTTATTTATCTTGAATCGCGCAGCGGTTCGGACCGATTTCCATTTCACGCTGCTGTTCGTTCTCAGGCTCGATTTTTCCCATGTTCGTCTGACGGATTTCCTGGTATGAGTTCGGGTGCTGGGGGAGGTTATCCGTTACAACACGTCGGAATTCAGCTTCGTCAGGAATATTAAGGCCCGGATTCTTTTCATACAAGTCACCCAAACGGGCGGATACTTTCCCGCCTTCGCCGAGTTCAGTAATTTTACCGAAGTGTGCCGGCAGTACAATTAAATCTTCCGACAGTTCTTTATAGCGGTTGTACAGTGTGTTTCGCAGATCTCCTACCCAATCCTCCGCTTGTCCGGCGAGGTCGGGACGGCCGATCGATTCGATGAACAAGATATCCCCTGTGAGCAGGTATTGATCGTCGACAATAAAGGAGGTACTGCCAATCGTGTGCCCCGGCGAATAAACCGCTTGAATCTTGATTTTGGTGTCGCCAACCGTAATTTCTTGGCCATCAACCAATTTTTCGTAATCAAACACAACTTCTTCGGCGTCTTTCGGCGGCAGCCAGTATGTTGCTCCCACCTGCTCGGCTAATTTTCTTCCTCCTGAAATATGGTCGGCGTGCAGGTGCGTATCCATGGTGTGTTTGATCTGTGCCCCTTTTTCTTGCGCAAAATTTGCGAACACTTCGGTCATTCTCAGCGTGTCCACAATGGCTGCTTCACCATTAGAAACAACCATATAGGATAAACATCCCTTACCGATACGTACGAATTGATAAAGCGCTCCGCCATCTTTCAAGTCACCGACCTTAATGGGTTCCAAGTACTCACTCCAGGATTTCATCCCTCCTTCGAGATAATATACATCGCTTCTGCCGACTTCAATCAGCTGCTCCGCCACAAATTTCGACGACCCTTCTTTGGCGCAAGCAACCAGCACCTTTTCGTTCGCCGGAATTTTGTCAAGCACGTCCTCTACACCCTCGAGCAGTTCAAAATACGGGATATTGATCGCTGTAATGCGCTCCCCTTCTATTTTCCAGTCGTTAAAATCACCTTCATTACGCACATCGAGAATAAATAACGGTTCCTTGTTCAAAATGAACTGTGTGACCTGCCCTGCCGTCATTCCCCGTAAATTCGTTGTCGTCGTCATGTGTCAAATTCCCTTCGGTTTATAAGTTAGAGTAACTGCATAATAAGGACCTTCATTCAAGATCCGCCTTAAATACTTTGCTCCGTAGCGCCGTTCCAAGCGGACATACCAGGAACCACGTTTTGCACCTGTTTAAAGCCCTTGTCCGCCAGCAGCTGGCAGGCAAGATCGCTTCGCGTCCCTGTTCGGCAAACGACATGAACTGCTCGATCCGCCTGCAATTCTGCGAGCCGCTCTTCCAAATCTCCAAGTGGAATCGATAACGATCCGGGAATATGGTTAAAAGCAAATTCCGCTGGTTCGCGTACATCCAGCACGATGATAGGTTCACCGGCGTCAAGCTTCTGCTCTAATTCCGCATTCGTGAGAGTATGCGGGAATTTGATTTCTTCTTTGGCATCGCTAGGGCTGGCCTTCCGAAGAAAGTGCTTCAGCACATCCCCTTCGTGAATCGTGCCTAAATAGTGATGGCCCGTATTTTTGGCCCATCCTTGGATATCGGCCAGCGACCCCTTATCGGTTGCTTGCACCTCCATAACCTGGCCGCTACTCAGCTGTTCGATCGTTTTTTTCGTTTTTACAATCGGCATCGGACAAGCAAGTCCTTTGCAGTCGAGCGTCAGATCCGCTTTAATGACGGATGGTGTGGACATGTTCATGACCTCCAGTAATTCATTTATTTTTCTATATACTTATACCCCTATGGGTATAATATAACTAAATTTTTTTGCCCTGTCAACAGGGCACGTTTTAGCACAAATTACTTCTTTCCAAACTCGACGTTACCGTTCCACTGGGACATACCGCCGGTAATATTGACGACATTGTAGCCGAGCGATTCCAAAAGCCCTATTATGCCAAAATGTCGATCCAAATTTTAATAACGGTTGCGGTGATCAGCCCGACGAGTACCCATTGTAATACTTTTACGTTCATCTTTTGCCCGATTTTCGCGCCTATAGGCGAACCGATAATACTTGCGACCACCATCACGATGGACGGAATCAGCAGCATATGTCCACCCATTACTTTACCAACGGATGATCCGATTGATGATATAAAGGTGATTGCCAGCGAGGATGCGATCGCAACCCGGGTAGGGATTTTTAAAATAACGAGCATAATCGGCACGATGATAAAAGCACCAGCAGCGCCAACAACACCCGATAGAATCCCTACAACGGCGGCCGCTGTGGAAGCGATCCCTTTGTTGAATTGAAGATTGGAATAATCGTCGCGATCTATACCTTTTTTCGGAAAAAACATCATAATGGCTGCGATTAATGCCAGTACGGCATAGGTCAGGTTAATTGCTGAATCCGGAAGAAATTTGGAGCCGTAGCCCCCGATAAAGCTCCCCAGCACGATCGGAATGCCCATATAAAGAACGAGTCTTTTGTTGATTAATCCGCCTTTTCGGTAGGCGAAGACGCCTGCAATTGTGGCGAAAAACACCTGAACCGCACTAATTGCGGAAACCTCTTGCGCCGTAAACGCGAGAAATCCTAGCGCAGGCGGAATATATAACAGCATCGGATACTTGATGATGGAGCCTCCGATACCGACCATGCCCGAAATGAATGAGCCAATAAATCCAATTGCAAACAAGGTAATAATCCAAACGAAATCTAGATCCATAAGCCACTCCATTCCCTGGTAGTATGTTTTATCAAATCCACACACATACCCCTGTAGGTATTATTTTCAGTGAATTGTGATGCGTTGCCGCAGAGCTTCGAAATCAGTACAGCCCTCTATGTTAATGTTATCCCCTCCATTATCGATCTTAATATTTCATTATACTCATACCCCTATAGGTATAATATTAGGCTATGAAATATTTGTTGTCAACCTTCTTCCTGGTGAAACGCCGGATCAAAAAACTGACCTCGACGACTCAAAGTATGTTCACTTCCGGGAAATTCGATCTAACGAAAAAATTTCATATCAAGGGGAACGATGAGATCAGCGGACTGTCCGGTGAAATCAATGAACGCATCATCTGCGGTCAAGTCCTACCAGAAGCAGCTTCAAGCGATCGAGCAGAGCGATCAAGACGAGTAACGATAACATCATGAATAGGGGAAGCCCGAAACTTGAATTTCAAGTTCCAGGCTTCCCCTTTGATAATCATTTATAAAATGGCTTATAGACCCAGCACACGCCGCTCCTCGTCCGTGAACATCCTTGAGCGTGTCAGAAATCGCTGGCCCTCCGGTCCCTCAAGCGAGAACATCCCGCCTCTGCCGGGCACTACGTCGATGATGAGCTGTGTATTTTTCCAATAATCGTATTGGGCTTTGCTCATATAGAAGGGTGCATCGCCTATGTTCCCCAGCCATACGTCGCTGTCCCCGACTAGAAATTCCCCTTGCGCGTAGCACATGGGAGAGCTGCCGTCGCAGCAGCCGCCCGATTGATGAAACATGACGGGACCATGCTTGGTCTTTACGGTTTCGATTAGCTCCAGAGCGGCGTCGGTAGCAACAACCTTGCTCACTTCTGTCATCATCGTACAGCTCTCTTAGAAGAAGCCCAGTGCGTCGGGGCTGTAGCTGACGAGAAGATTTTTCGTTTGCTGGTAATGAGAGAGCATCATTTTGTGATTTTCACGGCCAATGCCCGAGCTCTTATAGCCCCCGAAGGCGGCATGGGCAGGATAGGCATGGTAGTTGTTCGTCCATACACGGCCGGCTTGAATGCCGCGGCCCATCCGGTAAGCTGTGTTCATATCGCGTGTCCATACGCCGGAGCCGAGTCCATAGAGCGTGTCATTGGCGATCGCCAGCGCCTCCTCTTGATCCTTGAACGTCGTGACAGAAAGGACTGGTCCAAAAATCTCCTCCTGGAAAATTCTCATTTTGTTATGCCCCTTCAGAACAGTTGGCTGAATGTAGTAGCCTTCCGAAATGTCTCCTTCAACTGTTGCCCGATTTCCGCCGATCAGACATTCGGCGCCTTCCTGCGCACCGATGTCGATGTAACTCATAATTTTCTCAACCTGCTCGGTGGAGGCCTGAGCCCCGATCATCGTTTCCGTATCAAGAGGGTTGCCCTGCTTGATAGCGGCGACGCGCTTCAAGGCTCTTTCCATAAATTGATCATAGATCGATTCTTGAATTAACGCGCGAGACGGGCTCGTACAGATTTCCCCTTGGTTCAGGGCGAACATCGCAAAACCTTCGAGCGCTTTGTTAAAGAAGGCGTCATCACGAGCGGCTACATCCTCGAAGAAAATGTTCGGCGACTTCCCACCCAGCTCCAAGGTGACCGGTATCAGGTTTTGCGAAGCATACTGCATGATTAAACGGCCTGTCGTCGTCTCCCCGGTAAAGGCGATCTTTGAAATCCGGCTGCTTGAGGCAAGCGGCTTGCCCGCTTCAAGCCCGAAGCCGTTGACGATATTAAGCACGCCCGGCGGCAGCAAATCTTGGATAAGCTCCGCCAGCACCAATATGGATGCCGGCGTCTGCTCAGCAGGCTTCAGGACGACCGCATTTCCGGCCGCAAGAGCCGGAGCAAGCTTCCAAGTCGCCATGAGTATCGGGAAGTTCCACGGTATAATCTGACCGACTACACCCAGCGGCTCATTAAAGTGATAAGCGACCATGTTGTCATCTAATTGGCTAAGCGAGCCCTCCTGCGCGCGAATGCTTCCTGCAAAATACCGGAAGTGATCAATCGCCAGCGGCAGGTCGGCCGCGAGTGTTTCCCGAACCGGCTTGCCGTTATCCCAAGTTTCGGCTACGGCCAGCAATTCCAAATTCGCTTCCATGCGATCTGCAATTCTGTTTAAAGTGAGCGCGCGCTCCGCAACGGAAGTACGGCCCCATGCATCCTTCGCAGCATGCGCCGCATCCAAAGCCAGCTCGATATCCTCGGATGTAGAACGAGGAACCTCGCAAAAAACGCGGTTATTTACAGGTGACGGATTGTCGAAGTATTGGCCCTTAACAGGTGCAACCCACTGTCCTCCGATAAAGTTTTCGTACCGTTTTTTAAATGTAACCTTTGATCCGTTTTGTCCAGGTTGTGCATAAATCATATAGCTCAGCCTCCTTAAAATGGATTACGCTAAATAAATAAGCAAGAATCGTGCCAGCTAATGAAATAGGGCCAGATCAATCTTTTTTGAAAGCGCTTTAACACTGTTGTTCTATTCTGATACACTGGAAGTGTTTCATTTCGGAACATTCTTTCTCCCAGCTCTCCATTAATATAAGCAACTATGGTATGATCAGGTTAGGATACCGATTTCGATGGAGGTGTTCATTGTGTTATCAGTGGAAAATAAATTTCTGTCCGAAGCGGCGGCGTTATCTTGGAAGCGCTGTCACGAGCTTGGCTTAAAGCCAACCGACCCTGTTGACGATGACATTTTAACCGGAAGCCGTATTCATGCTCTATTAAGAGAAAATGAGCAAACTATACATCATGCAGAGCAAGTATTCGAGCAAATGAACGTTGGCATTAAACAATCCGGTCAGATGGCGCTGTTTATTAATTCGGAGGGAACCATTATTCACACCGTCGGCGATGCCGATTTCTCCCACCGAGCTTCAGCCGTTCAACTGCAGGTAGGCGCCAATTGGGCCGAGGGAAGAAAAGGCACAAATGCCATTGGGGTCGCCCTTGCAGAGAGAAAACCTGTACGTGTCCATGCCGAAGAGCATTATTTCAGCTCCAATCGCTTCTTGACCTGCGCCTCAGCGCCCGTCTTCAATTCTATCGGGGAGCTGATCGGTGTAATCAACATTAGCGGCAAGCAAGAGCATTACCACGCATATACATTTACACTAGCCTGTATGGCGGCCTTCTCGCTGCAGAACAAAATACTGCTGGAAGAATCGAAGCAGGAGCATCTCATTACGTTAAGAGAGCTGGAGCATACCGCGCAAAGCCACACGCTGCCGCTGCTCTCTCTCAGCCGGGATAACCGCATCCTTCGAGCTAACAATGCGGCCATCCGTATTGTAGGCAGCGATGCGATAGGCAAGGAGTTTACGAAGGTGGACGGCTTCGCCATCGAAACGATTCACAATAATCATCAGAGAATATGGCAGTCCGTTTCGATTCACAAGCAGGCGACAAACGAGCCCCGCTTGTATACCTTCAAGGATATCATCGGGACATGCCCAACCATTATACAAAAGAAAGAGCTTGCTCAAAAGGCGGCTTTGACAGACTTTCCCGTACTGCTGCTCGGTGAAAGCGGGGTAGGCAAGGAGCTGTTTGCCCAATCGGTTCATACTGCAAGTCCGCGAACGGCGGAGCCGTTCATTGCGCTGAATTGCAGCGCTATTCCGGATAGCTTAATCGAAAGCGAATTGTTCGGATACGCGCGCGGCGCATTTACCGGGGCCAATAAAGACGGCAATGCAGGAAAGTTCGAGGCTGCGCATAAAGGCACTATTTTTCTGGACGAGATTGGCGATATGCCTCTTCGGGCGCAAGCAGCCTTGCTAAGAGTGCTGCAGGAGGGGACGATCACCCCTGTAGGAAGCGCGAAGAACAAATCAATCGATGTGAGAATCATTGCGGCAACTAATAAGGATTTGGCTGCAGAAATAAAAGTCGGCCGATTCCGTGCCGATCTTTACTACCGTCTGAAAGGGATACACATTATACTGCCCGCGCTGAGGGAGAGGAGCGATATTCTCGTTCTGGCTCAGCACTTGCTCCTGAAGCTTAACGGCCATCCCCTTGCCTTGACCGAGAAAGCACAAGCGATGCTGTCCGGCTACAGCTGGCCTGGCAATATAAGAGAGCTAAGCGGCATTCTTATGCAGGCTGCCTTCTTAGCGGATGGCAAGACGATCGACGCAGAGCATTTATCACTCGAGCAGTCCGATGAGGCCGCCCAAGAAAATACCGGGGAGTCTCAGCTCACGTTGAAAGAAACGGAGATTGCCGCGATCAAAAAAGCGCTGAAGGCTGCAGAATGGAACCTAAGCAAAGCTGCCAGCCAATTGAAAATCGGAAGAACGACTTTATATCGAAAAATCGAGGAATACGGCATTTCGTTGTTCTAGCAACTCTAGCAACCAGCTGCCTGAAAGAAGTAAGGGAGTACCCAACGGGTACTCCCTTTTCATTTATTCCCACGGATATTTCGTGAGCAGGTAGTCGGCAAATTTTTTGCTCTCTTCCCTTCTGTGTTTTCTCATATGCGTTCTATACTCCGCGGTCTCATGCAGCTTTTTCTCCTCTTCTGTCTCCGGTATGACCTTCGGCACAAGTATCGGCTTATTGGAATCATCATCCAAGCCGACAAAGGTAAGAAAAGAAGTTGCGGCAATTTTTCTATCCCCTGATCTTAAATCTTCTCTAATCACTTTCACGAATACTTCCATGGAGCTTTTGCCCGTCCAGGTTACGAACGATTCTAAGGAAACCGAATCAGACGGTCTAATGGGTTGAAGGAAATCTACTGAATCCGTCGAGGCCGTAACAGCTGTCACCCGGCATAATTTCGATGCAGATATCGATGCAATATCGTCGATATACGACATCAGCCTGCCGCCGAACAACGTTTCATGATTATTGACGTCGGTGGGAAACACTCTGGAAATTTTAAAGCAGCGGGTTTCTCTCATATACTTGCTCTCCATCATTTATCACGCAGCCTTCATGCCATAAATTCGATGAACATATTTTTTCCTGCCGCCTGCTTTACTATGCTTACAATCTGTCAGTTGAATTTTTTTTTTGTCAGACGCACAATCAACCCTATGCCTTCCACAATTAGGCCGATCACGATGCCTGCTGCCACAGCCTGGAAAAAGAAAAGAAGACTAACTAAATCCTCCCAACCCGTCTTATCCCGGGAATACAAGGCCATGAGAATGAGGCCAAGCATCATCCCTATATTCGCAAAAAGCCACAGCCTCTTCGCGCCAAGCCAACCCATAAAGCTGAACAGGAAACATAAAATTATGCCCAGCAGCATAAATCGAAAGGCAATTACCGCAGTAAAAGGCTGACCTAATACAACGAATCGAATCAACCATAGCAGAATACTGACTAATAAAGAAGATATGCCCGCGTAAATCCACCATTGGCCGCTTCTCACCTCAGGATTCCAACGCATTCAGTATGTCTCCCCTTTCATTTCAAGCTCCTTTGGTTTCTTAAACGCATAAAGCGCTTCCTTTGTTGCAATTCGTTTGGATTGAAAATAAAATAAGACAGAAAATAACAATGTTTGACGAAACCTATAGTTAAGGATGTAGAACAGAACATTCAAGCTTGCGGAGAGGATCAAGTGACTGAGTATGATTGTGCAAAACATTATAAGTATAAAAAAGGAAATTCCAATGTAAAAGCGAAAATACTTTTAGATAAAACAGATATAACCATGCAAGATGATAAAAAATATTAGAAATTTGTTACCAGCATGTTGCTGGAGGTAGTAATAGAGGAGGAGGATGTAATATGTCTAATCCAGCTGAGAAGGAACGGGCTCGCATACATGCTTTACGTCAATATCATATACTGGATACCCCTCCTGACAGTGCTTTTGACAGAATTACAGTTCTAGCTGCTCAACTGTTAAATACGCCAATATCGACAATAAGCTTGGTAGACACAGACCGTATTTGGTTCAAGTCCCACTATGGCTTAGACGTTCAACAAGTTGACCGCATCCTTGGGTTGTGTGCTTCGGCTATTCTTAACGACACGCCTTATGTGCTCAACGATACGACAACTGACCTCCATGCGTTAAATCACCCTTTAGTCACGGGTGCGCCCGGTATCCGATTCTATGCCGGTTTCCCATTGATTAATCCTGACAATCATATTATTGGCGTACTAAGTGTCATCGGGCTTCAGCCTCGTACAATCTCGGAGCAGGAAATCAATATCCTGCGCACACTTGCTAAAGTCGTGATGGATGAAATCGAGTTCCGATTAGCCTCACGTCGAATTGACGAATTAAATAAAGATCTAGCACTTCTCATTCATTCTACAGGAGAAGGCATTTTTGCGGTTGATCAAAATTTAAATACGACTTTCTGGAATATTACCGCTGAAAAATTAACAGGATTTGCAAGCGATGAAATCATCGATCGGAATATCCATAATATTTTGCATCACACAAAAATCGATGGTTCCAGCTATAATATAGAAGATTGTCCCATTTACCAATCCACAATAGAAGGTTATACGAAAGAAATTATCCAAGATATTTTCTGGAAAAAGGACGGTACTCATTTTGCAGTTGAATACACCTGCACTCCTATTGTCCAGCAAGGAGGAGTGACTGGAGCAGTGGTTACATTTAAGGATGTAACCAAGAGAAAGAAAGCAGAAGAATTAATAATAAGAGCCGATATGTTAAAGACGATTGAACGCTTAGCAGCAGGTGTGGCGCATGAAATTAGAAATCCTTTGACAACACTGAAGGGTTTTCTGCAATTATTAAGCAAAGACAATAAACACCAGCATTATATCGACGCCATGAAAGAAGAGGTAAACCAAATTGAAATGTTTACAAATGAATTTTTGGTTTTATCCAAACCGCTCGCTACACGATTCGATAAGAATGAAATCATTCCTTTGTTATTGAGTATAACATCATTGTTGGAAAGCGAAGCCATTATTAAGGATACCTTCATTGAATTGATCTGTGATGACCAACTGCCCAGTATTTATTGTGACGAGCTCCAATTAAAACAGGTATTTTTGAATATTATCCAAAATGCGATAGATTCGATGTCAAATGGAGGGAAGGTCATAATTCAATGTAAAAAAGCAAACAGCCAGGTACTCGTCAGTGTAATTGACGATGGTTGTGGAATTGAAGAGGAGCGCCTCAAATGTTTGGGGCAGCCTTTCTACAGTATAAAAGAAAAAGGTACGGGGCTAGGCTTGATGGTAAGCTATAAAATTGTACAAGAACATGGCGGAGAAATTATGATTAAAAGCAAGCTGAATAAAGGGACAACGGTTGATATCTTTTTACCTTCGTACAGCGAAGCAGATTCGGTTAATTAAAAATTAAAGGAAGACGACAAAAAAGAGCACCTCACGAAGTGCTCTTTCTCATATTATTTGGCGGCTACTCAAGTCAATCCGCATGGAAAACTGCCTGAAGGGGTCTTGTTTCTTATATTTTGCGCTAAGGCCGTGTGAGATTTGGTCAGTGTATGCTATTCGAAAACATCCGGTAACATCCTCCCCTATCCTCCAAGAAACTACTTCTTATCGATTCGGATCGGATCAATCGTGATGATCTCCGCAGCCAATCCTTCCTGAGCGAGCCCGCAATTCGGACAAAACTTCGTATCCCAATCAAGCACCTTGCCGCATTTGCAGGATTTTTCATGGCGAATTCGTTTGATTTGCATTTCAAGATTTGAGATTTCCGCTTCTACTCCCTGAATCGCAAAGCACAGCACATTAACCTTCTCTTCCGCCAACGTCAGCTGACCAGACTGATAGGCTGTGTAGACCTCGTGCCCTAACTGGTTTTTGTATTTATCGATTTCCCGTTTTCTGGCCGCAATCTGTGCGGTCAGCTTCGTCACCTCTACCGTCTGCTGCGCGACATCCGCAGCCTTCGACGCGCCGGATTTCAATTTTTTGAATAAATCCATCGCTGTCCCTCCTTGCAAAGTGTAGTCCTGGAAGCTTCTCACTTCATTATTCAAAGTACGACAGACATTGTCAATGAATGAGAACCAATGGTTATAAATAATGATATCATTTATAATTAAACATAGACCTCATTCGTTCAGGAGACTCATCCGTCATGAAACCTATATATTCAATAAATCAAATGCAATGGAATATGCTTATCTCCGATGTGGCGAGTTTTTTTGATAATAGCGTAATGGAGGAAGGCTTTCAGCTTTACAGGCAGGGACGCGTTGCCCAGCTTACAATGCCCGATTCCCAATCCATAAAGGCTATAGTCGAGGAAAACATGCCCTATTCTGTTGAGATTAATTTAGACTTCTTTTCTGTAAGTCACTGCACGTGCAAGGCGGCAAAGATGTGCAAGCACCTCTTTGCCGCCTTGCTTGACTACACCAACAAGTCGCAGCGATCGATTCATGCGCTGCTGCTTGCGAAATCGGCACCAGAAGCGCTGCCAATCAGGAAGCAGGCGGCCCAAGCTCCAGCTGCTCGTCAAGCAGCTGCTGACAAAGATGCGGTGAGCTTTGTTCAATTAAAGGAGCAAGCCGCTCATATACCTGCTTTGAATATTACAGAATGGCACATGCTGTTCGGTCAAGGTGCCGCCTCATTAGACAATCGGACTCGGAACGTCCAGTATGTCAATGATGCCCTCGCTGCGATAGACAAGCTGGAACCGAAGCTTCCGCTTGCGTTAAAGCCAATATACCAGCTGCATGCTTTACTCTTTGTACTGGACAAGCTATTGAACCAAGTACAATCTCAAGCGCTTTATTATGGATCCTTTATCGGTTTTCATACCCACTCGGCCGCCTCTGAGGTGCTGAATGCGATAGAGCGTCTTTTCGATCATAAACTGGATATCGCTCCTGATGCAGAGCATTGGCCGCGCGTTACCGAGACGATCATTTATTTACGTCATAAAATGCTGGCTCAAGACAAGTCTAGTCAATATTATACGGAGCCCTATTATCAGCTTTGGACGCACTGGATTCAACCGGCTCAAAGCGACACGCTGCTGTATAGGAGAGAATTGGAGCATTTACGAATAGCACAAAAAAAATTGACTACTGCAAAATCCCTTTATACGTGTACCGTGGCTCAGAGTTGGATGCACTTCTACCTCTCTCAGGACCGGGAAGCACTCGCGCTGCTCTTCACGATGAAGCACAATCATGAGCTGCATCCCAGGGAATTGCTCGCCTTCCTGCGTTATTTATCTCATGCTGAGCAATGGTCGCGGCTGGTTGATTGGCTGGTTGAGCTCAGTCCTTTGCTGGGCGGCCGAGCATATTCAGGCTTGGACGACTATTCGGAATATTGGGATCAGGCTGTTCAACAGCTTCCCGAAGCGGAAAAGCAGATGTGGGATACGCTTACGTCCAAGCTGCCGAATGCCCGTTCCGTCTATGAGAATAAATTACTTACTTATGGCAAATGGCGGCAGTGGATCGATTGTCAGCTTAGCGCAGGAACCGATCCGCTTGATTACCGTGTAAGCGTATTGGCTCCGATCGAAAAAAATGCGCCTGAGGTGCTGATACCGTACTATCATCAGGCGATTGAAAGATATGTGCTGCTCAAAAATAGAGACGGCTACAAAGCAGCGGTCAAGCTCCTCAAACGATTAGCAAAACTATATAAAAAGATAAAGAAAGAAGAGACCTGGGAGCTCTTCTTCGGCACATTCAGAGGCCGACACAGCCGTCTGCGCGCACTGCAGGAGGAGCTGCGGAAAGGAAAGCTGATTTCATGAGCAAGCTTATCGATACCATTACTGTACATATTAATTTAACTAACTATGGAGATGCTCTTATCTATGGATTCTCAAACAGCTACAGCTTGTCCGGCTTGCATTTGAAGCATCGGCTGTTCGCTTGGCATGAAGCTTCTTTTTATGGCACAGAGCTGGAAGTGCAGCAGGTCGAAGGCGTCGAGCTGGTTCTTCTGCCTGCCGAGCAGGTGATCCCCTTCCTGTCCGAGCAAAACCTTCTCGAGCATATCGAATGGGAATGGGGGGAGCAGGCGAAGCCCGTCCTACAGCTCGTCCCCTTGCTGGCTGCATGTATAGAAGAACGGCTTTATGTTCCAAGCTTCTCCGCTTTCCGCGCTGGAAAACTGCAATGGACTTGGGATGAGTCCGCGGCGGAGGATACGGAAACAAAAGCGTTAATAGAGAAGCTTGGGAAGATGAACGCAGACTTCATTGAGGGTTTGCAGGCCGCCTTCTCCGCCTCCATATTTCAGCGTTATTATGGAACGGAGACAGACTCCGCAGATTTACGAAGGGAATATCCGCTGCTATTCGCCAAGGACCACGCAGCGGCGCCTGGCTTAGATGCACAGGCTTGGCTTATTGCAGTCGGCTGGAGAGCCGACGCGGCTCCTTTCCGTCCCGTTCTGCAGCTGCTGGAGCCGGAAGACGACCATGCTTGGCGGATAAGACTTGTCCTGCAGGACAAGCTGGAGCCTGCAACACTGGCGCATGTGCGGCTAACGACAGCAGGCGAGGCATTCGGTGCGTGGCCTGCCGCATGGTCAGCTTATGTAAGTCAGCGCGCGCGCGGCTGGCTTGATCAATTGCGCAGCTGTTTAGCGCCAGAACAATTCGACGGGAACCGGGAAGATGTACTGGATCACCCGTTGACAAATGATGTGGCTTGGCGGTTCTTGACAACGGACAGCAACCGGCTGCTGGATGCAGGCTGGCAAGTGCTGCTTCCCGCTTGGTGGGAGTCGGCCAGCAGGAAGAAGCCGAGACTGCGCGCAAAGGTAAACGCCGAGGCGGGCAAGCGTACAGGCAGCTCATTATTCGGGCTGGATTCGCTGATCGATTTCGATTGGCGCATTGCCATTGGAGAGAACGAGCTTACCGAGAGCGAATTTGAAGAATTGGTTGCTCGCAATGAAAGATTAGTTCGCTTCCGCGGGCAATGGGTTTCACTTGATCCTGCTCTGCTGAAACAAATTAAGCAAGCAATGGCCGGCATGGACAGCTCGGAGGGCCTATCCTTTCAGGATGTGCTTCAGCTACATCTGCTTGGGGGCGGTGATACCGACCAGAGCGGAGAAGCAGAGCAGCAAGAAAATGATACGGGACGCTTAAAGCTCGAAGTAGAATTGAACGAGCACCTGTTCAAGCTCATCGGTCAGCTTGGTCAGCAGACGGAATTGCCAGCGCTCGCCGTACCTAACGGCCTGCGTGCTGACCTGCGCAGCTATCAGCTTCAAGGGTATGCCTGGCTTGCTTTATTGCGGCAGTTTGGACTTGGTGCCTGCTTGGCCGATGACATGGGACTCGGCAAAACGGTACAGTTGATTGCTTATTTGCTGCATATTAAGGAAACAGCCGAGGATCGGGCTGACCGCTTGCCTTCCCTCATTATTTGCCCCACCTCGGTGCTGGGCAATTGGCAGAAGGAAATTAGCCGGTTTGCGCCTTCACTTCACGTCTTACTCCACTATGGCAGCAAACGTCTTAGCGGAGAAGACTTTCAAACCGCGATCAGAAAAGCCGATATTATTCTGACTTCCTATGCCACCTCAACGCTTGATCAAGAGCTTCTGAAGGAGCATACATGGACATCCATCTGCTTGGACGAAGCCCAAAATATTAAAAACGCCCAAACCAAACAAGCTGCTGCCGTCAGAAGCTTTCATGCGAGGCATCGCATTGCGCTCACCGGCACCCCGATTGAAAATCGGCTGTCGGAGCTGTGGTCTATCTACGACTTCATTAATCCAGGCTTTCTGGGCAGCTCTCATGCCTTTCAGAATCGGTTCGCCAATGCGATAGAGAAGGAAAAGGACGCGCAGAAGACCGCTGATTTGCAGAAGCTGGTCAAGCCCTTCCTGCTTCGCCGCAAGAAGAAGGATCCGGCCATTCAGCTCGATTTGCCGGACAAAAACGAGATGAAGACCTACATTCACCTCACAGCTGAGCAAGGAGCGCTTTATAATCAAACCGTTAATCAGCTGATGGAGCGTATGCAGAAGCTCGAGGGGATTGAGCGCAAAGGGGCCATTCTTGCCGCGCTTACGCAGCTCAAGCAGCTTTGCGATCATCCTTTGCTGCTGGCGAAGGGGACGATTCCCGATGCTTCAAAGACGGCCGAAGGCAAGCCTGATACGGAATCGCTAATCAGCCGCTCCGCCAAGCTGGAGCGGCTGATCGCCATGGTGAAGGAGCTGCGGGATGAGGGCGAGCGTTGCCTTATTTTTACGCAATATATCGGTATGGGACAAATGCTGCAGCAGGTGCTGCAAGAAGAGCTTCAGGAGCCCATTCTCTACTTAAATGGAAGCACATCCAAAACCGCTCGCGACCGTATGATCGACCAGTTCCAATCGCATACGCTGCCGGCAGCTGAACAGCCTAATGTATTTATTCTTTCCATTAAAGCTGGAGGCGTCGGCCTTAACCTGACGGCAGCCAATCATGTGTTCCACTTCGACCGCTGGTGGAATCCTGCCGTTGAGAATCAGGCAACCGACCGCGCTTATCGCATAGGTCAAACGCGTGACGTGCAGGTGCATAAATTCATTTCACTCGGCACGCTGGAGGAGCGCATCGACGAAATGCTGGATAACAAGCAGCAGCTCAGCGACAATGTGATTTCCAGCTCCGAGGGCTGGATTACCGAGCTGTCTACTGAGGAGCTGAAAGACCTGTTCGCTTTGCGGCAGGATTGGAGCGACTCGTAGCAGGCAGATCTTTTTTTTGCCGTTCGAGCGGCAATTTATCATTCGGCGTCGGACTGGATATTATTGTTGATTAAAAGGCGATTTGCCCCAGTCAGACGATTATGCTACACTGTAGCTACTTTACAGGAACGGAGGGTTACGTGTGATAGACTTTATCCGAGTTAGGTCTTTGCGCAGCTAATTGAATAGCGCCAAAGCTCTGCCTGCGTGCAGAGGACTCAGGATTGGTCTGTCCATTTTGAAGGTAACCCAAATGAAGAATGCGAAGTGATGACCGGAAATCACGGCTTTTTCGTATTCACCTTTAAAACGGTCATAGCATAAGGATGCGGGTAACCTGCTCGTCTCCTTATGGCTTCATTCTGATATCCTCTCACGGATAACTGTGGACACAGGCGGAGCAGCCTGTGTTTTTTTGTGTATTTTAAACTTGGAGGATGATAACTAGATGGAACAACCTAAACAAAAAGCAATTATCGTCGGCATTCAGCTGCAGAATCAGACCGATTTCGCCTACTCCATGCAGGAGCTGCGCAATCTGGCTGACGCCTGCAATATCGATGTCGCCGATGAGCTTAGTCAGAAAGCAGCCCGCGTGAATCCTTCCCACTATATAGGGACCGGCAAAATTGATGAGCTGCGGGCTTTAGCGGAAGCGCATGATGCGCAAGTCATTATTTTTAATGACGAGTTATCTCCATCCCAAATTCGCAATCTGGAGGCTTCCTTGGAGCGGACGGTCATCGACCGGACGATTCTTATTTTGGATATATTCGCGGAACGCGCGAAGACAACAGAGGCCCAGCTTCAGGTTGAGGTCGCCCGCCTGCAATATATGCTCCCCCGGCTGGTCGGCCTTCGCGAATCGTTAGGACGGCAGGGCGGTGGATCAGGTCTTAAGAACAGAGGCGCTGGCGAAACCAAGCTGGAGCTGGACCGCAGACGAATTGAGGAACGGATAACGGCGCTGCAAGCGGAGCTGGAAAAGCTCGTCGCAAGACGCCAGATCCAGCGCAAGCAGCGTCAAAAAAATGAGCTGCCGGTCGTCTGTCTTGTCGGCTATACAAATACGGGGAAATCGAGCTTAATGAATGCGCTGCTGGAGAAATATAATCCGCAGACGGATAAGAAGGTTTTTGCCCAGGATATGCTGTTCGCTACGCTGGAAACCTCGGTTAGAAGCATTGATATGCCTGACAACAAATCGTTTCTTTTGACAGATACGGTCGGGTTCGTCAGCCAACTGCCCCATCATCTGGTCAAAGCTTTCCGTTCCACGCTGGAGGAGGTGCGCGAGGCCGATCTGCTCGTTCATGTCGTCGACTATTCCCACGCTGATTACGAGAAGCTTATTTCCGTCACGAATGAGACGTTAAAAGCTCTCGGCGCAAATGACATTCCGACGATTTATGCTTACAATAAATGCGATCTAACGGAGCAGGCGTATCCGCTGGTGGAGGATAACCGCGTATATCTTTCCGTCAAGCAAAATAGCGGATTGGATGAGCTCATCGGGCTTGTTCGCGGACAGATTTACAATGATTATGTGGAATGCGAAATTTTAATTCCGTTCGACCAGGGACGTCTAGTCGCTTACTTCAATGAGCATGCCCATGTTCACGCTACGAGCTATGAGCCGGAAGGCACCCGGATGACGCTGGAATGCCGGAAGGCCGACTTCGAGCGTTACCGGAACGACGTTATCGTCATGTAGACAAATTACGGTAAAACAAAACAGAGCACCCTGTCGGGCAATGTCATTAAGTTAAGGCGCAGAGCCAAATATTATCGTTCACAACCTGCCATCTAAACACACTATGTCTCATTATGCATACGTGAACCCATTAAACGGGGCTGTCCCAAGAGATCTAAAATGACCTCAAGACAGCCCCGTTTCGTTACTATGTTATTTACCACCCGTAAACGTAATTCCTTTAATAAAGAATCGATTGAAGAACGCATAAATCAGCAGCGCTGGAAGCGTAAATACCATCGATGCAGCCATAATGTAGTTCCAGTGGCTGATGTACTGCCCTTTGAACGTATTCAGACCGAGCGTCAGCGTAAACATCGACTTGTCGGACATGAACATGAGCGGCTTCAGGAACTCGTTCCATGCACCCATGAAAACGAAGATCGTTTGAGCTGCTAATGCAGGTACCGCAAGCGGCAATGCAATGCGGAAAAATACGCCGAACCGATTAAGTCCGTCCATTTCGGCTGCCTCCTCAAGCTCCTTCGGGAAGCTGAGGAAAAATTGCCGCATCATAAAGATAAACGTCGCATTCGCCATCATCGGCAAAGTCAGTGCAGCATACGTGTTCAACAAATCGAGCTGCTTCATAATTAAATAAGCGGGTACGATCGTCAATTGGCCTGGAATCATCTGCACCGCTAAGATAAGGATGAACATGATCTTGTTGCCGGCAAATTCAATACGTGCTAGTGCATAACCCGCCATTGAGTTAAACAGTGTATTGCAAACCGTGGCAATAACTGCAATCAAGGCACTGTTGTACATCCACCTGAGGAAAAGCGGCTCTTTCACGAAAATATCATAATAGTTCTGCAAGGTGAATTGTTTCGGAATAAAGTTGATGCCCCCGGAAACAATCTCACTGAGCGGCTTAAACGAAGAGGAAAGCGCCCATAGAAAGGGAGCAACTGTGATGCAGCCGTATGAGAATAACAGGAAATAAAGAATCGCCTTTCCCCAATTGGATTGTTGAAATACCATCTAGTCGCCCTCCTAGTTCAGCTTTTCTTCGGCAAATAGCTTACGCTGTATCAGCGTCGCGATCATAATGACAGCAGCCAGCATGACAGCGAGCGCAGAGGCATAGCCGAAGTCGAGATTTTTGAAAGCATATTGATAAATAAGCAGAGCTACGGTCAAGGTCGAGTTATTCGGTCCGCCTGAACCTGCTGAGAAAATATAAGATTGGTCGAAGAGTTGGAAGGTACCGATAATACCCATTACGACCGTAAAGAAGGTCGCAGGCTTAATTAACGGCAGCGTGATGGAAATAAATCTCCTCCAGCCTCCTGCCCCGTCTAGCATAGCTGACTCGTACAGCGCATCAGGAATATCTTGTAATGCAGCCAAGAAAACAACCATAAAGAATGGAGCGGTAGACCATATATTCATAAGCATAATCGCCTTCATGGCGACCGCAGGATCTCCAAGCCAGTTGTATCCATGCAAACCGATAAATTCAAGCACTCGGTTCAAAAGACCATTTGAATTGTATATCCACATAAATATAAGTGATAGTACCGCCGACGAAGTAACGGTCGGCATAAAAAATACGATACGGAAAAAGTTTTTATATCTGAGCTTAGCATTCAAAATAACAGCAAGTAAAATAGCAAACGCCGTTTGCAGAGGCACAACAAACAAAGCAAAGGATGCTGTGTTTTTAAGCGCTATCCAGGCTCTTTCATCGCCTGCCATCCGCGTGAAATTACTAACTCCTACCCATTTGTAACTTACTTCGCCAAGCAGATTGACCTTATGTCCCGATAAATAAAGGGAATAGAAAACAGGCAAGAACAAAAAAGTACCAAGAACTAGAATGGTTGGAAGCAGGAACAGATAGCCGGTTACGTTATTTTTCAGCTTTTTTCTCCATGAAGAGACATGGGTCATGCTGCATCTTCTCCTTTCATATCAAAATCAGAGATTGAAGGAGGGAGCGTCTTGCGCTCTCCCTCCTTCACCTCGCTTACTTCGCTGCTGCGATTTCCTTATTCGCAACAGTTTCTGCTTTCTTCATTGCATCTTCAAGCTTCGAATTACCCATAAATGTATCAACGAATTGGTTGTTGAAGTTGCTCGTGATTGTAGGAAGTGTGGAGCCTGCTTGCCAAGGCGTTGCATAAGAAGCGCCTGCTACAATTGCGCTGCGAAGCTCATCTTTATCGTAGCCAAGCTCCTGTGATACCGATTTACGAGTTGGAAGCGCGAAACCTTTGCTCGTCCACGTTTTCATTCCTTCTTTACCTGTCAGGTAGGAGATCAACTGCCATGCTGCTTCTTTTTTCTTCGATTCCTTATTCATTACATAAGCTACAGTGAAAGCCATAGTGCCTTGTTTGCCATTTACAGTTGGAAGCTCAGCTGTGCCGTAATCTAGATCCTTGTAGTTGGACTCCAAGAATGGAATTGCCCAGTTTCCTTCGAATACGATGGAAGCTTTACCTTGACCGAACATTTCTCCACCCCAGCCAGCGCCTACTTCTTTTGGCTCGCCGGATGATTTGTCTACATTGTGCATATCAACTACAAGTTGCAGACCTTTAAGAGCATCTGGCGCCGCGAATGCAGCATTGCCATTCTCATCTGTTACTTTACCGCCGAATGCTTGAATCATGAACATTTGACGTGCAAGCTCAGGCGCAACACCAAAGCCGAAGCGAACAGTTTTATCGCCTTCTTTTTTAGTAAGCTTAACTGCCGCTTCTTTCAGCTCATCCCAAGTTGTTGGCGGAGCAGTAATTCCTGCTTCTGCAAAGTCTTTTTTGTTGTAGAACATTGCAAGCGTAGAGAAATCTTTAGGGAAACCGTAGGAAACGCCATCTTGTTTAAAAGCATCAACCATTGGCTGTTCAAAGTCTGCAACATCAAAATCTGGTGTCACATAGCTATCAAGCGGCTCTAGAACATTACGCTCAATGAGTGCAGGTGCTTCGAATGCGTCCAGGTAGAAAACGTCTGGGCCTTCACCGCCAATAAGTCTTGTTTTGATAACATCCATGTATTGATCGGCAATTACTTCATAATTAACCTTTATATTTGGATATTTTGCTTCAAATTCCTTCAATGTTTGGTTTAGCAGATCCTGCTCTTCTGGACTTGCTCCCCATCCTGCAAGTGTAACTGTTACCTTCTCAGCGGCCGGCTCTTTTGTCACCTCTTGTTCTGTACCGCCATTCATTGCAGTATTACCTGTGTTTTTGTTACCTTCATTGCCCTTGCCACAAGCCGTTAACATAAGAACAACTACCAGCATTAAAGATAAAATCGAAACCCCTGCTTTCTTCATCTTACATACAACCTCCTTAGTAATATGAACTTTGTATATAAAGCATAAAGCATGAAACCTATGAAATAAGAAGCTCATATCCTGTCAGATTAGAGAGTATTTCCACCTCTGGGCCATTGATACCGCGAGTGACGCGCAGGCTTAGAACGCCGCTGCCAATTTGCATTTGCTCTACCAGAAGCTCGTTCATCCCTTGAAGCAAAGATGGCTTAATTCTAATCTGCCTCGTTAAAGCGTTAGGCTGAAGCCCAAGTAAGGCTTGCACAAATGTGAGCGGTGTCCCTGCTGCCCATGCCTGCGGAGAGCAAGCAACGGGATAAGGAACTGGCGCACCAAGCGAATCATCATACCCGCAGAACAGCTCAGGCAATCTGTAATACTCAAACTTTGCCGCTGCATTCAATAGTCCTTGCATGACGGTAATCGCTTCTTCTTGGAAGCCTAAATAGCTAAGACCAAGCAAACAAACGGAGTTGTCATGCGGCCATACGCTTCCGTCATGGTAGCTCATCGGGTTGTAGCCGGCCGCTTCCGTACTCATCGTACGAATACCGTAACCACCGAACATGTCAGGAGCAACCAGTCTTTTCGCAACAGCGCTTGCACGCTCGGGAGAAGCAATTCCTGACATTAGAATATGTCCTGAATTCGAAGTGACGGAATCTACGCGCTTCTTATCCTTATCAAGCGCAATCGCGTAAAACTGCTCATCCTCCATCCAGAAGTCGCGCTCAAAGCGAACTCTAAGCTGTTCTGCATCTTGCTCCATGCCAGCGGCTTGTTCCTCATGGCCTAAGCTTTTGAATATAGGGGCAAGCCTCGTAAGCGCTTGGTAAACATAACCTTGAACCTCGACAAGCGCGATTGGAGCCTCTGCATAGTCGCCGTTACGGTGAACAACTGAATCCGCAGAATCTTTCCAGCCCTGATTGGCAATTCCTTTGGACGATTTCTGATAATACTCTACAAAGGAATCATCGTCGCAGTCGCCATACTCTTTCACCCAAGCAAGCGCTGCATTGAGATGAGGCATTAGCTCTTTAACAAACTGAGCATCTCCGGTCCAGTGATAATACTCGGCAGCTAATAGAAGGAATAACGGCGTCGCATCAATCGTGCCGTAATACGGCGTAAATGGTACCTGATTTGTGCTTGCTAGTTCGCCATACCGAATTTCATGCATCACTTTACCTGGCTGCTCATCGCGCCACTCATCTTCCTTCTGGCCTTGATAAGCGGCCATCGTGAGCAACGTTCCCTTAGCAATTTGCGGGTTTAAGGATAACATCTGCAGCGCAGTAATTAAACTATCACGGCCAAATGGAACCGAGAACCAAGGCAAGCCTGCAACTGGGAATGCTCCATACCCGATATCGGTAAGCAGAACTCTTAAGTCTTGCACTCCGCGATGATGCAGCTTGTTAAATAGCGGTACATCCGTTTGAATGGATGTGGATGATCCATTCCAATCTGCATAGGATTGTCTAAGCTTAACCATCGCTTCCACCGGTTCGTGCTGCTGCGGCTCATTGCCGTCAATGATTGGCGCAATAAAGAAAGCGATTGCATGACTTTCCAGATGTTTCAGTTCCACATCGAAATGAAGCTCGCCTGTCTCGCCTATGCGACTTTCATTTGTATCCCATTTAATCTTCGTTTCACGGCGTACATCGTCAGCTCCGAGGTAGCCAATTACTCTTTCCCGTTGGCCGCTTTTCTCTGCCGTCTTTCTTCCCAAATCGCCATGCTGAAAGCCGCGAACGACAAACATATCTGCAAAATCCGCATCCAATAACACGGAGAAATCAAATTTAATGGCTTTAGGATAATAGCTGGTCAGCTTGAACGTTTCATACAATGCTCCGTCATAGATGAAGCGTGTGCGTTCAACTTCTACGGACTCACGCCACAAGATAAGCTCGCCCTTCTCTTCCATATGTGGATTGGTAAGGCGAATCGTAGAGATATAATTCTCATCCGCTGCTGAAGACAGCAGTATCGGCTTCTGACCGTTGATTCGGATCTCCATCCTGCTTATGAACCGGGTATCTTTTGTGTAAAGACCCTGACCTGAAACATCACCTTCCGGAATATCTCCATTCCGGTCCGTCATGAGGAATAGATCGTTTTCTTTGATGACTCGATAATCCAAGTGTTTCCCTCATTTCTTCTTGTAATAGCTTTTTTATTCCCTTAAATCAAACAATCATTCGTTTATCCGAAACGTTTCGGAAAAGAGGCAAAAAAATATGCTTACTCATTTTCGACGAAGCAATCTAACTTTCCAAAACGTTTCGGATAAGTTATAATCGAATTATAGATCATGATGAAAGCATTTACAAGAGTCAATTTATTTTTTAATTTTTATCATAATACATTAGATGTTTTTCAACATTTCGGAGGTATTGTATGGTTACGATTAAAGATATAGCTAAAGCTGCTAGTGTATCTGTTACTACAGTATCGCGTGCCTTGAACGGCTATAACGACGTTAACGAGGGCACTCGCCTCAAAATTAAGACTATAGCAGATCAGCTAGGTTATAGCCCTAATATGGCTGCAAGGTCGCTCATATCGAAAAAAACAAAAACACTTGGCCTCCTTCTCTCCAATGTTACAAGAGACAGCTCCAAAGACAATATCGCTTTCGAAGTACTTTGCGGAATAAACGATCGTTCAGGTGAACTCGATTATGACCTTGTCCTATTCAGTACAACACCTCAGAAACAAAAGGTTAAATCGTATAAAACATTATGCCAGGAACGAGGCGTAGACGGGGTTATCATCATGGGTATTCGATTAGACGATCCTTATTTGGAGGAAATCGTATCGTCTGATATTCCATGCGTGCTTATTGATATCACTCTTCAAGGGCCTAACGTTGGATATGTTACTTCGGATAATACAATGGGTGCTTTTGCAGCAACAAACCACCTGCTCGAATCGGGACATCGCCATATCGCCATGATAAACGGTCATGAGCAAGCAGCTGTAAGCCTGCTTAGGCTAGAGGGCTACCGTCAAGCACTGCAAAGCAGCAGTGTTCCCTTTGATGAAACACTTGTGCTGAATGGTTCATTTTCCGAGCATGGTGGGAGAGAGGCCGCACGACAAATATTGTCCAGCCGTCCTGAAGTGACTGCTTTATTTTGCGCAAGCGACTTAATGGCTCTCGGTGCTTTGCAGGGCGTCAAGGATATGGGAAAAAAGGTACCTGATGATATATCGATCATCGGCTTCGACAACATTGATTTGACGGCTTATTGCACACCCGCACTTACTACCGTTCACCAGCATAAATATGAGTTAGGCTCCCAAGCGGCGCAAATTCTTATCGAAATGCTCGAAGGTAAAGAAATCATTCACCATGTCATGCTTGGTACAGAACTCATGCTTAGAGACAGCGTACGCAATATTTAGTATCAACCAACTTCAAAACAAATCACGAAGAAACTATTAGCATCTTACATGCTTGCGTTTGAAGCCAAGCTGCTGTTTATCTATTGCCTTTTGAATTCGTTCAGAAGCGAGCAAAAAACTGCTTTTTTTCTTGTCCCGATTAACTTCTACCGGGCCTACTGCCAATGCGATCTCCATTGCTTTATCATGGAGCCGCATGTAGGATACCCCTACTGTGTAAATAAAATTATTCATCGCGTATTTCGTTCGTTCGGGAGCATCATGAATCGTATTTTTCACAGTTTCAAGCAGATTGGCCATTTTGCTTTCGGAAAATTCATCATCCGGCCGATTTCCCAAAAGCCAGCAGTAGCAGCTCCAGCCTGCAGACATTTTCAGTTCTTCTCCGCTAGCGATCCACTTGTCAGACACTTCTTGTGCAATATCGGCTTCTGCCAAAGTTACAGCAACAACATAGTCGGACAGCATATAAAAATAAGCTCCATCGATCCAACGTTCATAATCCGCTTCCGTCATCGCCTTGGGATCTGCAATAATTCCCGCAAAATACATCGCGTCGTAGTTCCCTGTAGCATAAAGCTGCTCAGCCAACGGTTGATTTATTTTTATTTTTTTGAAAATGGGCTTCATTTGACCTGTAGCAACACCAAAAAGCGGTTCCTGTGCGCCATTCGATTGGTAAATTTTTTTAGTTCGATCCTTGCCAAGAGCTTCAAGTTCCTGCATAACCATTTCTAAATTCATTGTTTTACACTCCCTTTTGAGATTCTACCGTCTTCTCCAACACCAGCTAAGATTTTATTTATCCTTAAAAATCGTTTTTCGCGTCAGTTTCACATCAACATCTAAATGAAGACAAGTATATGTTACCACTATTCTTATTTCTATTTCACCCTTCTTTACACAACAGAAGCTGCAGCCCATCCATACAAAAAATCCCCCTCCGCTATAATGTTTAAACACATTATCATCGAAGAGGGTTTGGTGTATACCAACTTATGTTGTCATAGAATATAGGAAATTCCCACTGCTAGACCGCATGAATGGAAGGCCATTGCAGTTCTACGCCAGCAGCCGTCAGCATGCGCTGATAAGCTGCCAAATGCTCTGGATTGCTGCGGACCTCGCGAGGGGAAATTCTATGCTCTATGCAATAGGAAGCCAAGAAACCGGACGACTCTCCGATATTCCACTCAACGGGATGCAGCCGGTAACAGCCGTTGGTAATATGCGTCGTGCCGATATTTTTACCAGCAGCAAGCAAATTGTTCACTCGGATAGGAATGAGACTTCCTAGCGGAATTTGAAAGGGCAGGCTTGATACATCAATATAGCTGCGAAGGCTGGTACTTGGGTGCAGGTCAATCCGATAGCAGCCGACGCCGACAGAATCAAAATACGACTCTGCTCGACCATCGGTCCTGCAGACAGGACTCAAATGCTGCTCTACCACCGTAAACTCTGCACGGATTCTCCGCGATTCGCGAATATACGGACGCTTGGCCAGCCCATCCTTTGTACCCGTCAAGTCAGGCCGCAGGCGCAGTCCAGGATAACCCGCTTTGCCGTCCGGACGCGGCGCTTCCGTCTGCAGCCAATACAGCAGTGACAGGCTTAGCTGCTTCGAGCCCTCGAGATGCTTGGCTCGTTCCTCTGCGCTGACATCGATAATGGAACCGAGCCAGTAATCATTTTGCGGCCAGTTGATAATAGTAGCATCACTCTCGAAGGTTCCCTCCACAAATTTCGAGCGGTCAATCATTCGCCTATACGCCCATAGCGAGAATGATTTGCCGTCAGGGAAAAAGCCATAGGTGACCGGCTCAAGCGAATGCGGGATCACGCCCGTCCAGCTTAACTGCTTATCCGGCCAGAAATCGGCCTGATATTCCCGCCAAAAATCATACTGCTCAGGCTTCGGAATCGTGAAATCCTGTCCTTCTATATAATCGACGGCAAAGCACCACGTAAACGCCTGCATATCATTCGGATCAGCCTCTCCGGCCAATGCGTCAGGCTCGCCGGTTTGCTGCGCCGATTCGGCTCCCGTCACATATTCCACCCCTGCCAGCGGAAGCACATCGCCTTCCTCCGTCGCATCCAGAAAATAATCGGCTGTGAGCACCACCATCTCTCCCGTACGCTCGTCACGAGCATGGATCGCTCTTACCACATCTCCATCCGTTTCCGCTTGTATCGCGATGTGATTGTCTAATATCCTCAATCTCCCGCTATGCACATAAGGAGCCAGCATATCGCGAAGGACGGCCAGCGCTGTTCTCGGCTCATGAGAGATGCCGCTTACGATCGCATTGCCAGGATTAAAATGCCGCTCGGCGCGCGCAGCCTCCGTCAAAGGGAAGTGCCGGCGGTAATACTCCCGCACTCTGCTGCGGAACTCCCGATAGCTGGCCGTACAGCCAAACTGTTCGATCCAAGGATGCTCATCCGGCGGAACGGCTTGACTCGTAAGCTGACCGCCAATCCAATCTGTCTCTTCCGTCATGACTACCCGCCGTCCGGCTCTTGCGGCTGCCAAGGCTGCAGCGCAGCCTCCCATGCCGCCGCCGATAATGACGATATCTGCTTTGATGTAATTGTTCATCAGCTTTCCTCGCTCTCCCCGTTCACGTATTTCAGCAGCGTACCGAGCACAGCACCCGGCTTCAAATAATTCGCATAAGCTTCCTCCGCCCGCTCCAGGGGAAAGATGTGAGAGATCAGCGAATCAACTTGAATGCGTTCTTCCGCCAAGAGACGAATATATTCCCCAATATTCCGACCTTCTGTCCAGCGCACAAAACCAATGGGATAATCCCGGTTATCCCTTTCATAGCTTGCGTCATATCTGCCGGGGCCGCCGGCGCGGGAAATAAGCACCTCTGCTTCCTTCCCGAACATTAGTCCTCTGGAGAAGGAGGTCGATAAATCGCCCACAATGACGATTTTCCCTTTGTCGCGAATCCATTTAAACGAGCGATTAATTAGCTCTTCCCCAGGTCCGGCCGCGCACAAGAGAACACAGTCGGCGCCATGGCCGCCCACAGCCTTCTCCAGATGCTCCTCCAGCAGCTCCTCATTTGCATAGGCATGCTTCATTCCATGCTGCTTTAACAGCTGAACGCGTTCGGCATTGAGGTCCATACCCGCGACGCGGAATGCTGCTGCCGAGGCAATTTGCGCCATGATTTGCCCCAATATGCCAAGCCCCACGACAATAGCCGATTCCCCGAATCGAAGGTCGGCCGTACGAAGCGCATGGATCGCGATGGCTCCAAGCCCCGCGAAAGCGGCATCCTGCGGGCGGACATGCTCTGGCACGACTGCCGTCAGATTAGCCGGCACGTTCATCCATTCCGCGTGACGAACATAAGGCGCGCCATAGCAAGCAACTCTTTGCCCCTCCTGCAAGCCGGTAACGTCTTCTCCAATCTGGTCTATAATGCCCACAGCGCTATACCCCAGCACAACCGGCTGCTCCGCTGCCCGTTTAATAAAGGTCATTTCCGTTCCGGGGCTGATGGCGGAATATTCGGTACGAATCCGCACATGCCCCGCCGGAGGATTCGTATTTTCAATTTCTGTGATGATGATTTTTCCGCTCTGCGTAGCAACCGCTCTCACTATGATCTCCTCCTATGTACCCGTTTTCTTCCGATATTCGCTCGGAGAAATGCCGCAATATTTTTTAAAGGTGGTCGTGAACGTCGAGGAATTCAAATACCCTGTCTTTTCCCCGATTTCCGAGATGCTGAGATCCGTATTTTTCAAAAATTCCTTCGCATGCGATAATTTAACCTTGTTAAGATACTCTATATAATTGACCCCAAATGCCTTCTTGAAATAATTCGAAAAATATTTCGGGCTCGTATCGAGTACCTCTGCCATATGATCAAGATATAGACTCTCCATGTAGTGCAGCTCGATATATTGCGCGATAAAGGCCGGATTCAGCTTGCTTGCGCCATTCTGATTGCGATGGCTTGCAATAAACTGCAGCGCTTTAATAAGTGCAGTCTGCATGTCTTTATAGTCATACGCATGGTCCACCCTCTGGCAAAAATCCATTTCAAGCTGATGAAGCTGCCTCGCCTCTATTCCGGAAAGCTCGTTATGCTGAACCATATGGAAAAAGATGCTTTTCGCGACATGGGCAAGCTGATGATGATGAATATTCCGCTCCGCATTCTCGCTCATAATCTCTTGCACAATCCGTATTCCTTCATTTGTTTTCCCGCTCAGCAAGCAGTTCGACAGCTTCTCAATTTTCTCAAATGGAAAATAAAGCTCGGTCGTGTAGCGAATCGTCTCCATATCGACAATGGGCCGTGTGGGATTCACATGCCGGCATACCCTGCCGTTCATGACTTCCGTATAGGCCGCATGGCTGTTCGTTATTTTGGAATCGTACAACCTGCTGACGCATGCCCAGAGCGAATAACCTTTAAATACGTCCTTCTCGGCATGCCTAATAAAGGCTTCCAATCGATCCAGCACCGTTTTCCGGTCCGAAGCCTGATTAATGCCGATAAGAGCGATAAATTGCAGATTGCTCATATGATATACAAGGGAATTCATTTTACTATCCTGTAATCCAGCTTGGATCATCTCCGTCATGTCTTCCATCTGGAGGTCGCCGTTTTGTTCGCTTTCAGCACTCCGCTTCAGCTGCAGGACAGCCATGACAAATTGCCGATCTTTGAAGAAATGCGGATAATATTTCTGCATTTGAATTTCATATTCCCGCGAATGGGAATGACCATCGAGCATTTGCAGGAAAACCCCTCTGCGAATTTCCGTATCCACAAAGTCGATTTGTTTCTTCAAGGATTCGTTCTCCGTCTGCACCTTGACGATCCCGCTGTAAATTTTCCGGAAATCATTTCCCTTGACGACGCCTCCCCCCAGCAGTCCCAAAATATCCTTAACCGGTCTGTATAAATAAATACTAAGCAAAGCAGCTAACAAGACGGCGCATATAATCGCGCTAATCATAATCATAAGATTCGCACTGTTAACTGGGCCGATATTTTGGAATTGATAAGGCACCTTATCGATATAAATAAAACTGTTATAATTCGATTTGTAAAAGTTGTATTCGATGTTCTCCCGGGTCAGAGATGCCTCCCTTGCAGGATTGAAATAGACATCGTTCAGCACCTCGATCAGATCCAAGTCATTTTCCGTACTGAGAATGATATTGCGATTCTGGTCCAGTACAATAAGGGACGCCCCCGGGATCATCGCCTTGCGATCAATTTCATTCAGCAGCTTGTCGACATTAATGATCACCATAATGTTTTTGTCGGACATTTCTAACTTATTGCCGTCCATGGCGATCATCAGCTTCCGATTTCTTTGTAAGCTCGTGCCCGCCGAAATCGCGAAATGGTCTGCAGGGAACACCGTGAAGATATGCTTCGTACGCGCAAACGCCCTCCAGTATTCCGCATTATACATCTCATGGCGATAATTGCTATGAAAGAGAACATTCATATCGCTCGTACCCTTGGAGGTAATAGCCAGGTTCGAATGATCATAAAAAACGACCACATCTTCAATAAAGTCATAGGAGGATGCCAGCGTCGCAATATGATTTTGCAGCATATATACCTTCGTCATATCGATCCGCCCATCCTCGTGGGTGTCCAAATCGCCATAAGGCAGTCCGTGGATCGTAAAGATCAAATTATTAACCGCTGTAAAGCTGCTGTCGAAGGATTGAATAATATTTTTGACCACTAAACTATTGTTTTCCGTTACTTTGTCGTAGATGCCCGATATTGAGTTTCGGTAGACGACATAGGTAGATACGAACATAATAATGATGACCAGCAGCAAGGCGAAAAAAATTTGCAGCAAGCCTCGGTTAGCGATCAGCTTATTCACAAGCATCACCTCTTTGGATGTCATCCCCACATATTCCACACCCGGCGGTTTATCCCTTCTCCGAGCCCAGCATTACTCCTTTGGCAAAATATTTCTGAGCGAAAGGATAAATCATCAGCACCGGAATCATCGACAATACAATCGTCGCGTTCTTCATCGCTTGCGGCGCTAATGCGGAGGCATCGACCAAGCTTGGGTTATTGCCTCCCTCATTAAAGATGAGCATATCCCTCAGCACGACCTGAAGCGGATAAAGCGCAGCGTCATTCAAATAAATCATCGGGATAAAGAAGCTGTTCCAATGTCCCATAAAATAAAAGAGCCCGATAGAGGCTAGTGCCGGCTTCGACAACGGAAGGATAATATTGAACAGAATGCGGTATTCCGACGCCCCATCCACGACCGCCGATTCCCGCAGGGAGCTCGACATATTCTCGTAAAAGCTCTTCAGAATGAGCAGCTCAAATGTCCAAATCGCATTCGGCAGCACAATCGCCCATACCGAATCAATCATTCCCAGCTTCTGTACGATGAGATAATTCGGAATAATGCCGGGATTCAGGAACATCGTAATGACAATTGCAATCATAAAAAATTTGCGGCCAAAAAAGGTCTTCCGCGCAAGCGGATAAGCAGCGACCGCCGTAATCAATAAATTAATGAATGTGCCAAGAGTCGTATAATAGATCGTATTCAAATAAGCTCTTGGTATACGAGTATCATCCAGCACCTGTTTATAGGCCTCGAAATTCAAGCCCCTCGGAAACAAAAACACTTGTCCCTGCACCACGTAGGAGGAGTCGCTAAGTGATATGGCCGTAATATAAAGAACCGGGTACACGGTGGATATAGCCAGACAGATTAATACCATCGTATTGAAGATCTGAAAGATAGAAACTTTCCGAAGACTGAGGTCCTTCATTACCATAACCCCCCGCTTCCCAGTCTTTTGCTTAAATAATTGGCCGAGAGCAGCATGATCATCGCGACAAGCGCTTCAAATAAGCCGACTGCCGCAGCATAGCTGTAATTGCTCTCCAGCAGCCCTTTTCGATAGACATAAGTAGAAAATACATCGGCGACTTCATAGGTCATTGGATTATAAAGCAGGAGCACCTTTTCATACCCAATCCGAATCATTGAGCCGGTCTTCAAAATAAACATGATGATAATCGTCGGCATGATGCCTGGGAGCGTAATATGCCACATCATATGACGACGCGAGGCACCGTCCACCTTCGCCGCTTCATACAAGGTAGGGCTGATGCCAGCGATAGCGGCCATAAAAATGATCGCTTCATAGCCTACGGAAGACCAAATATCGGAAACCACATAAATCGATCGGAACCAGCTAGGGTCGATCAGAAAATATATTTTTTCAAAACCTAACGCCGCCAGCAGTTGGTTGAATATACCTTGGTTAGGGGATAAAAAATCGATAATCATGCTGCTTATAATGACGACCGACAAAAACGCAGGCAGATAGCTTAGCGTTTGAACGGATTTTTTAAACCATTTCACTCTAACCTCATTCAGCAATAGCGCTAAAATAATTGGAAACCAAAACCCGATAATTAATGTGTAGAAGCCGAGCAAAAGTGTGTTTTTGAACAGCAGCCAAAAATCACTGCTCGCAAAAAACTTGCTGAAATGCTTAAGCCCAACCCATTCGCTTTCCAGAATACCCGTAAATACACTGTAATCCTTAAAAGCGATAATCATCCCATACAGCGGACCATATCGAAATAATCCGTAAAAAATAATACAGGGGATAAACAAGATCAGCAGCTGCCGGTCCCGTTTCATATGTCGAAGCATCGAGATGAAGCCTGTTTTCAACGATTTACGAGATGGCGTTGGATTGATCTCAGTTCCAGCTTGCATCGCGATGATACCTCCTAGATATGGCCGGCGACATCCGGATCAAGAACAACCGAATGCCGCCAGCCCGTTATTTTAACTCACGTTTCATTAATTCCCTGCATCATATCTTTGTTGAGCCGCATTATAAATGTCGGCAAGCTGAGAGGAGCCCATCTTCTCCGCATTCTTCTGCCAATCCAGCCACTGCTGCTCTCCATACGATTTGTCGAGGATGTACTTCACATTAAATTCATTGGCCGATTTCAGAAGAGACGTATGAATTTCGGCAATTTTGGCGTTCTCCTCGTCAGTAAAAGCTAAGATTGGATCAATCGGCTCAAAGTTATTTGCTGCAAGACGTTTGTCCTGCGCTTCCTGCTCTTTTTCTGTATAGTTGTAGTACACGCTGCGCGGATCAGAGTTTACATACATGCCCTGCAGCCATAGACCATACCTTTCTTCCAGCACGCTGATGTCGACCAGAGGCACGTCGGTCAGCTCCGGATACACTGCTTTGCCGTCAGCGCCAATCGTGAACGTTTCGCCTTCTACACCCATTGTGACAAGCGTCGCGCCGGATGGGCTGGTCAAGTAATCGAGCAGCTTAAGCGCGGCTTCTTTATTGTCATTATTGGCAACGGCAATACTAAAGCCATCGACGATTTTGCCAAGCGTGACGCCATTGCCTGTCGGACCGACCGGGTTGCCGTAACGAAGGTTATATTCTGGATTAGTGGCCTGAACCTGGTTGTAGAACAGATCCAGACGACCGATCCAGTCCCAAGTAACAAACGACTTGTCGTTCGTCATTTTAGCCGTCCAGGAGTCTGATGTATCCGTTATAAATTCCGGATCAAGCAGGCCTTCGTTGTACAGCTTCTTCATGAAGTCGAGCATTTCTTTGTGCTCCGGCTGTACCGATGCGTATTTCCAAGCCTTCGCGCTCTCATCATAGTAAGTTGGATAGGAATGGCCGCCAATGCCCCAGCCGTAAGCCCAATCCCGGAAAATAAACTCTTTGTTCTTGGAAGCGTACGGATAAGAATCCGGATAAGCTTCTTTCAGCTGCTTAAGCGCTTGATAGAATTCATCTGTATTTGTCCATTCCTTAATGCCATGTTTGTCGAAAATATCTTTGCGGAACAAGAAGCCATGGTTAACGTCGCGGCTAATGTTCGCAACCGGCCAGGTGTACAGCTTGCCGCTGCCATCGGCGAAGGATTTCATGACCCAGTCATTTTCCTCCATATACATCCTCTTGAAGTTAGGCAGCATATCCGCGTGTTCATTAATCGCAACAACCGCATTTTGCTGACCGATTTTCTTCAATTCAGCAGGCGTCAACCCGTGGAAAATGTCAGGAAGCTTGCCTGAGGCAACGGTAACCTTCAGCTTATCGGCATAGGTTGCAGCGGAATAAGGCTGGAAGTTAATTGTAATTCCTGTGCGCTTCTCGATTTCCTTCGCGAACAGCTTCTCATTCAAGCCCGTGTTCTCGCTTACGACCATCCATGTAATAGTCGTTGGCTTGTCAACTAGCGGTAGCACAAGTCCCCCGGTATCACCGTAATCGGTCGCAGGCTCTGCCGGCGGATCCGTCGCATCGTTTGTCGAGCCTCCTGCATTCGTAGGCGCATTCGTCGCTGATCCCTCATTGCTTCCTCCGTTGTTCCCTGCGCAGGCGGCCAACATGGTAATAAACATCGCTAAAACCAGCACAACGCTTAGCAGCTTTCTTGACATTTCTTATTCCTCCCTTTTTTTGTTTTCCCCGAGTCAATTCCCATCATAATAGCGCTCTCATTATTCGTAAATATGATGATTTCAGCGGTCTCTTATTTTATCTAGACAATTTTGTGAAAACCACTGAAAGCCTTGTAAAATCAAGGTTTTTCAGTGTGTGGAAAATGATAAAGCGATAGAAATATATAAAAAATAGAAGGAATTTCAACAAGAGCAAAAGCGGATTTTCCCGTTTATGAAAAGGAAATTTCCCGGCCCGTTTCAGCAGACTCATAAATGGCGCAAAGGATTTTCATCAGATCCACGCCATCCTCCACCGGACTTAACGTCGTTTGCAGGCCAAGCGTGCTATCCACAAAGTGAGCGACCTCGCTGCGGAAGGCGCCTGCGAAGTCATAGGAGAGATTATCCACCTGCGGCGTTATATTCAAAATGGTATTATGCTTCTCAGTCACAATAGACAATTCCGGCTCAAGCTCCGCCCCACCCTTATCTCCATAGAGCTTGACGTAAAGCTCATCTTTTTTTGCATGCAGCGTGAAGCTGACATCCACATAGAGTGAAGCACCGTTCTCGAAGCGGATTAACGCGTTCGCCATATCCTCGACCGTGTTTAACGTTGCGTCGTAATCTGACGCCTTGTAGAAGGAAAGGTTTTGGATGTTGGAGCGGTTGCCCAGTCTGTTGTAGCTGTTGCCGCTAACGGATTTGACCTTTGGCTTGCCCATTAGATACCAGCAAATATCAATAATATGCACGCCCAGATCAATTAGAGGGCCGCCGCCAGAGCGCTCCAAATCGGCAAACCAACCTCCTGGGTTTCCTAATCTGCGGAGACAGGAAGCTTTAGCGTAATAAATCTCGCCGAGCTCGGAGGCATCGATATGCTGCTTTAGAAGCTTCGTGTTGCTGCCATAGCGTCTAACAAAGCCCACCTGCAGTATTTTTCCGTTCCTGCGGACGGCTTCCTCTACCTGCAGCGCTTCCTCCACGGTTTTGCAAAGCGGCTTCTCCACGAGCACATGCTTTCCCGCGTTGAGAGCAGCGATACTAATCTCCGCATGGGAGTTGTTCCAGGTGCAAATGCTTACCGCATGAATTTCCGGGAGCGCCAGCAGCTCATTGTAATCGGTGAAAACCTGCGCTGCACCGTACTGCGCTGCTTTTTTGCGTGCCCGCTCCTCGTTCAAATCGCAAATCGCGTAGATTTCCACCTCCGGATGTTCCTTGTAGCCTCCCAGATGAAATTCCGAGATAGAGCCTGCGCCGATGACGCCTATTTTTAATTTTTCCATTTTCATTCGCCTCCTATAGTAGGTGTTTGGAAGTGATAAGTTGAACAGTCGTCCCCTTGGCTCGGCTCTCCTCGGCCGCTTCAAGAAAACGGATAATTTCCAGCGTTTCCTCGCTGTCCAGCGGAGGCTGACCCGTCGTAAACAAAAGCATGACCTGCTCCACCAGGCTTGCATAATAAGGCCTTGCCGCGGAGTTAATATCCACGCAGGCGCTTCCTTCCTTCCGATGCACTAGCGCGCCAAACGAATAATTGCCGCTCCGGTTGCCTCTTGCTGTTCCGATGCGCCCGTCGCTCCATCTTCCCGTGATGAGCTCATGCGCATCGGTAGAGATTACCGCTACCTGCTCGCAGCCCGGCCCCATAAGAGCAAAGAGCATTTCCGCGGCGTGGATGCCGTACCAGAAGTAATGCGACTGCGTAGATTGGATTTCCATTGGTCCATATACATCCGCACCGATGATGCCGCCCGCTCCTTCGCGATCAAGCTCCGCGCACAGAGCGTCCGCATAGCGCAGCGAGGAGCTGCTCATCAAAGGTATGTGATGTTTAGCTGCAATTTGTACGATTTCTTCGGCAGCCGCTGAGCTTAAAGCGAGCGGCTTATCAATGAACACCGGCTTTCCGTAAGGAGCGATCGCTTTGAATTGCTCCAAGTGCACTCGTCCATCTACGGATTCCAGCAGGATCGCATCACTGCCTGCGGCAACCTCCTCGAGCGTATCGACGATTTGAACACCGTACTGCTGCCTCATCTCGTTGGCATACTTGTCTACACGATCCATACTAAGCGGGAAATCCGGCGAGCCTCCCCGGTAGGCGATCGTCACCCTGCCGCCTGCAACATGATACGGGTGGGACGAATCGTTCAGCAGCTTTGTGAAAGCAGTGGCATGCGAGGTGTCGAGACCGATCATGCCAATTCGGATTTCATTCATTTTTATTTCTCCTCAATTAGAGATTTGTCCCGGTGTTCTGTCAGACGCCGAAGAGCAACTGCCGCGAGCAGCGATGCACCAAGAGGAATACATCCCTCATTCAGCGTGTACTTTGGACATTTTAACGATTACGTTTCTGTCAGCCATTCCTGTAAGTGCTGCTTCACAAAATCATCATCGTGAAGATGCGGATAATCGTTATACATGCGCTCAATTTCATCCGCTTGACCCGGCGATAGCGTCTCATGCGGATTCAAGCACCAAATACCTTTCATAAGCCCTTGTCTGCGCAGCACCTCGTGGATGCCCGGAATGCAGCCGGCAAATTGGTGAGCGGGATCGAAGAAAGCGGCATTGGTATCCGTCACCTGAACGTTCCAAGTAAGCCACTCCTTGGAAATGTGCTCTTTTCCCCGATGGCGCTTGATTTCCTCCAGCAGCTCTACCGCTTTGCGCGTCCATACCGCCCAGTGCCCGAGTAACCCTCCTACAATCGCTTTTTCCACCAATGTGCCATTTACGTTGAACCGATAGGTCGTAAGCAAATCATTTACTATGTTATCGTCATTCCCAGTATAGAGAGCGATTTCATCGCGGCGGCTGGAGTAGCAAACCGCGCGCACGACATCCAGCGTCTGATAACGGTTGAATGGTGCCATCTTAATGGCGACGACATTCGGTATTTCCGCGAATGCCTTCCAGAAGTCAAAGCTGAATATTTTGCCCCCGACGGAATGCTGCAAATAAAAGCCGATAACAGGGATTTGCTCCGCTATTTGCTCCGTACGCTTCAGCAGCTCCATTTCGCTTAGTCCGGAAAGCCCGCCCATACTGAGAAGAGCGGCATCATAACCTAACCCAAGAGCCGTTTGGACCTCCTCCAAAGCCTGCTCCATCGGCCCGCAAATGCCCGCCACCTTTATAAACGGCCGATCAAGCTGCGCTTTCTCTATTTCCTCTGCCGCCATCCGCAGCACCGGATCGTACAAGTTAAATTGTTTATCGCGAATTTCAAATTGCGTAGAATGCACGCCGACGGCGATACCGCCTGCCCCGGAAGCGGCATAATAACGGGTCAGCGCCCGCTGATAACGTTCATCCAGCTTGCGATTTTCATCCAAAGCAAGAGGATGAGCAGGAATAACCAAGCCTTCATGAAGTGACTTAGTCAATGCTGGTGCTAATGTTCGTATGATTGCGCTCAATTAGAACTTCCCCTTTCTCTCTTGGAAATGCGTTGGTTTGTTCCAGGTATGCCCGCCGGCCTGCACCCATCCCGCGACCCAGTCGATCATTTGCAGCATGGATACGCGAGGGTAGTTAAATAGTTGATGGGATTTGGAGGCATTGCTCAGCAGAGCGGTATCCGCTTCCGTTCCCACAAAAGACGCTTCCTTGCCCATTCTGCTTGCCAGCTCCTGAGCAGCCCAGCGGATGGACATCGTTTCCGGTCCCGTTATATTGAGAACAGCAGGCGGATTTGAGGTTTGCGTCAGGCAGCGCAGCGCCATTTCATTGGCATCCCCCTGCCAAATCACATTCGCATGGCCCATCGCCAGATTAATAGGGCGGCCTTCATTAACGGACCTTGCCAGCTCCAGCAGCACCCCGTAACGCATATCGATCGCATAGTTCAACCGGTAGATCGCCATAGGCGTTCCATTCCGATGAGCAAAATATTCAAACACCCGCTCCCGGCCCAAGCAAGACTGCGCATACTCGCCAAGCGGCTCCGGCGTGGCCGCTTCATTAACGCCTCCACTGCCAACCGGTGAAAAAGGATACACATTGCCGGAAGAAAACACGACAATTCGCGAATCCTTATACTTCTCCGCCACTCTGCCCGGCAAATAAGCGTTCATCGCCCATGTAAAATACTCCCGCCCCGTTGTTCCAAACTTGTTGCCTGCCATATAAATAACATTTTTCACCTCTGGCAGCCGGTTCAGCTCTTCATCGTTCAGCAGATCGCAGGAGATTGTTTCGACACCCGCCTCTTCAAGCTCACGTCTGGCCTCTTCATTCGAGAACCGCGAAACGCCAATTACACGCTTGTTCAAGCCGCCTTCCCGGATCGCATTGACCGCGAGCCTGGCCAAGCTTGGTCCCATTTTTCCACCGACGCCAAGCACAATAATATCTCCATCTACCGCGCTTAAATCAGCAATGAGCTGCGCAGACGGCTTCGCCAATTCATCCTCTAATTGCTGAACCGTTATCATAATTGCAATCGCCTCCCTATGTGATTTCCTGTTTCCATCATAACGAGGGATTATATATAAAGACAAATCTTTAAATCGTCTTTAAATAGATTAAAAAACAACCCGCGGAGCATCACGGGTTGTTCGGCAAAAATGAAATACGGAAAATTTGTCTCGGCCTGCCTCGAGGCACCTTTTCCATGCCTGAGATTTCGACAAGCTCATGATCGATCCACAGCAGCAGCAGACGATGTGCGCTTCTTACAGTAATACCAAGTAATGCCGCAAGCTCATGCACTTTGTATTCATCTTTGCCGAACCGAGCTTTATGGTGAAGCAGCTTGCTCAGGTAAGCGCTGGTCATGCCGGCATTTTCCGCTTGCTTGATCAGCTCCGCGTCCGTGTAGGGCAGCACGTCCCGAATCGGATCGGCCATCTCCAGCGGACCGATGAGCGTGCCGTCCTCCCTTACAATAAAGCAGGCATTCCCCCCGGCTTCCTTCGCTTTGCGCATTGCCATTCTCGCATTTGTTCCCGCTGCGCTTGCTGATCGGCCGAAGCCGATTCCGATGCTTAAGGAAATGCCATGGGTTTTGCTCATATCCTTCGCAAGAGGAATCGTCTTGTAGCCCCCCGATTCCATCTCGAATATACCGCGCGTTGTGAAGAAAAGATACTCATCTCCGCCCAGATGCGTCAAATAGCCGTCAAGCGATTCCACATAATCGAGCACCATGCGATGAATATCCAGCTTCAGCTTCTGAACCTCATGTTCATTGCTGCGTCTTAACGCCATTTTGCCAAACTCATCGATATTGATCATACCCACGACAATTTGCGCTTCCCTGCTGCGGCGCGTCTCTGTGGATAATAGAGCGCGCTCCAACGATACAATAATATCCTGCTCAGACGGAACCAGCCATTCGTTCGGTATCCCAAGCCCGGTTAATTGCTTCGCCACAGATTCTACGCCGGTAAAAGCAATCGAGCATCCCCCTGCCTCATGTTGAGCCTGATGAAACGCAACAAGCTTGTCCTTCGGCGCATACGCCGGGCCGTCGTAAATCACCAAAGAGGTTCCGCCTAAGCCTGAATCCTTTAAGGTGCGATGGACCATCGTTTCCGTCAACGTGTCCACCGATATGCCGCCGCTCAGCTTACCGGCAAGCTGCGCTTTGAAGAGCGCTTTATATAATCCGGCATCCGTGATCGGGACATGAAGCACCGGTATCGGCACACTAAGCCGCTCCTTCACCTTGCGATGGGAACGCGAATCCGATAACAGCATAACCTCGACTTCATCGCTTAACCGCTCAGCAAGCGCTGCCGCTTCATCTTCATGCTGATAAACAACCGGCACCGCCGTGAACGAGGGAAACGTCTCTATGATCCGCAATATTTTGTCCACGACTTCCCGCGAGCCGATAATGCCGATTGGAATCTGATGGGTTTGATCGCGGTTAATAACCGACATGGCGCTTCACTCCTGACCGAATCACATTTGCACAATTTAGATTTGTTAAGTAAATCATAACGGATAAGAAAAATTTGGCAAGCGGCAGTTCGGAAAGGGAGCCTTCTCGTGGTAGTATATAAACGAAGGATCAATCCTATCACTAACCCTCAGGAGGTCTATATGGATTACGTCTATTTAGGAAGAACCGGGCTGCAGGTATCCCGATTTTGTTTGGGCACGATGACTTACGGCGATTGGGATCTAGATGAAAAGACATCCTTATCGATCATTCATCGGGTCTTAGATTCAGGCATTAATTTTATCGATACAGCAGATACCTACGGCAAGGGATCAAGCGAGGAGATCATCGGCAAGGCGCTGCGAGGACGCCGGGATCAAGTAATTGTAGCTACGAAGTTCAAGGTGCGCACAGCAGAAGGTCCGAATGGGGAAGGCGCAAGCCGCTATCGTATTATGAGACAGGTAGAGGCTAGCCTCAAGCGGCTGAATACAGACTACATTGATTTGTATCAAGTACATCGACCCGATCCGAACACGCCGCTGGACGAGACACTCCGCGCGCTGGATGATCTGGTGACACAAGGCAAAGTCAGATATATCGGCTGCTCCAATTTCGAAGCATGGCGGATCGTCGAGTCACTCTGGGTCAGCGATAGGATGAACTTAGAGAGGTTCGTAACGAATCAGCCTTCCTACAATATGTTCAACCGCTATATTGAGCAAGAAATTCTGCCTGCAAGCGAGCGGCATGGGTTAGCGACGTTAGCGTATTCTCCGCTCGATGGCGGCTGGCTTTCCGGGAAGTATCGTGCCGAACAGCCTATGCCGGGCAATTCCCGCGGGGAGCGCATGAATCCCGACTCGCCCGAAAACAGCGCCAAACTACAGCAGGTCGAGCAGCTTGCCCAGTTGGCCGAGGCAAAAGGTTTGCAGCTTGGACAATTCGCTTTAGCTTGGCTGCTGCACCGTCCGAGCGTCATTCCGGTCGTTGGCATCCGAAATGAGAAGCAGCTGGAAAGTAATTTGCAGGCTTTGCAGCTAAAGCTGACGGAGGAAGATTTGGAGCAGGTAGATCGGATTGTGGCGAGTCCCTATAAAGACTTCTCCCAGGACGGCAGCTTCTGGTTTGAAGAGCCGCGGGCTTACCGGTTTAAATAACAACAGCATATCGAAACTATTATGATTTTACTCAGTGTGCTCCTTATTTATGGATCCCCCCCCAAAAAAGGAGGAGAAATATGCTTGTCCTATCTATTGTTCTTGCGGTCGCAGGAATTTTGATGTTGATGAATCCCGCTTTAATCTGGTCCATTACTGAGAGCTGGAAATCAAATGATGCAACTGGACCATCTGTATTTTATATCGGTTCCATTCGATTTGGCGGAGTCCTGTGCACACTTGCGGGAATATGCGGTATTGTTGCCTTATTACTATAACCGCGGCGGCATCTTCACTATCGTTCCCCGTTAGAGGAATAGGATGGTTCAGGGATGACGGTGGCGGCTATTACGTAAAGCTTCTAAAGTAAAGTTTGCTTATTGGCGAGGAATGCTGTATTATAGGAAGCCTGGTCGAAGTAAATGATCACAGTGCTCGATAATACTTTCGCGGGGTGGAGCAGCCCGGTAGCTCGTCGGGCTCATAACCCGAAGGCCGCAGGTTCAAATCCTGCCCCCGCAACCAAACAGCAATTGAAGCTCAGCACATAAATGAAAATGCCTTCAATCCACACTCCGTGGTTTGAAGGCATTTTTGCATGAATAACAATGCCAGCACTAAAATTGCACAATTTCATATTAAAGTTAAACGCCGTAAAGAAATATATTTAATGAGGCTACGCAAATGCGGACACCCCGCAATGTGCCCTTTAACGGCATTAATGAATCGATATTCGTAAGTATACGCCCTGCTCCATCTTGAAATCCAACTCTATTAATCGGCAGCTTTCTGATCATGGCGTAAGCTGCATACTTTAAACCTTAAATTTTCCAATCATCGCCTGCAGCTCCTCCGACAGCAGGCTGAGCGCATCCATGGCGGACATCATCTCCTGTACACCTGCATGCTGCTCCTCCGTATGCGCATATACTTCACGGGACCCGTTCGCCGTTTGCTCAGCGACACGATCGATCGAATGGCAAGTACCGCGCCTCTCGGAAGCCAGCTCGCGAATCTCATCCCGGTTCTTTACTTCCACAGAAGCTGCGGTGATTGCCGGCGGCCATCTCTCCTGCGTTCCGCACTCCCTTTCTTCCTCGTCGTAAGCGCTTACCATTGTGCCGATTTGAGTCCCAAGCTGGCTGTTCATTTCTGCAAGCTGTCCTTCCTTCTCGGTAGAAGGATCTACTAAATATCCGAAAAGCAGACTAATCTGTCCCTGGGTGTTCAGTTCAATTCCCGATACGATTGCAAGGGAGCTCGTATGCTTCTCGAGCAACGAAGTATAATTTCGATCCAGCTTGTCCAAGGAAGTATACGCAACGCCAGCGGTCACCCCGACCAATAACGATACGGCGAAGAAGGCCGCTGTCAGCTTTCGAACCAGCGAGAAACGAGCGGATGACTTACTGAATCCTTTATTTATCCCCTTTTACTTACTGCCCCCCTCTTGTTTGCTTAACGGACAAGGGCCGCTAGACAACAAGTGCTGGCGGCCCTTCGTTTTTGTAATTGTGAACTAAAATGTCCGAACGGCTATCCGCGCAGCACTAACTATTTCTTCGCCATATATTTACGAATGTCGAATGAAACCGCCGCAACAATAATGAGTCCTTTAATAATCAGCTGCCAATAAGGGCTGACGCCAATATAGGTTAAGCCATAATTAATAACGCCGAAGATCAGCACCCCCGCTGCTACGCCCGGTACCGTACCGATCCCGCCAGCGGTTGAGACGCCTCCGACCACGCAGGCTGCAATGGCGTCTAGCTCATACATGTTGCCATAGTTATTTGTTGCTCCGCCGGTTCTCGCAGCCTCAAGCACCCCTGCGAGTCCATAGAGCGCGCCTGATATCGCATAGATCGCAATGAGATTGCGGGCAACATTGATACCCGATACATGTGCAGCCTGAACGTTGCCGCCGATCGCGTACATGTTTTTGCCAAGACGGGTTTTATTAAAGATGACCCAACAAATTAACGCGACAACTATTGCAATAATAACGATATAAGGAATAGAATAACCGCCGCCAAGATCAATATAGCCCGAGCCCCATTTGGTAAAATCCGCGCGAAGGCCGCCAATTGGCTGCGACTGGTTCGGCTCCATATCGAAGTAGATGGAGTTCACGCCGTATATCCCGACCATCGTACCGAGCGTGGCGATGAAAGGAGGGACATGAAGCTTAGCTATAATTACCCCGTTCACCAGACCGACCAGAAGTCCCGCTGCAATGCCGACCAAAATCGGGATCCCTACCCATAGCTGCGGCAGATCCGGAAAAAACCGGTTCGCATACGTATCGATCTGAAGCATAGAAGCTGAGATGACAGCCGTTAATCCGACGACACGGCCAGCGGATAAATCGACGCCGCCTGTGATCAGAATGAATGCCGCGCCCAACGCGATAATCAACCTTGTGGATGATTGCTGCATAATGTCCCGCAGCGTGGAAAAGGCCAAAAAGTTCGGGTCTGCGATTGCGATTCCTATTACGAGTACGATCAGCACAACGAATATAGCGCGCTGCGCCAAATAAGCTCTTACTTTCATTACTGCTTGCGAATTCATTTCGTTATCCCCCCTGATTCAGACAACCGCTGCTGTGCCGCCAGACGCATGATTTCCTGCTCCGTTGCCTGCTTGCCTTCCACGATGCCCGTCATACGGCCTTCGCTCATAACCATGATCCGGTCGGACATGCCAAGCAGCTCCGGCATTTCTGAAGAAATCATTATAATGCTTTTCCCTTGCTTAGCCAGCTCCGTAATAATCGTATAAATTTCGAATTTGGCACCGACATCAATGCCCCGGGTAGGCTCATCCAGCAGCAAAATTTCAGGATCGGTGAGCAGCCAGCGCGCGAGCAGCACCTTCTGTTGATTACCGCCCGAAAGGTTGCGAATCAACGTGTTTACGGATGGTGTCTTCGTCCGGAGCTTCTCCACATTCTGCGCCGCTTCCTCTCTACCCTTGCGCTCGTTCAACAGCCCTAGCCTATTCTGGTAACGACCCAAATTGGCGATAATCGTATTCTCATAAACCGACAGCACCGGGAAAATGCCCGTCACCCGCCGTTCCTCCGTCAGAAGCGCAATATTATGCTTTTTGGCATCGGACGGCGATTTGATTTTGACTGCTTTGCCTCCGATTGAAATGCTCCCCGATGCAACGCCGCGAAGCCCGAACAGCGCTTCAATGAGCTCCGTCCGCTGTGCGCCTACGAGTCCCCCCAAGCCGAGAATTTCACCCCGTCGAAGCTCAAAGGATACATCCTGGAATGACTTCGGATTGGGAGAGGACAAACGATCGACCTTTAGCAGCGTTTCTCCCGGTTTATTCGTGCGCTCCGGAAAGCGCTCTGTCAGATCACGGCCAACCATACGCGTAATAATGAGATCAGTAGTCAATTCGCTTGACGGCCAAGTACCGATATATTTTCCATCGCGCATAATCGTCACTTCGTCCGAAATACGCAAAATTTCTTCCATTTTGTGAGAGATATAAATAATGGATACACCGCGCTTACGCAGCCGGTTAATGATGCTGAACAGCTGCTCCACCTCGTTGCCCGTCAAGGAGGATGTCGGCTCATCCATCACGATAACCTTCGAGTTGAATGAGACGGCCTTGACGATTTCAAGCGATTGAATCTTCGAAACAGATAGCGATACCGTTCGTACCCGCGGGTCGATATCGATCTCAAGGTCACGGAATAAATTGATTGTATCCTGATACATTCGCTTCTCATTTACAAGCTTCAATGGCCCATATCCAAACATCGGGAACCGGCCCAGCCATATATTCTCCATCACATTACGGTGCGGAATCGGATGCAATTCCTGATGAATCATTGAAATTCCGCTTCCCAGAGCGTCCTTCGAGTTGTTAATCGCCATTTTATTACCATCAATGTAAATCTCGCCTTCATCCGGTTTATAGATGCCGAACAAGCATTTCATCAAAGTCGATTTACCCGCTCCGTTCTCTCCCATGAGTGCATGAACGGTACCCGGCTTCACCTTTAACGTTACATTGCTGAGCGCCTGAACGCCGGGAAAGGCCTTCGATATTCCCCGCATTTCCAGCACGTTTAGCTCCGCCATTATTAATCCCCCCAAATTACGGACCTATAATGAAGAACGAGGGGCAACGCCATTGGATGCCGCTGCCCCTTCGTTCGATCCCAAATTATTGCGCGTCGGCGATATTGTCCTTGGTGATTTTCTTATACGCGATCCATACATATTTGCCATCCGTGATGTCAAAGCCGGTATTGTCTTTGGTCGGTGTTTCGCCTTTGGAAAGCGCTTCTGCAATCGCTACGGAAGCAGCGCCTTGGTTTTTGGCGTCGTTAAGCACCGTTCCCAGCATCGTGCCGTCCTGCAGCGCTTGAATAGCAGGTGCCGTTGCGTCAACGCCTACAACCGGCATAAACTTGTCGCCCGTGAAGTAACCCGCAGCTTTCAAAGCTTCGATTGCGCCAAGCGCCATATCGTCATTGTTCGCTAGCACCGCTTCAATTTTGTCGCCATGCGATGCAAGGAAGGTTTGCATTTTCTCTTGGCCTTTGACACGGTCCCACATTGCCGTATCCTCAGCAAGCGCTTCCACTTCAATGCCGGCATCCTGGATCGCTTGTACAGAGAACTTCGTCCGCAGCTCTGCGTCCTGATGACCCGGTTCGCCTGTCAGCATAACGTACTGAAGCTTACCGTCGCCATTTTTATCCGCTGTCGGATTCGCTTTCCAGTAGTCTACGACCAGCTGGCCGGAAATCGTACCGGACTCTTCCGCTTTCGCTCCTACGTAAAATACTTTATCCCATTTGTTCATGTCCTCAGCTATTGGCTCGCGATTCAGGAAAACAACCGGAATATCAGCGCCCTTCGCCTTGTCGATAATAACGCCAGCAGCCGTGCGGTCTACCGGATTGATGATCATCGAATCATATTTTTTGGAAATAAACAGATCGACCTTCTCATTTTGTGTCGGCTGTGCGTTCTGACTGTCTACGATATCAAGCGTTGCCTTGCCTTCCGCCGAGTCCGACATCGCATTCCGTACGCCAGTCATGAACGTATCATCGAACTTATAAATGGCTACCCCGACCTGCGGAATGCTGCCGGAACCTGACGAATTCCCATTGCTGCCACTGTTGCCGCCATTACTGCCAGCGTTGTTGCCGCATGCGGCTGCCGTTAGCATAATTCCTGTCATTAGCACAAGCATCCATTTCTTTTTCACCTGTGTAGACCTCCCTGATTCTTTTCGGTTTTCGATGAGTTGCGCTTTTGCGCCGCGCTTCATCGTCTACCGTCATTATGCACGATCTATGAACGGTTTCGAATTCAAAATTCTCATGCTTTCTATCAAAATTCTCATCACTTCATATAAAATCGAAGGATGCTGCATTCATTGGACAAAAGGGAACAGCATCTTCTGATTATCCATCCAAAACATATTGTCCGCATCGATGACCTTCGTTTCCAGCATGGTCGACTTGTCGAATCCCTCGCCGGCCAGCAGCGCGACAGCCTGCTTGACACCAAGATATCCTGTGCTGAAATCATTCTGTACAACCAGCTTATGAATAATTCCTTCCTGAAGCAGCTCCAGCTGCTCCATCTCGCTGCCAAAGGTGACAATCTTAATCTGTCCTTCTTCACTGCGCCGCTTGACCTCATCGGTTAAACCAAGCGATGCCTGAATCTCAAGAGCCAAAGCGCCATCTGCCGGACCTTTATCGAGCATCTGCTTCGCGGCCTGCCAGCAAGCATCCCTCCTATTGCCGCACGAAGCCCCGTCCGTAATTTGAATGTCTGCATATTCCGCAAGTACAGCCCTTACGCCTGCTTCGCGCTGCTCCAGATCGGGATCGTTCCGATCTGCTCTAATGATGGCTATAGTTCCGCTGCCGCCAAGGAGCTCTGCCATGGCTTTACCTGCTTTGCGGCCAGCCTCCTCATTGTTTATCGCGATGGTCGCCATTACGCCCTTTGCGGTGCGCTCGTCATTAAGTGCCACGACAGGCAGCCCTTTCTCAAAAGCACGCGCTGCCAGCTCTTTCAATACCCTTTCATTCGCGGGATCAATCAGCACCGCAGATGCTCCAGTTTCCACATTTTTCAGTGCCGCATTCAACTGCTCCTCTTCACCTTCGCTTGGCTCGAATGAAATATATTCGAGCTCCACAGCAAATTCCTTGGCTGCAGCGTCCGCGCCAAGCCGCATAGCATTGCCCTGCTCTTCAGCATGGACAGGTGCCACAAGAGCAAGCCGCTTCGGGCTTGGCTCCAAATTGCCCAGCTGAGATGATGAGCAAGCCGCTAAACCGACTGCCGTCAGCAGCAAAGCAGCAAGAAGCCCGAGTCCTCTCATCATGAACTCTCGATTATTCATCATCCCTGTCCTCCTCTTCCGTTGCTCGCATAGCCGGGATATACACGCGGACCGTTGTGCCCTCTTCCTGCTCGCTCTCAAAAACCAGACCATATTGTGCACCGTAATAAAGACGTATTCGATCATGCACGTTTCGGACCGCCACCCCAGAGCCGGAGCTTGGCCCTTCATCTGCGCGTGAGCTATCCCTTTGTAAATCAACATCCGCCAAAATAGATTCCAGCTTCAACGGAGGTATTCCCACGCCATTATCCGCCACCTCCAGCACAAGCAGCCCCTTTACTACACGGGCGCTGATCCGGATTAGACCATCGTCTACCAAATATTCAATGCCGTGTACAATGGCATTCTCAATAAGAGGCTGCAGCACGAGCTTTAAGGTCAAGCAGGACAAAGCCTCGTCCTCCGCCTCAATCTCAAAATTAAATTTTCGCTTGAATCGCATTTGTTGAATCGTCAAATAATGCCGCGCATGCTCCAGCTCCTCGCTTACCGTTATCGTTGTTTTTCCTTTGCTTAAGCTAATGCGGAAGAGCTTCGACAATGAGGTGATCATGGTAATAACCTCTTCATTCTTGCTCATACCGACCATGCGAACGACCGAATTCAGCGTGTTATATAAAAAATGAGGGTTGATTTGCGCTTGCAGCGCTTCAAGCTCATATTTCCTTTTCGATTCCTGCTCCACGATGATCTGCCGCATAAGCTGTCTGATTTTTTCGAGCATAAGATTAAAGCGGCTGGACAGCTGAACAACCTCCAGCGGTCCCTGCATCGGAAGCTCCACGTTGAAATCGCCTCGTTCCACCGCTTTCATTGTTTTCCCCATGCGTCTGATTGGCCGTGCCAGCATGGAAGCAAGCAGCCTGGAGACCAACACAACCAGTACAAGGATCACCGCTACGACCTGAATTAAATAACGATTCACTTCTTCGCGCGTCGTCATCATTTCATCCAAATAAGATACACCGACAACCTTCCAGCCAATATTAACGATCGACTTGACCGTATTCAGACGCTTCACGCCGGCCGATTCATCAATGTAGCTAGCTGATTTCGTAAGCGCTTTCTCAACACTTTCGTTTCGCAGCCCCATATAGATCAATTGCTGCTGGGGATGATAGACAATATTGCCTGCGCCTTCATCAATAATATAGACATATCCCCGCTTTCCAAGACTGATCCGGCTGCTCAGCTCGTCGATTTTTTTGAAATTAATATCAACTAGCAAGACGACATGCATGGGCTCGCCATCGTGAACAACTGTAATTCCCTTACTCATCGATACTACCCATTTGTACGATCCGCCATATAAATTTTGAATATGCGGCAGCGAGAAGCTGAGATGATTCGGCACCCGCATGGCAGAGTGGAACCAGCTCTGCCCCGATACGCGAGCGCTTTCTCTAATTGGCATTGACGGATGATTTCGCAGCAGCTCCCCTTGATCGTCAAAAAGCGCAATCGATACAATATCATCGCGGCTGCTCATTATCGTATCCAGCTGCTTGGTTACCTGTTCATCGTCCCATTGGCCTTCCGTCAGCATGTTTTCCTCGATCGCACGATACAGCTGCGCCATGCCGTCAACATAATTCTCGAGATTGTAGCTGACCTGATCGACAATTTGCTGCGTACTGAGAAACACGTTTTGCTCAGCCGTACGCGAAAACTTATTGTAAAGCAGCAGAGTTACGATCGCCACGATAATGAGAATAAACACGGAAAATGACCACATAATAATCGATTGAATGCTGCTTGCTCGAAGTCTCTCCCATTGGCGCTTAAACGGCAGCTGCGTTTTTCTCCGTTTGGATCGTGAGTCCTTCATGAATCGCGCGCCTCCTCGGAAGCAAGGCTCCGATATTCCTTAGGTGAAACGCCAACCTGCTTCTTGAAGCAGAAGCTAAAATAATTCGGATCAGCGAAGCCGACGCGCTCCGCTATCTCAAAAGCCTTCAGCTCCGTTGTTCGCAGCAGCTCCTTAGCCGCATCCATGCGCGTGTGCATCAAATACTGCACAAAGGTCATTTTGACCTCCTTTTTAAAAACGCCGCTAAAATAACCCGTGCTGATGTGCAAATGCGAGCAGAGCCGCTGAATCGATATTTCAGGATCGCTGTAATTATCCTTTGTATACTGTACCGCCTTCTCGACGATATCCTTGTAGGTATGCTGACGTTTACTCGAAATATGCTTCATAATGCGTTGGCATAAGTCGGAGAACCAGCGCTGCGCTTCTTGCAAGCCGGAAAATTTAAAAATCTCGGCATGCAGCTGGAATCCCGCACCAAACAATTCATCTAAATCGACATCGGAATCCTTCGCCGTACGCAATACCGCTGTAACCACTTCCAGCAGATAGACCTGAATGTCGCTATACGCATAGGTCGATTCGGAAAGCTCATTGAAAATAGCGCCTACCGCAGCACTTAGCTCTTCTGTCGTTCCCACCTTCAGACTTCGAATCAAGGCCTGCTCCTTCAGCTCGTCGAACCGGAGCTTCTCGCAGCGCCGATCCTCCACATCATGAATGAGAATAACCTTCCCAGGTCCAAGGACCAGACGGTAATCGAGCGCCAGTAGTGCATCCCCGTAGGAATATTTCACATCTGCAATGTTGGTCACAACGGAACCAACGCCAATTGTCACGGGCAGCTTTAAATAGTGCACGATGCTCTTCAATATACTTTCGAGCGCATCTTGTGTCTCGCGCAGCCAAGTCTCCTCCTCGCCAATCGTATCGATTGCCAGCAGCGCGATGCTGTCTTGATGAATAAAAGCGCTTCCATGAAACTGCGACTCCCAAATTTCTTTAGCAATATTAAGCATCGCATGCAGCATTAAGTCGAGATCGCCCGAATGCCTAAGCGAATGCTCGGAGACTTCCGGCCCTGCTTCATCGGACGGGTGCAGCGCTATAACCGCCACCGCATACTTTGATCCGGATAAATGGAGTCCGTAATTCATCGTCTTCTCTTCGATTTTGGCTCTGGAAAGCTTTCGGGTGAGCAAGGATGCAAGAAAGGTTTCGCGAAGCAGCGGCAGACTGGTGCGATAATGCTCCTTAAGCTGCCGCACATCCTCTCTCTCCGCCACCTCCGTTTCGATTTTATGTCTGATCTTCAGAAGCAGTTCCATAAAGCTGTCCGCAGAGAATGGCTTCAGCAAATACTCGTCCACACTAAGTCTGATCGCTTGCCGGGCATAATCGAATTCATCATAACCAGTCAGAATGACAATCTTCGTAAGCGGGTAGTGGGCGCGCAGCCATTCGGACAGCTTTAGACCATCCTTAAAGGGCATGCTGATATCCGTGATGACGACATCCGGCTCCAGCCGGTCCGCCAGCTCCATCGCCTCTTTCCCGTTCTCAGCTGTCCCAACGATTATAAATCCGCATGCCGCCCAGTCGATCTCCTGCACGAGTCCTTCCCTGACATCCGCCTCATCATCTACCAGAAGCACTTTATACACCAAAAACTCCCCCTAATTAGCATAAGTCAGCATTTAAACATAGCAGAGCTTTATTATTATCCATAGAACAGAAAAAATCCACAACCTTTTGCGGTTGTGGATTTAGATGGATAATGTTCTCGGCTGCTGAACCAATGGAATACGAATGGTCATCTGCGTTCCAATACCTTCCTCGCTATCTACTAGCAGCTCCCCCCGGTAACTGTCCAGAATTCGCTTAGAAACGACAAGGCCAAGCCCCGTTCCGTTTTCCTTCTTCGTGAAAAAAGGAATAAATAAACCTTTGACGACTTCTGGCGACATGCCCTGGCCCGTATCGATGATCTTGATCAGCGCGTGATTCTCCGCCCTTTCCGACACAATGGACAGCCTCCCGCCCGTCTCCATCGCTTCCAACGCATTTTTAACAAGATTTAGTACAATTTGCTTCAGATGATCTCTGGAAATATTCACATAATCAGGCTCCATCGTTAGTCTGACCGACAGCTCCACGTTGTACATACGCGCTTCCGATTCAATCAAGGGTATCATTTCCTTGAGAACATTATTGATCGCCACAATCTCTGACGAGGCTACGGCAGGTTTTCCGATAATCAAGAGCTCGCTTACGATCGCATTAATGCGATCCACTTCCGTTTGGATTAACGAAAAATAATACTGATCCTTGCTGTCCTTATATTTTTCACTAAGCAGTGAGATAAATCCTTTAATCCCTGTTAAAGGATTGCGTATCTCATGTGCCGTCCCCGCCGCGATCGTACTTATCAGCTTCAGCTTATCGGCTTCGTTCTGACTCAATTCCCTTGCTATTTCTCGTCTGGACAGAAGAGATTGAATAAGGATGAACATAATATTTGTCAGAACTAAAGCGATTGCCAGATAGATCAGAAAAGGTCTTAAAACGGATTGATTGTAATCCAGCTTCAGCATTGCGTTCACTTTCCATGGCACCGCTTTAAGCTTAATAAACGAGCTTGCCCACTGCCGATGATCAAGCAGCCCGCGGGTCTGCAATAGGATTTGCCCGTTGTCGTCCAAAACTTGAATAACCTCATCCAAAACCAGCTCCTGAACATATTCTTCCATCATATTTAATTGAACGCTTCCAACCAGCACGCCTTGTATTTGATCATCTTTATTAATAACAGGGGTAGCGATCGAGAAAATATATCTACCCGTCACCATTCCAATATGGGGATTCGAAATTTGAGTGCGACCCGTATGAACGGCATCTTGAAAATATAACCGATCAGCAATGTTGAGCTTACCTAGCAGCGGATTGGAGCTTTCGAGAATATCCCCGTCACGATCCACCCAATAAAATCCGGAAAAACGAGGATCCTGGCCATGAATATTTTTCAAAAGGTCCTCTATAAAAATATTATTATTCTGCTGATCCGACAAAATCATCGCTAAGCTCTCTAATCGGCCGACTGTCTCTCCAATAAAATTCTCGATATATAACGCATGCAGACTCGCATTCTTATTCGCCTCCTCTACCAATGCAGAGTAAGCACTGTTCGTTTTGTAGTGTAAATAAGTAAAACTGAACAAACTAATCGGCAAGCCTACAAGTAATAGATACAAAAGAACATTCTTTTTAAGTAATGACATTTTTAGTAATTTTATCATAAATAAATCTCCTCATAGGATTGACGATGTGAATATTATAACATCATGTTTTTAAATGAAACAGAAATAATAATCCTATGTTACTATGTATGTTTTCAAATTGTAATGGCGGTAAAAGCAGCAAAACACCCTTTCGGGTGTCTTGTCGTTTTTATCTGTAAATGCAAATTTGGGTTATAGGCGAATATCCTGCGGATGAGGCTCGGCGACAAGCTGCGCCGCTCTGGCATTCGCCGCAACCTGCTCCGGATCCTTGCAGCCAGGTATAACTGCAGTTACCGCTGGATGCTTCAAGCACCAGGCGAGTGCCCAGCTGGCCATATCCATACCTTGCGGCACCTCCTCGCGCTTAATCCGCTCAACCTCCTGCAGCTTGAGCAGCGTGTTCTCCGCATCATGCCGGTGGCGTACATCCGTCTTGCCGAATACGGCGCCAGGCTTGTACTTCCCGCTCAGGTAGCCGCTTGCCAACGGAACGCGGGCAAGCACACCCAAATCCTGCCGCTGGCTGGACGGAAAGACCCGCTCCTCCGGCGCGCGATCTAATCGGTTATATACGACTTGAATCGTACGAGCGTTTACCTTCGTAGATGCATCTGTCTGATGTATATTGTCATTGCTGCCGATCGAAGTGCCAAGAAAACGAATTTTGCCCGCTGCAATCTGCTTGTCCAGCGTGGTCCAAAGCTCGTCGTTATCAAAGGCTTGGTCGGGCCCGGAATGGAATTGATACAAGTCGATGTAGTCTGTCTTCAACGCCTTCAGCGATGCATCCAGTTGAGCGACGACGCCATCGGCATCAAAGACATCGGTGCGCGAGAAACGCTCATGAAAATGATGACCAAACTTCGTCGCAATAATCCAATCCTCGCGATTTCTGCGGCTGATATAATCGCCGATAAGCGACTCGGAAAGATGATCGCCGTAGCATTCCGCTGTATCAATGAGATTGATGCCAAGCTCTTGGCCTTTATCCAGAATAGCGTCGGCTTCCTCCTGCGAATACTCCCGACCCCATTCTCCCCCAAACTGCCAGGTTCCAATTCCAATAACCGACACATTCAAATCCGTGCTGCCCAGTCTCCTATGCTTCACGATCAACACTCCTTTCAGATGGTTTACCATTAGTTTACTGCGTACCTCTATCATTATACCTGTTTAAACCGTTGACAAGAAATATGACCCGCTAGGATTCAATTGTGAAGCAATCATTTCGCATACCGCAAAATCGCTATAGCCGCCCGTTCCCTCCGCTCAGCGTCTTCGCTTCGCATAGCCATTTTAAGTATTTCTATCGCTTCCTCAACTGTATCGGAATCTATATTCACCGGATGCCCGCTGTGCTGCCTATTTTCTTTAGGCTTCTCCAGCCAGCGTTCCAACTGCTCGTGAGAAACGTCACGTTCGAACTTTGCGATTGTCGCCTTCTTATCCAAAAATGACTGCAGGTCTGGATGTAACTCCTCTCGCAGAAGACTCTTTAACCAAGTCACGCCACGCCGATGACACGTGTTATCCTCGATCGTGTCGAAATGCTCGAGGTAATAATAGTCGCCAAGATCCCCAAGATGTACATAGTCGTCATTCGCAACAAACAGATAGTCCCCGTCCTGCATGATATGTGCAAAGGTGCTGGCCGCCTCCCATTGTACAGTTAATTCCTGTTCCTCTAGCTGGCAGACCTGGGTAAGCCGTTCCTTTAACTCTTCCTTACTGACATGCTCCAAATCACCGATACCCGGTAAACCAAAACATACATAATTGTCCTTCAGAAATTCCGCCATGCGGTTGATCCCATTAAGGTCTGATTTCATTTGAAATAAATTCATCTGGCACACCTCCAATCACTAAGCTTCGATCCCTTCATTTCTCTACACCCACCATTTTACCACCGAATTTTCTTGATGAGGTTCAATCTTTATCGAATGATGGATTATACTATGTAACCATTGATAATGACTCCGGGTTTAACGAAAGCGGAAAGCGAACATATTCGTTTAAAAAACAATAAGAATCAGCTATTCCGCCGATTTCTGTAAAAAAGTATTGTCAAATTCACCTTTATCCTGTAAGTTAATTCATATTGAATCGCATAAACGGGAGCTTGATGAAGTCTTGCTGAGATAGCGGCCTTGTGCCTCTGACCGTCAATCTGATCTGGGTAATGCCAGCGTAGAGAGCATATGTGCATTTTTTTGCATATCATGAGGCCTACGGTATTCCGAGGGCCTTTTTTTATGTCTCCTTACGGATTCAACCATTATAAGAACGAGAGGAAGAACCGTACCATGTCAAAAACTTCAACAAAGTCCAAGGGGCTTACGCTAACCGATATTCTGGTTACCATCGTAATAGCCGCCGTTTTCGGAGTCATTTACAAACTATGGGGTCCTATGTACGATGTAGTCAAGCCCTTCGGCACACATGCAGAGCAGCTGGTATACGGCATGTGGTTTATTGCAGGAACCCTTGCCTTCCTCATTATCCGCAAGCCGGGAGTAGCCATCCTCGCTGAGGTAGCAGCCGCTACCGTATCCGCGTTATTGGGTGCAGAGTGGGGGGTCGCTACACTCATATACGGACTCGCGCAAGGACTAGGCGCCGAAATTTTCTTCGCTCTGTTCCGATATCGCACCATAAACGTATTTGTCGCTTCTTTGGCGGCAGTCGGCGCAGCCGCAGCCTCATTGATTGTTGATAATTACTACGGTTATATTGAGTTTTTATCAGCATGGAACTTATCCCTGCTCATTATTCTCCGGGTGCTCGGCAGCATCATCATTGCAGGTATTTTCGCTTATGCCCTATCGAAGGCCCTCGAGAAAACCGGAGTCACTCACCTGCTGCGTCCCGTATCCAAAAAAGACTACGACACGCTGGGGTAGTGAGCATGCAGCCTACACTAGCAGCAGGATTCACAAACCTACGTTTAAAATATCCAGGAGAGGACGGCCTGCTTTTTAAGGGGCTGTCTCTTTCTGTTCAACAAGGCGAAAAGGTGCTGCTACTCGGTCCGAGCGGGTGCGGCAAATCGACCGTGCTGCAAGTGCTGAGCGGTCTCGTGCCGCGTTCGATCGAGCTGCCTATGAAGCAGGACGCCATTACCGTGCCTGAACGTTCCGGTTACGTTTTTCAAGATCCAGACGCCCAGTTTTGCATGCCCTATGTAGATGAGGAATTGGCTTTCGTCTTAGAAAACCTTTGTGTTCCCCGTGAGGAAATGCCTGCGCGGATCGAGCGGCTGTTGGCGAGGGTCGGGCTGCAGCTGGAGCATACACATACATTAATCCAGTCCTTGTCCCAAGGGATGAAGCAAAGGCTTGCCGTCGCTTCGGCCATGGCGCTGGAGCCTGACGTATTATTTCTGGACGAGCCCACCGCGCTGCTCGATTCGGAAGGCACCAAGCAAGTATGGGATTCAATTAAGCGCAGTACCTCGGAACAAACACTTATTATTGTAGAACATAAAATAGATCAAATTGTCGATTGGGTGGACCGCTTGATCGTGATGAGTCCGGATGGAGCATTACTGACAGAGGGAACGCCCGCTGAAGTATTTGCTTCTCATAAGCAGCAGTTTATCGAGTATGGCATTTGGTATCCCGGGGTTTGGCGCGATCATAGGGATAACAACCAAAAACGAACATCCACTGCGAAGCCTGTAGATCAACCGGACAATTCCGCCCTGCTCCATATGGAGCAGTTTCGAGGCTACCGTGGAGGCCTGCCTAAAATTGTCGTCAACCACATGGACGTAACAGCAGGCGAGTGGATATCCGTCATCGGAGCGAATGGAGCTGGAAAAAGCTCGTTATTACTTGCCATCATGAGGCTGATTAAAACAGACGGCATTTGTTCAGTCAGCGGGCTGATTACAAACAAAATCGAGCTACTCGCTGATCGCATCGCCTTCGTATTCCAAAACCCGGAATTTCAATTCATTACGAACTCCGTAGAAGATGAGATTGCCTATTCCTTTCAACTCGAAACAATCGACAAGGATGAACGAAAAAGGCGTGTATTGGATGTGCTTGAGCGCTTCCACCTGCTCCCCTACAAGAACAGGCATCCTTATCAGCTATCGATGGGGCAAAAAAGGCGCCTCAGCGTCGCGGTCTCGATTGAGCGAGGGCAAAAGCTTCTGCTGCTGGATGAACCGACCTTCGGACTGGATGCAAGAAACACATTTTCCATGCTCGACCGATTGGAGCAATTGCGCATACAAGGCGCAACGATCATCCTCGTCACGCATGACGAGGAAATCGTCCAGCATTACTCCACCCGTGTATGGGAAATTCAAGCCGGAAAGCTCACGATGGTTCGCTGCAAGGAGGCCGATGAGCCATGCAATTAACGTTTCCGCATCATCAAACCTGGCTGCATCGCGTAAATCCCGGGCTGAAGCTGTTGCTATTCATTGCGCTGTTCGTAGTCGTCCTTCTTGTACACAACCTGAATATTTTAATTAACTTGACGATTGGCGTTCTGCTTTTATTGGCTCTATGGTCCGGTCATCCGTGGAAGCGTCTGCTGTTATATTCATCGCCCTTTCTGCTCGTGTTCCTATCCACCTCTACCGGCATGATGCTGTTCGGTCAAGGCAGTACGACCTGGCTTCGCTACGGCTTAATCCATATTACAGAGGAGAGCTTCTTTCGCGGGCTGCACTTAGGCTTCAGAGCGTTAAATATGGCAGCTGCCGGTCTGATGTTCGGACTGACCACAAGACCTGTCTACCTGTTCTATTCCTTGATGCAGCAGTACAAATTACCTCCAAAATACGCTTACAGCTTCTTGGCGGCCATGCGCATGCTCCCGCTGCTGCTGGAGGAATTCCAAACGCTAAGGCATGCGCTGAAGGTCAGAGGCGTGCGCAACAGCTATACGCCTAGGGGCCTGTATTTAACTATCCAACGTTATGCAATTCCGCTGCTAGCACAGAGCATCCGCCGAGCACAACGCATTGCCATTGCAATGGAATCCAGACAATTCACTAACGATGCGCAGCGGACCTATTATTACAAGGTCGGTTATTCCGCATCAGACTTGGTGTTTGCTCTTTATTTCATCATCGTCCTGATCTTCTCTTATTGGTTCGGTACGGCATGGCCTTACTTTGAGGTAACAGATGTACGCGGGATGATGTAACTAAAAAAAAATGAGGCATCCCTTAGGTCCGTTTGACCTTTTGGGATACCCTCTTTCCGTGCTCGTCCTGCCGAACCGCTATTTTTCTAACGTTGCTCGGCATCCATAATGGAATACATTTCGAGAAATTTGGTATTAAAATCCCCGCTGACAAACTGTTCGTGCTCCAGCAAACGTTGGTGAAACGGAATGGTGGTCTCTATTCCTTTAATCGTAAATTCGCTTAATGCCCGCTTCATTCGCTGTATCGCCTCCTGACGATCCTTTCCCCATACAATCAATTTGGCCACCATCGAATCATAGAAAGGGGAAATTTCATAACCGGCAAACACGGCACTGTCAATTCGGACACCGAAGCCGCCCGGAGGACGGTACTGCTCAACCGTGCCCGGTGACGGCATAAAATTAAGGGCGGGATTCTCCGCATTAATTCGGCACTCGATCGCCCATCCCTTAATGCTGACCTCTTCTTGCCTAAAGGAAAGAGGAGCTCCTGCCGCCACGGCGATCTGCTCTTTAATGAGATCCACGCCTGTCACAAGCTCGGTTACCGGATGCTCCACTTGAATCCGGGTATTCATTTCCATGAAATAAAATTGACCGTGCTTATCCAGAAGAAACTCCACCGTGCCGGCTCCGTGGTAATTCACAGCATGAGCAGCCAACACAGCCACGCGGCCCATTTGATCCCTCATCGCTTGATCAATTGCAGGCGATGGGGCCTCCTCAACGAGCTTCTGATGACGGCGCTGAATGGAGCAGTCCCGTTCTCCAAGATAGACGACATGGCCATGCTTATCAGCCATAATTTGAATCTCGATATGTCTGGGCTCTTCCAAATACTTTTCCAAATAAACACCGGCATCGCCAAATGCCGTTTCCGCTTCCTGCTGCGCCTGACGGATACATTTACTGAGCTCTTCCTTATCTTGGGCGACACGCATACCTTTCCCGCCGCCACCGGCGGTTGCTTTTACAATAACGGGGTACCCGATCTCTTCAGCTACACGAGCCGCTGTTTCCAGATCTTCAATGAGGCCTTCTGTCCCTGGAACTGTAGGAACGCCTGCCTGCTTCATCGTTTCCCTGGCAATCGCTTTGTCTCCCATATTTCTAATCGCTTCCGCTTCCGGACCGATAAATACAATGCCATTGGCTGCGCATATTTGTGCGAAATCAGCATTTTCAGCCAGAAAGCCATAACCCGGATGGATGGCATCCGCTTGGGTGAATTTGGCTAGCGTCATTAAATGCGCTATATTCAAATAGCTGTGCTTCGATGCCGTAGGCCCGATGCAATAGGCTTCATCCGCCAGCTGCGCGTGCAGCGCATGCCGGTCCGCTTCCGAGTATACAGCCACCGTAGCGATGCCCATCTCGCGGCAGGCTCTTATAATCCGAACGGCAATTTCACCCCGATTGGCGATTAACACCTTGTTGAACATGATCATTCCCCTTTTCTAACGATGAACAGAGGTTGTCCATACTCAATAAAATCCCCGTCCTTAACCAACACCTCTTCGATCTGCCCCTCGACTCCTGCAACGATTTCAGTAAACAGCTTCATCGCTTCCAATACACAAACGACCGTAGCCGCACTCACGGACTGGCCGATTGTGACGAATGGTTCTTCACCTGGCTGTGAGGCGGAATAATACGTCCCCATTGTGGGCGAGGTGATCTTGTGCAGATTTGCATCTGCTTGAGGCTGCTTTAATTCTGCGACCGCATCGGCTATTAAATTTCTAGCTGAAGGCTCACCATGCGATACATCGATGTCCATCTTTATCGATTTCTCCGCAGATCCGTCACCTTTGACAATAACTATTCGTGTTGTCTCATGCTCAAAACGCTGGATAGAGGACTGTTCCACCATTTTAATCATTTCTCTTAGCTCGTTAATAGTAGACATTACATAACTCCCTCAAGCTTATTTGTTTGGTTTAGCAGGCTGAGCTGATTACGCTGCAATTGTCTAAGTAAACTTCAAGTGGATTGCGGTTTTCATCTCTTCCATGTCCCGTTCTCTATCGAAATACAGCTGCTCTGCTTCTTTCACCGTAATCTCTTGAAATGTCAGTTTTTGACCCGGCTTCATTTGGGCTATAACCGCAATATCCACCGCGGCCACCTGAGCAATGCTCGGATAACCGCCTGCGGTTTGTCTGTCAGCTAACAATATAATAGGATTGCCGTCAGGAGGCACTTGAATCGTACCAAGACAAACCCCTTCTGAAATCATCTCAAGCGATTCCTTCAACTGCAGCGCCGGTCCAGACAATCGATACCCCATTCGATCCGACTGAGGGGTAATCTGAAATGGCTGGCTATAGAAACGTTGCCGGCTAGGATCATCAAACTGCTCAAATTGACTGCCCCGAGTAACACGCACCGTGATGTCTCCGGTTTGCTGTAGAATCGAGCCTTCCGCATACCAAGGGGTGAAAGCAACCGAGCGCGATCCCGCTTCCTTCTGCAAACGCCTCATCAAGCGGATGTTTTGTTCCGTCATCGGCTGCAAGGCAAGCTCGTCCCCTTCTTTTAAAGCTCGTCCCTCATAGCCTCCAATACCGGCCCGCAGATATGTACTCTTGCTGCCCATGACAACTGGAATATGGTACCCTCCTGCAACGGCCAGATAAGCCCGGCATCCCGATTTGCAAGCGCCAAATTCGAGTACACTGCCTGCCTTGACATAGAGCGGTCTCCACATGGGAACCGGCTGTTTATTCAGGGTGGGCGATAAGTCACCGCCTGTTATGGCGAGCAGGGTATCTTCTTTTAAAAGCAGCGAAGGCCCCATTAACGTCATCTCCAACGCGGCTTCAGCTTCTTCATTTCCAACCAGCAGGTTTGCCGTACGAAGAGAATAGGCATCCATCGCACCGCTCACGATCACGCCATGCTTTTGGTAGCCAAACCTGCCCAAATCTTGTATACTCGACAACATTCCTGGCTGCAGCACGCTAATACTCATCGATTCGTCCCCCCCAGCTCTCGAATTCCTCCAAGGAGATCGAACGAAAAATGATGGTATCTCCTGATCGCAGAAGACTTGGCTGTTCTTCTTTTGGTCGAAACAGCTGCAGAGGCGTCCGTCCAATTAACTGCCAGCCCCCCGGTGTGGAGATCGGGTAAATGCCCGTTTGCATGCCTGCAATCCCTACCGATCCTGCCGGAATCTCCGTTCGCGGCGATGACCTTCTCGGAGTCGCAATCCGCTCAGACATTTCACCCAAATAGGGGAACCCAGGGGCGAACCCGATCATGTAAACAAGATATTCCCCGCTGGAATGAATGGCGATGACTTCCTCCGGCGTTAATCCATTATGCGCCGCCACATCATCTAAATCGGGTCCAAATTCTCCCCCATAGCATACCGGAATTTCCACTATCCTTGGCTTATCATCGGCATGATCATCAAGCTTTGACACCAGCTGCTGCAGCGTGGCGGAAACTATCTCATAACACGATTGATCAGCGAACTCCGGGCGGCTGATGTGTAGTTTTCTTATTTTCAAAGGGTCATAGAATACCGTAACGCTCGTGAACGCCGGTACGCATTCTATCATCCCTGGAAATGGATACTTATCAAGACCGTCTACGATTCTCTTTACCTTACGATGGATATCTGGATGAATGCTGTTTCCCAATTCCATTCGAATCGCCGATTCCCCCAGCGGGACGATCTGCACCGGAAATTCATCTTTATTCATAATCTGCTTCACTTCATCCCCTCTATTCCGATATTCGGTATTGATATTCCGAATTATGAACTATCCTAATCCCATTATAATGCGATTCACACTGAATTCACAAGGCATAACCTTACACTTCATGAACCCCTCCCAAAATGGACGATCAACGTTAAAAAAATATAGCTGACAATCGGCAGTTCAAGCGGGCAAACCCTGGACAGCCCATTCATCGAATGAACTTATCTTCAAGTAGCACTGCTCTCAGCTTGCCGTGTCAGCTATCGTTTCATTGATGAGGATACTATATTACACCGAACTGCTCATCGCGCAGGTCTGAAATAAACATATGCCCTGGAGCGTGCGTAATCATAAGCTCCGGCTTCACATGCATCGCAACCGCTTGCGGAGTCACACCGCATGCCCAGAACACCGGAACCTCTCCTTCTTTGATCGTAACGCGATCTCCAAAGTCAGGCTTGTGAATATCTTGAATGCCAATGCTTGCAGGATTGCCGATATGGATGGGAGCGCCATGGACAGCCGGAAAGCGAGAAGTAACTTGAACCGCCCGTACAACGTCCTTCTCCGGAATCGGGCGCATACTAACCACAGTAGGCCCTTCGAATCTTCCTGCTTTTATACATGGGATATTCGTCTTATACATCGGCACATTGCAGTTTTCCTCGATATGCCGCACCGTAATCCCGTTATTCATTAACGGGTGCTCAAAGGTGAAGCTGCAGCCGATAAGGAAAGCGACCATATCGTCTTCCCAATAGCTCATGATATCCGTTACCTCTTCAACTAGTACCCCATGCTTATAAATTCTATATTTCGGGATATCCGTTCTCAGATCCGCTCCTGGAGCGGACAGCAGCGGGATTGGGGAGCCCGGCTCCGTGACGTCGATGATTGGACATGACTTTGGATTCCGCTGGCAGAACAGCAGAAATTCAAAGGCAAGCTCTTTTTTCAAAATAGCCAGGTTCGCTTGTGTAAAACCGCTTGCCATACCTGATGTTGGCTTTATTAATTCATTGTTTCGAATCAAGGAACGGATCTCAGCTGCATTCCTATTAGCCAGATTACTCATTACGCTCATCCTTTCCTATCGTCGTCCTGCCGCGCGGACTGAAATGCCCGACGCTTCGCAGCGTTCCCGAATTTGACGGGCAAGCAGTAAAGCCTGCGCGTTATCGCCATGTATGCAGACGGTGTCTGCCTTGATCTTGATGTCCACTCCCTGCTGGGACTGTACAGCAGCTTCTTTAACCATACGCAGAACATTCGAAATCGCTTGATTATGATCAGTAATGACAGCATCGGGAAGATTTCTCGGCGTTAAGGAACCATCCGACTGATACGTGCGGTCAGCGAAAACCTCATCCGCGGTTTGAAGACCAATTTCCTCCCCAGCCCGTATCAGTTGACTGCCGGAGAGACCGAATAAAATGAGCTCCGGATTATAGCGGTACACGGCTTCAGCGATCGCTTGGGCCAATTCCCTTTTCTTAGCTGCCATATTATAAAGCGCGCCATGAGGCTTTACATGCTGCATGACGCCCCCTTCGGATTTCACAAATCCGTCCAGCGCCCCGATTTGGTAAAGGACCATATCGTAACCATCTTGAGGGGTAATCTCCATATTCCGCCGGCCAAAGCCGATCAAATCAGGAAGTCCGGGATGCGCGCCAATGGCCACGTTGTTCTCGAGTGCAAGCTTGACTGTTCTGCGCATCACCCCAGGATCACCTGCATGATATCCGCATGCAATGTTCACCGATGTAACGATAGGCAGCACCTGCTCATCCAGACCCAGCGTATAGGCGCCAAAGCTTTCCCCGAGGTCACAATTTAAGTCAATCCGGTTCATATCGTACGCCTGCCTTCTTTCATCTCTTGACTGTGAATAGAAACCTAGCTCAGTCAGCTAGGTTTCTATATGTACAGTCATTCTATTACAGTTCTTTATTCTGATGATTCTGCTGTTTAGGCTTCGGCTGTTTAAACGTCATGATAATCCAATCCTTTAAACTAAACCCCGCCAAAAGAAGATTCGCAATAATAAACCAAGCTAGCAGGACATAGACGGTAATGACGAATGCATTTTCACTCATTTCCATTTATATCGCCTCCTGTTTAAATGCCTTTTCAAATTGGAATTCATGATCCGGCTTAATTAATGTGCCAATCAGCGGTATGCCCGCAGCGATTGCATGAGAGATCAAATAGCCTACCCACAAAGGCACGATCGGTTCCATTAATCCCGCTCCAGGGATGACGGCAAAGAATAGTCCGGAGATGGTACCGATCACCAAACCCCAATATGCGGCATTTTTATTAAGCTTTTTCATGAAGACTGACAACACGAACGGCCAAGTCATCGCAAGCGTCAACGCGCCGACCGCGTAATTCAGATAAAGAATCGAGAATTGCGCCAAGCTGAATAATGCGATTGCCAATCCGCTAATGATGACGACAAAACGGGCGATTTTCATTTCCTGATTCGAAGTCATTGGTGCATTTTTCTTAAAGTATGGAATATAAATATCTTTTACAATTAAGGTAGATAACGCATTGAGACAAGAATCGGTAGTCGATAAAATAGTAGCAATCATGATGATCGCCATCGCATAGATGCCCCAAGTGCCAAGCAGCTCTCCCACAACGGCAGGGAAAATCTCCGATGGATTCACATCCAATCCCTGCGCCAAGCCAACCATACCCATAAGTCCAGCTACCGCAGGGATTGGAAGCCACGCAAAGGTTGTCCCAAGCACCAGCTTGGATTCGTTTCCTTTCTTGGTTGCGTAAACCCGCTGCCACACGCTCTGATCAATGATCGCATAATTAATGAAAGACAGAACACTGACAAGAAGCCAGCCTGTAATACTTTCCTTTGTCCAAAGCAATGTCGCCGTATCAACAGACGAGTTCACCAGTCCTTGATAAATTTCACGAGGACCGCCGGCAACCCATAAGCAGACCGGTATAACGATCGCGAGTAAAACAAGCAGCATCGTAAAATGCACAACATCCGTTCCGATCGATGCTCTCAGACCGCCGATGGTCACATAAGTAATGACGATAATTGCACCAAGCATAACAGATGCGGCATGAGGAATGCCAAACAAAACATTCATTACAAGCCCGATTGCGGTCATCTGAAGCACGGCCCAGAAGAACGATTGCAAAATACCTACAATCGTAAATACAATATGGGTTTGCTTGCCGATTCTGGCCTTCATAAATTCAGGCATCGTACTGATTAAAGGCGCAAGCTTGCGAACTCTTTTGAAAATTGGCCTGCCTAGCAGCAATGCGGATATAAGTACCGAGATGCCGTACATATAAAAACCAGCCACACCAAAATTGTAGGCCCCTTCAGCTGCCCCCATCAAGGAACTGCTCCAAACCCAAACCACAACCAATGAACCCATTGCCATCGGCAAGCTCATGCTTTCCCGGGCAGAGAAAAAGTCATCGATATTTTTTTTGCTGTTTCGTGTTGAAAGAATAGATACAATAACCATAATGACCCCAAAGGCAAGCATAATAGCGTAGCCAATCCAGCTGTTTAGCATCAGTGATCCCCCTTATGTACTATTTTACCGTCTAATGTTGTTAAAGCTGTTGTTTCTTCTCCAGCCCAATCATTCAGCTTGAACGGCACATATTTGCCCCAGCTTCCCATCTTCGAACTCTCTCCGCATGGAGGCCCGTAACAATACTGAAGCTCTCTTGTTAGAGGATCAATGATTTCCGAGCTTATCGACCCCACCTTTTCTCCGTGGTTACAGGTCGAGCCTCCCCAGTGCGCGCCTTGCTCCCTGAGATGATGATTGCGTAAAAGCGTTTTTACCTCGTCCAATTGGTCCTGTTCTTGTTGTTCCAGTCTATAGCTACCGGATTGATAACGAATAACCGAACATGTTTCCAAGATTTCCTGCTCATTGGCAAAGGGAAGATTCAAAAAATGGTTCGTGCGAATGATAGGCTGCTTCGGATTCCATTCAAAATGCTTGCGTGAGGGATGAATTTCGCTTACGAGCAAATTGCCGTGATCATCAGCGAACAGAAAATTGCCATGAACCTGAACAGGATGCTCTTGAAGGTACTGCTCAATTTCTTGCAGCGTTTGGAAGCTGCCCAGCACATGATCTCCAAAATCCTTGAAGCCCACGCCCCCCTGATACAATTCAGGCTGACAGTCGACATAGGCAAAGGTAAAAGCAATGCCCTTCTCGTTAATTCCCCTGGTAATCATGTTGGACCACGGCAGACTGTCATCCGGACAAATAAGCTGCGTCCCCATATACCTGAAGCGGTCTCCATTCACAACGCAAACTTTGGTCCGCGTATCCCATGGATTATCACTATTCGAGGCTAACAGATAACGCTCACCGCTGCGATAGGCAGCTATCGTACAACCTGGCACCGTCATTTTTTCACCGCCTCTATTCGTTCAGTTAATGTTCCGAATTACGGAATATGAATTCCACTTTTTACTTAATATCTGAATTATAGCTAATTCGACACTATTTTTCAATGGGTTTGTTAGAAAATATAACACAGGCCCAGCAGCGCTCCCGCAAAGCATAAAAAAGCCCATCCCTCTTATCTATAAATAAGTGGAAATGAGCTTTTTCACATCGGAAAATAGAAACACCCTTCAAACTTACACTTGAATAGTATTCATCCATCCTAATTTTTGAGAAATGTCGTTAGCTGACCGTTTGACCCTCTCAATCAATTCAGGCAGGCGGTCCTCCTGAAAGCGGACGTCAGGACCCGCGATACTAAGTCCCCCAACCACTTGCCCGGAATGATCAAAAATAGGCGCAGCCAGAGAAGCGGTATGATCCTCAAGCTCAGAATGACTGATGCTGTACCCTTGTAGCCTCGACTCTTCTAACATTTGGCGGAGCTTCTCCATATCGGTGATGGTTCCAAGCGCAAAAGGCGCCAAATTAATCGTATTCAAATATTGCTCCCTTTCCTTCTCCGGTAAAAAACTGAGAATAATGCGGGCGCATGCACCAGCATATAAAGGCGCTCTCCGGCCAATTTTCGTGTAAAGCCGAACCGGATGGGTCGATTCCAGCTTCTCGATATAAATGCATTCGTTGCGGTCCTTGATCACCAGGTTTACCGCTTCTTCAAATTCATCGCGAAGCGCTTGCATTACCGGCCTGGCGACCTGCCTAATATCCAGCCTCTCGGCAACCAATTGACCGAATTGCAGAAATAATAATCCAAGCGAATATTTACCTTCCTTGTCCTTATGAAGAAAACCCATCTCTTCGAGTGAACCGATCATACGATGAATCGACGTTTTGGGAATACCCGAGAGCTGCACCATTTCATTCAGGCTTAATTTTTCATGAGAAAGAAAAAGATTAAGGAGGTCCAGAGATTTCACAACGGTTTTGTTTTTATTAAGCATCGGTCTACCTCCGTAAGCATACGACTGAAAATGTCGAAATGAGAAAATAGTATAGGTAAGTATATAATTATACATCCTTCTAAGCGTTATTCAATCCCTTGAATTCATGCTCCAGGATAGAGTACTGAAAGGAGTCATGCCATTTCTCTTTATGAAACATATGCTCGCGGAGGCGGCCCTCGTATAGCATGCCAATCTTTTTCATGACGCTGGCTGATCCGATATTGTCTGGACGGCATGTCGCAAAGATCCGATGCAGCCCCAGCTCCCGAAACCCAAATCGAAGCATCTCTGCCGCTGCCTCCGAAGCATATCCTTGCCGCCAATAATCAGGGTGAAGACAGTAGCCCATCTCACCTTGCCGGTCTGAAGCATGAATACCGACTCCTCCAATAAGCTTGCCATTTGTTCGGAGTGTAACCGCCAGCTCGAAACCCGTACGCGGTGTAGGCTTCTGCATGTTCATCGTATGCTGGATGAATGCCTTTGTCTCTTCTTCTGTATTTGGCCCCCAAATCATGTATTTCGCTACCGAAGGATTGGAAGCATATTGATGAACAGACTGCCAATCGTCAACATGAAAGTCTCGAATGATTAAACGTTCTGTCAAAAGCTCAATGCCCATGGCCAACACTCTCCCCCGCCATATTGTCTTTATCGCAAACTAAAAACACCTTATCTAAGCCCTTCTCTTTCGTTATACGTAAGGCCTTCGCTAGCCATATAGCATTTCATTAGAATCTTACAAATATTTTCCATATGTAATTTGGTCTATTATAGGCCCCCATCCCGAATAATGCAATCAGAATTTTCGATCTATTTTACATATCCCTTTCATTATTGACGTACTGGGTCGTGTAGGTTTGCACCGTTGTGAAAAATTAGCATCGCAATAGTTATCCACTGCACTTTCTACACTACAATCGCAGCATAAAGGCCGCATTATAGGTTCCGCCCAGGTGAAAAAATACGTGTCCTGTGCTACAATACTAGAATTGCAACGGCAATCAACTTAGGGAGGTTTCTTGAATCGCCATGCTTATTATTGGTATCGCCGGCGGAACCGGCTCCGGCAAAACAACGGTTGCCCGCTCCGTCATTGACCGTCTTGGATCTGACAAAGTGACCTTCATATCTCAGGATAATTACTATAAAGACCATTCACATCTCAATATGTCGGAATGTGAACTAATTAATTACGATCACCCCTTCGCCTTTGACAATGAACTCCTGATTGAGGACCTCATTCGGCTCAAAGAGGGCCAGACCGCGCAAGCTCCAGTCTATGAATTTTCGGTTCATGCCCGCTCCACAGTCGAGACGGTAGAGCTTAAGCCGAACAATATTGTCATTCTCGAAGGACTTCATGTGCTGTCCGACGCAAATCTTCGCGAGCTGCTCGATATCAAAGTATTCGTCGATACTGATCCCGATGTTCGTATACTTCGTCGGGTGCTTCGGGATATCGAGGAACGCGGCCGGACTATTCAGTCGATTCACGACCAGTATTTGAATACGGTAAAGCCGATGCACGAAGCATTTATCGAGCCGTCCAAAAAATACGCCAACCTGATCATACCCGAAGGCGGGCACAACGAGGTTGGCATCCAGCTGCTGTCTATTTTGACCGAAAAATATTTGACCGGCAGCCCGGCGTCCGACGGCACTTTCTAGATTTCCGGATCGTTCCCTGATCGCTTCGGTTCATCTATCAGTACTGCAAGACACGAGAAAAAAAAACAAAAACCCGACCTCATGCGGTCGGGTTTAACATGGTGGAGGCGCAGGAATTAAACCCAGTCCAAAAGACTAAACGTTTGCTTCCATTTTCTTTATCGCCATTTTTAGGCCATAGGAATCTTGGAGAATGGGGAGTTCTTTCATACTGCGGTTCATTGGAGAAAGACACTGCGAGCAGGTTGGAACGTCATTAAACGAATAATTGTCTCTCATCCATCCGTTGCAGCCTTCCTTCGTACACGACCAAATGGCCGTCATTTCGCATGGAAAATCTGCTATAGGTCTCTTCCGAGAGTAATACATAGACAAGCACGCCCCTTCTATGCCTCTAAAAAAAAGCTACCCTACTTCGTCGAAGCAGGGTAGCTGGATATTACAATTTTACAACGTTTTCGGCTTGCTTGCCACGGTTGCCTTGAACGACGTTGAACTCAACGCGTTGGCCTTCGTCAAGCGATTTGAAGCCGTCGCCAGTGATTGCACTGAAATGTACGAATACATCGTCGCCGCCCTCTACCTCGATAAAACCAAATCCTTTTTCTGCGTTAAACCATTTTACTGTACCTGTTTGCATGTTATTTCCTCCTTTTATAAAACATTACATAGACGATTAAAAAAGTCACATACCGAAAAAGGCAGCATCGCAACCCTTTCCAATATGTGACTTGAAGTCTCATATACGATTTACTAACTATAACACAGCTTTGCTAAAATTGCAAAGCTGAAGAAAATTATTCATTTTTTTATTTCGTACCCGCAATTTGATCAATCTCGCTTTTTAATAACAGGTATCTATGGACACTTCTTGAAATAGGAACTTTGGTTAATTTATGTTTATCCACATATATTTTCATGTGGTCTTTGGATAGGCCTAACGATAGTCCTGCCTCAGTTACTGTCAATACATCTTCATTGCTTGTTGCATTAAATGTTTTTTTCACTTTCTGGTTCCAGTCTTCAAACCCCTGCATATGAGCATCCCTTCTTATTCCTAATCAATCGGAATACTTTCTATTATAACATGTTCAAGCGCGAATGGATAAAGTTATCGCCAATGAAGAAGACGTCCCTTAGAGATGAAATGCTTGCAGTCACACTCTCTTCTCCAAGGTAAGATCGAGCTTATTCTGGAAAAACAAAGCAACCTGGGATAATTTAATACGTTGTCAGGAAAAGCTAAATGAGAATTTTTACGATCGATCAAAGGAGGGAATATTTATGCCCATCAAGGAAATTAACGGAGTCAGGCTCCATTTCCACACAAACGGTAAAGGAACACCCCTTGTGTTCATCCATCCCCCTCTGCTTACAAGTGCTAATTTCCAATATCAGCTTGCGCAGCTGTCCGATGAATATCAGATCATCACCTTTGATATCCGTGGACATGGACGAAGCGAGGAATCAAGGACCCCTATCACCTATAAGCTGATTGCCGAGGATATTATACAGCTGCTGGATCATCTGAACATCAAACAAGCCATCGTATGCGGTTATTCGACCGGAGGAACTGTCGCATTGGAAGCCATGCTTAATTATCCGGATCGTTTTTTAGGCGGGGTTCTTATTAGTGCCATGTCAGAGGCAAGCGATGTTTTGCTGCGGAATCGTATTCGTATCGCGATCGGTTTGTCCAGATGGAAGTCTGCGATCCGCATACTAATGCTGGGCATTACATGGGGCAATGCTGACAGCGTCCAAACCTTTCGCAATCTGCTGAACGATACAAAAAACGGGAACACCCGCAATATCCATCAATATTACCGTTACAGTCTGAACTATAATTGCACGAAGCAGCTCTCCAAAATCAAAGCACCTATCCTTCTACTCTATGGAGGAAAAGACAGCGGCTTTAAGCGCTACAGCAAAAAACTGCTGCAGGGGCTTCCCCATGCTACGCTTGTTACTTTCAGCAAAGAAAAGCACCAGCTGCCGACGAAAGCGGCTAACGAAATGAGTGAGGCCATACGCCAGTGGGTTCATTTACTCATACGCGAGGATTTGGAGAACACGGAGGAAGATAACCTAGCGCCAGAAGCTTACAAGATAGACCCAGAGATGGCGGAATCGCATCAGCTGCGGCAGCTTGAATGATAAAATTTCTTATGAAATTCGCCGATAAAAGAATACACATAAGATGAGTAAACGACGAAGTCACACATGTCACCTTATTTTACTGGCGACATAAGATTCTTGCTGCCCTGAAACAGATTCCAACCGAGTCATTCCAAGGTATCGTTGACATGGACGAGACCTACTTTCTGTACTCGGAAAAGGGCAAGCGGAACATCACCGAACGCAAGCCACGTAAACGAGGCGGAAAAGCCCTATATTGTGGTATCAGCAAGGACCAAGCAACATTATTTGGCTTGGTTCCGTTATATGGACAGCAAGGAATATGAGAATACAGCATCGAATAAGAAAAATATGTTGGTCAAATCGTGCCTGTTTACTGTCACCGACACGAACAAAAAGCTTCGGCTTTCTGCTTATTCTTGATGAACTGAGGGGATGTTCCGATGAAGAAAACTATAATCTCGTTTTTAATGGTACTCATTCTTTGTTCATGTAGCCAATTTGACCAAGAAGTATGGCTAAAAGAACCAGAAGAGAGACACGATATGATGGGCAGTTTAACAAGTAAGTATAAACTTAAGGGTATGACAGAGAATGAAATAATCGACTTGCTTGGAGAACCAGCAGAACAGTTAACTGAACCATCAAGAACATTCTTGTACTACATCGGGAGTGCGGGATTAGGGGTTAAGGTTACTTTATTGCAACTTCATTTTGATGAAAACGGCAAAGTGGTGAGTCATGACATCATATATAAATGAATTCAATAGCTCAATAACCGCCTTCGCGCCAAGGCGGTTTTATAATGGTCAATTATCAACATTAGAATTTAACAGAGCCTTACATAAGAAAAAGAGCGGGTTATCTTTTTGATAACCTGCTCTTTTTCTTGATATTTGGCTCTGCGCCTTATCTTAATGACATTGAACCGGTGGGTTAAGCCTTTTTGACTGCTTCTTCGATTCGAGTTATCGTCTTTTAAATCCCATTACTGTGCAGCGAATAAGAAATCCTTTACCCCTTCACTTTGTAACGGCTTGCTTATAAAATACCCCTGAACCTCATCACAACGCAATTCACGCAGCAAGTCCAATTGCTCCTTTGTTTCGACGCCTTCCGCTATAACCTTTAAACCGATGCTGTGCGCGATGTAGATGATGGCCTTCACAATGGGCTCATCATTTGATTGGCCTTGAATGTTTCGAACGAAAGACTGATCAATTTTAAGAAAATCGATAGGGTATTTTTTAAGATAATTCAAAGAAGAATACCCCGTACCGAAATCATCAATGGAAATCTTCACACCCAACTTTCTTATCTCCTGTAAAATGGAAAGTACCTGGTCTTCAATGTTCATGCTTATATTTTCCGTAATCTCCAGCTCCAAATATTGGGGATCAAGCCGGGTCTCGTTTAGGATATCTGAGATGATCCGAACAAGATTCTCATCTTTGAATTGTCTTACGGATAGATTGACGGAGACACAGACAGGCTCGTAGCCCTCATTTTGCCATGCTTTATTTTGCGCGCAAGCCGTTCGCATCACCCATTCTCCAATGGGCCTGATCAGACCGGTCTCTTCGGCTATCGGTATAAAGTCCGCTGGGCTGATCATGCCTTGAACAGGATGCCGCCATCGAATCAGAGCCTCTAATCCTATGATTTGATCCGTCTTCAAATCCATTCGAGGCTGATAGAATAGTTCAAACTCGTCATTATCCAATGCTTTATAAAGCATCGTCTCCAGGCTCATCTTGTTTGACAAGGACGTGTTTAGCTTTCCCTCATAGAAACTATACCCATTACGACCTGTCTCTTTTACCGCATACATCGCTTGATCCGCGTTCTTGATGAGCTCCAAGTCACTTTTCCCATCCGATGGAAAGAGGCTGATTCCGATACTTGGTGTGGTATACACTTCATGATCACTTATCGACATCGGTATTTTAAATGCCTGAAGGACGGTTTGGACGATTTGTTCCGATTGTTCACGGGTCCTATTCGGAAGTAATGCGACAAACTCATCACCACCCATCCTTGAGAGGATCGCGTCCTGACCAATACAGCCTTGAATCCTCCGGGCCGCCTCCTTTAATAACGAGTCGCCATTTGCATGACCAAACATATCATTCACCATCTTAAATCGATCGATATCGATGAACAGGACGGCTGCCGTGTGGCCAAGGTCACTCGCTTCCTCCAAGTAGGCTTGCAGTCGTTGATTAAAGTAGACTCGGTTGGGCAAGCCGGTTAAGCTGTCGTAATATGCCAAAAGCTGAATTTCTGCAAACATGCTTTGAATTCTCAAAGCCATTTCTTTGCTGTTCGAAATAAGGGTATTAATTTCTTCTATGAAACTGCCCTTCCAGTTCACGAGCTGGTTCTCGGCTATTTTCTCAGGCAAATCTGTGGTCGTGTAGGTTAATTGCTTGATCGGTCTAACGATAATACGACTAATCATATTGGAAATGAGAATGGATAACAATCCACAGACCAATAAGATACTAAATATATTAATGTAAAAGCTATACAAACGGTCACGATAAGGAGCAATCGGTGTCTCGGCTATAATACGCCAATCCCCCATATGCGGAATCGTCATGATTTTAAAATAAGAGGACTCTCCCCATCTGCTCATTGGATTTTTGATGGTGTCTGGGTACCAGTGGTACAAACGGTCATCCAATACATGTATTCCACCGCTTTTTGTCCAGTCATACTCGTTCATAACGGCTAGATCATCACGGGTGCTTGCAATGACCTTATTATTTTGATCTACGATCGTGACATACATTAAGCTATTTTTCACCAGATTTTTTAACTCTGTTGTAATGTAGTTAAGATCAAGCGCACCTACGGCAGCCCCTTGAAACTCTCCGTTAATCATAATAGGATTGCCAATAATCACAGTGGGCACGGTTATTCCGCCTCTTCCTTGAAACACATCGGAAACAACCGGTTGGTGATATTCTCTCATGTATTCAAAGTAAGGCCGATCCGCGAAGTTTAAGCCGATCGTTGACTCTCCTTTGTTATTTCGCAATGGATTGAATACCTTAGTAGTTCCATTGCGATTAGCAATGTACAAATTAATAAAATCCGGATATAACGTCTGGACTGAAGCGGCTTGGCGCTGCAAGTAGTCCAGCTTTTCCAGCCTATTTTCAGCTGCTGCCATCGATAACAGGTTCACCGCAGCCACATGGGCTTTTCCCCAATCCATGATGTCATTGCGGATGAGGGAGGAATCCGCTTCCGTCTCAGATTTTATTTCCTCTTTGATATTGCGGTATTGTTCGCGGCCGATCATCACTGTCACAAGAAGCAAAGAAAGGAAGATCAGTGTGACAAAGTGGTTGAATAAAACCTCGTGAAAGGAGCTGGATATTTTACGTTTCTGGAATGCCGGCCATTTAATAAGAGGCAAATAGGTAACGATTAAGCTGGCAATCAATGCATTCCAGATGCCATTCACCGCATCCTTAAGCGAGATGAGCAAGGAAGCAGTGACATTCATATGCAGAGCATAATGATAAAACACAAAAATGAGCGGCATACCCAAAATCACCCAATATAGAGTAACATTTAGAACAATCTTCTTTCCTCTGGAGAAGAGGCCGACAAATAGCGTTTCCAGCACAAAAACAATGAAAGCATAAGGATGGTTCCATAGCAGCAAGGTATAAGCATTCACAATAATTGATGCCACTAATGCCCATTTCAGACCGTATATTCGCAATAATAACAAGGTAAATATACTGCCAAAAATAAAATTGACCCCAAGCAAAAGAGACAGGTTGAACATATTGCCTAAAAGTGCGAATACAATCAGCGCTATGATATGAAAGATCGGCTTATTCCATTTACTCACTGCTCTACCACCTTTTAAATCTTCTTGTAGCAACAAAAAAAACTCTCCCGAAAAGAAGAGTTTCCTTACCTTCGGTAACTGGCTGGCATAACATTTCCAATCCGGAAATGTGATAGCCCCTATAGCTTTGCGACCTCATTTTTCAACGAGTGTGCCCTTTCGTTATGAAATTTTTCAGAACGACTATATATGTATCGACAATAAACTACAATTAGTACTCATTATAGTTTATACTACTGGGTGAAACAATAGCCTTATCTTAAATGTATTTTACCATATTAAAAAGGCTGCCGCTCTGATGTCGTCAAAAGCGTAACTTTGATCGTATTCCAATAATAGAGGTAAAACGGATAATCCCCTACCCAAACTTTCATGTAGTTTGTAGGGCCATTAAAATTTGTAGGAATCCATTCAATCGGATACTTGAAGACATCCTGTTCGAATTTCCGGCAATGCTTTCTTGAAGTCGTTTTTTTCTGGCACTCGTTCGATTATTTTTGTTCGCAGTAATGGCAGGTTCCACGATTGCACCTCTTTCTGTTCTGTTTCCATTATGATAGCCCGCGAGAGGGCATTAACGTCATCAACAATTATTACTCGTTTGAAAAATAATTTACGGTTATGAAAACACCGTGCCAACAAAGGATTGTTAGCACGGTGAGAGGATAATTCAGTTATTCAGTTATTAATTGTATGAATTGAATACATAGTTAATTAATTTATACACGATTACTGCAGCCTCAGCACGCGTTGTAGGCTGCATAGGTTCGATTCGGCCATAACTTCCCTGCGCACCAATCCCATCTTCACCAATGCTGCAACAGCATCTGCAGCATAACCTGAGATCAAAGCCTTGAATTTGCGATCTCCACTTCCTTCGATGATTCCTAGCGAATGTGCGATTCCTACCGCTTCATAGTAATAATCATCTTGATTTACATCCACAAAGGATGTATTTACAGCTGCTGTGATGCCCAGCGCTTCGATTAATATTTTCGTGAAATCGGCGCGGGTTATGAAGGAACCCGGTTGATAAGAACGATCCGTGACGCCATTAATAATACCTTTCGATGCTAGTACCTGAATCGCTTGTGGAGCCCAAGGGACTGGGCTTAGATCATTAAATGATTTTGTTAAATAGGAAATGGCATATTTACTAAAGTGGCTTGTTTGGAAGCGCATTTCCTTAGAAGTAAAATCATATTTTCCAGTAGGCACCAACTGAACATGACCTTGCTCATCCACGTACCAAACTGACAATAATTCTACATTTTCCAGCTCTTCCTCGCTTAGCGCATAAGGAATTTGCACCGTCACAGCAGCATCCTTATTGTTATAAGCAAGAGCTTGCCCCTCCGATTCAACGTGCAGGTCTATAACGACTCCTACCTTCCCTTGAATTGCGGCATTTTGCGGAACCTCAGATTTGGCCATCATTATGGATATCTTTTCTTGTTCTCCTGCCGCTTCATTATTAGCCAGCATGTTTCCTCGAAGGAGCATGCTGCCCAGCTCCGTTGAAAGCTTAATTTGGAATTTCTCTCCGTACTTGGTGAGGAATTCAGCAGGAACTTCAATAGCGTACATATGGGCATTCGCTTCTTTCCGCATCGCAATGGAGAAACATTGTTGTTGAATCTCCTCCTCAAAAAAACATTCTGGCGTATTTTATTTCATTGTAGTGAGCAACTGCCGCGGAAATAAGAAAATCGGGGTTTTACATGGGGGGGGAGGGGAAACGGATTAGAAATGGACATGAAGCATTCATTGTTAGTGTCCACACAAACTGCACATGATTACAATATTATATTTCTAAGATGCACTTGAAGAAATACACGAGCAAGCAAACAGTTGATCTTTAAAATTAATTTTTCATCAGGCTATTTGCGCAGTATGTATAATGAAACGGGGTTGGTGATATTCTTATGATCTATACAGCTCTTGGAGATTCCATTACATTTGGAGAAAATGCCTCCTCTATGGCAAAGGCTTATCCCCAATTGGCCGTATCTACTTTAAATTCACGCTCCCGTAAGGTTACCGGGTATGTTTTGGCCCTGCCTGGTTGGAGCAGCAATGATCTATTAAATGCGGTGATACGGCAGGGATCATCCATTATTAGTGAATCTGCTGTTGTTTCTATATGGATCGGAGGAGTGGATTTAGCCAACTCGGCACTGTCTTCATTTAGAAACCAGCAACCATTACATGCACAACAAGCTTTAAACGACTATAAGACAAATTTAAACGCCATTCTAACTCATATAAAAAAAGGAAGTCGTGCCAGAATCATTTGCTGCACGCAATACAATCCATTTCCGAACAGTCCCATTGCGGTTGAGTGGATTGGCAGATTAAATCGTATGACGAGCAGGCTCGCAAGAAGCTACGATGTAAATATCGCTCCCGTTCATGCGTGGTTTGAAGGAAAACAAGCAGATCTTATCTATGGATATCGAAATGGAAAAATTGAAGATGCGTTGAGCGGATTTATGCCCATCCATCCAAATGATCGGGGGCATCGCGCTATTGCAAGGGAATTGACCCCGTATCTTTTCCCCAGGCAGTAAAAAAGACACCTATCCAGGTGTCTTTTCACATTGTATTGGCAATCTTCTTGAGGAAAAGAAACTAAAGGGCAGCCATTCAAGACGTGGAAGTTGCTTTGATAACGCCTGTATAGAGTCATTCTTCATTCCCTTTTCTCTTATTAAAATACCAGCGTCGACACCCCAAAAAGTTAGACATCTATATTTAGGCAACCTGTTCGGCATGAGTTCGGTATTGTACCGGACTCATGCCTTTT
>NZ_JBMWAM010000016.1:0-95380 GCF_049725345.1 Paenibacillus praedii | reverse complement strand
TATTGACAACTACATCCACTTTTACAATTACGAACGATTGCAAAGTAAACTAAACAGCCTCAGTCCAATGGAATTCAAGACTAAGGCTGCATAACTGTTTTTTATTTTTTGTACTGTCTACTTGACGGGGTGCAGTTCAGCCCCATGGTTCTTATAATGAAATAGGTTGGTCTAAATTTGACCATACATTATTGGATCAAATCGCTCGACGAAATGCTATTGATGCCCATGTAGATTATTCCTCTGCTCACCTGCAATGTTTCCATTTTAATGAAAACAACAGGATAGATGCTACCTATGCTATCTTGCTTTCGGCGGATTGACGTGGGTTCCGTTTACTTTGACGCCGACCCCATCCGAATAAACCATCTTGCCCCCATAGTAACCGGTCCCAAGAACAAGCGCGCAGGAAGCGATGGATATGACCAGATAACCGACCAAAATAAATTTGGTAAAGGGCCGATTTCCCCGAAACGCCTGCCACAGCCGCCACAGTACTAGCAGTGTAACCACCCAAGCTGTAAAGTTGGCAAGCGTCGCGTGGATATCGAGATAGGAAGTGTTTCCCCTTGCATCGTCCTCCGGTCCTGTGGCAACAGACAGCCATGCCCCCAAGGCAGCAATAAGCCACAACCACATCCCCTGTTTTGGCAGCAAGGCGCGGTTTCTCAATGTAAGAAAGACGTCAAAGCCTAAGCCGATGACAATAATTGCAATCGGAAAGTGAACAATAATGGGATGAAGATGGTTGATAATTTCTGAAAACATGGCTTTTTCCCCTTTAGCTATAAATTTGGTTTACGCTCTGGCAATCTTACAGTAAACGTTGAACCCTGATTGGTCTCACTTGTTACATGAATTTGTCCCCCATGATTTCGGGTAATTTGGGCGGCGATCGATAATCCTAAGCCTGAGCCCCCCCAATGACGCGACCTTGCCTTGTCAACGCGGAAAAAACGCTCGAACAGATGCGGGAGATTTTCATTTGGTATCCCGCACCCCTTGTCCTTTATGGATATTTCCACTTCGGAGTCTCCGCTCTTACCTGCATAAACCGTTACCTCACCATCAGAGAACGAATATTTGATTGCATTGTCCAACAAATTATAGAGAAGCTGACTTATCTGATCGGGATCTCCCGTGAATAAAAACTTCCCTTCCGGTAGCATGTCCTCCAGGTGGATTGCAATCCGTCTTTCCTTTGCAATCGTCTTCATCCGATCCGTCACCGAAAACACCGTCTGGTGCAAATCGAAAGACTCCTGTCTAAGCTGCTGCATGCCGGAATCGCCGCGAGCCAGCATAAGAAGTTGCTCGGTCAAGCGAATCATCCGGATGATTTCGTCCTTCATATGGTACAAAACGGTCTGATGGATAGCAGGCAGTTGCTTCTTCTGCTCCTCCAGGATTTCCACGGACGATTGCAGGACACTTAGCGGAGTTCGTAATTCATGCGAGGCATCTGCGGTAAACTCCTGTTGTCTCTTCAGGGACCGGACAATCGGAACCATCGCCCGGCCTGCAAATATATGCCCTGTCAATGATGCAATGAGCAGGAGAACGAGGGTTAGACCGATAATCAGCCATTCCATTTCGCGCAGCAAATGGATCTGTTTGCCGATATCCTCACCGATGTAAATAACGCTTCCTTTTCCGTCTCCTGCAGCCACCCGGTAAACGGCGTATATGTTGCGGCCGTCAGTCGCTTGTTGCTCAATATGCATAAAAGGAGAGGTGTTCGCTCCTTTTACGAGTTGATAGCCGATTTCATCATTAGCAAGGGGATTGCGATCGCCTGAAAAGGAAATGATCTTGTCACGTTCATCATACACGACAGCGAATTGGTCATTCTGCAAAAACTCCCATTCCATGCCGCCTGCAAGAGGAAGTTCAGCAGATTCTTTCTCCTTCCGTCCGCTGCCCGTTGTGTGGTGAACCCACTCCTGCACCGTTTTTGTTCCCGCCTTTTCCAAGCGGCTATGTTCATCCCTGTTCACTACGCCCAATAAAATAAAATAAAATGACGCCGCCATGATAACGAGAATCAGAGCTATGATGCTGCTGTAGATGAACAGCAATTTTTGGCGCGTACGCTTAATCATGACTGTCTTCTCCCTTACCAACCAGGCGATAGCCTCTGCCGTGTACGCTTTGCACCATTTTGAATTCGAAAGGCTCGTCGACCTTCTTGCGCAGAAGCTTGACCGTGGCATCAACGGCATTCAAGGTTACTTCGGTCCCGCTTCCCCAAACATAGTTCAAAATGCGCTCCCTGGACAGCACTTCTCCTGGGTTGCGCATCATGTAAGCCAGCAAATGGAGTTCCCGTTTTGTCAGATAGATGGGTATCCCATTACGAGTCACTTCCTGCTTTACCGGATTTAACATAAGTCCGCTGAGGGAATACGCTTCATCATATCCGTTCGCCCGCTTACGGCGATCCAGCGCGAAAATACGGGCAAAAAGCTCCTCGAAAGCAAATGGCTTTATCAAATAATCGTCAGCCCCCTGGATCAGGCCGTTCACCCGGTCCTGAACCGCATCGCGTGCAGTCAGCATCAATATTGCCGTTTTATCCTGTCTATCTCTCCACTCTCTGCACAAGTCAAGACCGCTTTTTCCAGGAAGCATCCAATCCAATATATAGATATCATACCCCCCCGCACTAAGAAACGCTTCCGCTTCCTCCGCATTTTGTGCCCAATCTACCTGGTGACCTTCAGAGCCCAGTTTATATTCAATCATAAAGCCGAGCTTGGTATCGTCCTCAACCAATAAAATGTGCATGTCTGCCCCTTTCGAGTTTGTTTATCTGGATTATAAGGGAACGATCATGAAAAAATAATGAAAACTTTATCTGGCTGCCTCAAATTTTCTAATCCCCTATCTATTATCAGGAATTTCATGATTTTTTCATACGTCGAATTCTATGATTAGGACAAATGCGTTACGAAGCAAGACTTTGTTACCCAAAGAATATTAAATATCAGACGGGACAGGAAATATGGGCGAGACACATTGCTGCCTACCAGAAAAGCGGGCAAACGATAAAGGGCTGGTGTGCCCAAGAAAATCTGAAAGTGCATCAGTTGAAATATTGGCTATATAAATCTCTAAAAGCGAAACCAACGGAAACTTCTACGACCTTCCGTGCTGTGGCCGTCCAAAATTCACAGCACGAGCCTTTATGGGTGTAGGTTGGTGCTGCACGAATTGCTATCTGTCCAGGCTTTGAACCGCAGTTGCTCCGTGATGTGGTCGCTGCGCTCGATCTCCTATGCTGAATCTTGCATCAGCTTCACAGGTCTATTTGGCTGTGGCTCCACAGACATGTGTAACCCATTGACGGCTTGGCGGCAATCGTCCAAGAACAGTTTGCGCTGAGCCCCTTCTCCACAGCATGGTTTGTCTTTTGTAATCGCAGACGCGACAAACGCAAGATCTTGCATTGGGATCACGCTGGGTTTTGGCTCTACTACCGTCGTTTGGAACGCGGAACCTTTCAGTGGCCCTCTGGCGGAACTTCCCCCGCTTTGCCTGACGCAGCGAGAAATACGATGGCTGCTTGATGGTCTGTCACCCCAGCAAAGGCAGCAAAGGCACGCCCACCCGGCGATATCGCCCGAAGTCGCCATTTGAAATACCTATTTCCGTTTGGCAGGAAATCCTTAGCTTGTCGAAAGAAACAACGTATGAAGAACGAAACGGAATCCCTCACCCTGGAACAACTCCAGCAGCAGAACAAAAAGCTGGAGCAACAAAATACGGAACTCTCGGCTAAGCTCAAATGGTACGAGGAGCAGTTTCGTCTGGCACAGCAGAAGCGCTTCGGCGCTTCCAGCGAGAAGACACATCCCGATCAGCTCGAGTTGAACCTGTTCAATGAAGCAGAAGTGCTGGCTACGCCGGAAGGGCAAGTACCCGAGATGGAGAAGGTCACCTATGAACGCCGCAAAACCACGGGGAAGCGCGAGGAAGATCTATCTAAGTTGCCCGTCGAGACGGTGACGAACACATTGGAAGAAGGTGAGCAGATCTGTACCTGCTGCAGCGGATCCCTGCATGAGATGACGACCGAAACCCGAAGTGAAATCGCTGTGGTACCGCCGCAGGTAAAGGTAGTCCGGCATGTGCGGCAGGTGTATGCCTGCCGTCACTGCGAGCGTCATGGCCTACAAACGCCGATCGTAACGGCACCTATGCCAAAACCGGTGTATCCAGGCTTGAGTGCTCCGGATATATTTTTATTAAACACGGAATCAACTCCTCATTATCGTTTGATGGACCATATTGTTGTAAGCGCTTACAACTTACTCGTGAGAATAGATGGCTCCCGCTCGGCAGCCATCTCCATCCCATATGCCATTGAGCCTTTGCCGGTTAGCGGCGCGAAGAGTTCATCGGCCATGTTTCCATCGCTGCCCCCTTCGCGCCCGCCGTTCAGACGCCTTGCTCGTTCCACTTAGTCGCCAAAGTTTCCGCCTGCTCCAGCGTAGGTAAAGACGGAATGGCTCCTTTGCCCGTCGCGGTCAGCGCGCCCATGGCGTTGGCAAATGCCAACATGCCGAGCAGCTTCTCTTCCGTCCATGTCTGCGCGAGCCCCTTCATTTCGCCCAGCAGCTTGTGCAGCACGCCGCCGAAAAAAGCGTCTCCGGATCCGGTCGTATCGACCGTCCGCACCTTGAAGCCGGCATGCCGGGCTGTCAGTCCCCCATCTCCGGCCGTTGCCACAGTTCGGCAATAACTGCCATCGGGACCAAGGGTCACCAGCAGCAGCCGGATGTCCCCAAAGCGCCCCATTAACCGACGCGAGCCTTCGTCCAGATCGTCTGTCCCCGTCAGGAACAGCAGCTCCTCTTCCGATAACTTAACCACGTCGGCATAACGCATGCCTTCCACGATCGCTTCCCGCGCGTGCTCCGCATCGTGCCACAACGACATCCGCAAATTGGGATCGTAGCTGACAAGCACGCCCATCTCCCGCGCATATGCTGCCGTTTCCAGCGTCGCCGTGCGTGCCGGCTCATGCGTCATGGAAATCGAGCCGAAGTGGAAGATGTTCGCAGAAGCGATCAACTCCCGGTCGACATCCTCGGAGCGGAGCATATAGTCGGCGCCCGGCTTGCGATAAAACGTGAACGAACGGTCGCCGCCGGGGTCCAGATGAACAAACGCCAGCGTTGTTTGAGCCTCGTCAGTCCCTTTCAAATGTCCCACGTCAACGCCGCCGCCGCGCAGCGTGTCCCTCAAAAACTCGCCGAACGCGTCGTTGCCCACCGCTCCGACCAAAGCCGTCTTGTGCCCCAGCTTGGCCAGCGCCGCGAGAACATTCGCCGGCGCCCCCCCTGGGTTGCACTCGAACAGCGGCTGACCTTTCCCGGACTCGCCGTGCGGCATAAAATCGATCAACAGCTCGCCTAATGCCACTGCTTCCATTTCCATCCATCCTCTCTTGCCTTGTCTGCTCCGTAGATAGCCTATGCTACCTGCCGTTTCGTGTTACCAGATGGACTCCAGCGGCCATGCTTCCAATGTCACGATATTCGCCTCTCCCCCGCGGGAGAAAAACGAAATTCCCGTCGCAGCGGCATCGCCGTAAATCCGGTTGGTCATCGCGATGCGGCCGTCATTAGCGAACAACTCGACGGAGGATCGGTCAAGATACAGACGCAGTTCGATCGTGCCGTCCTCGAGCGGTTGCAGCGGAGCCGCGCTGATACCGCCGTCGCCGTCGCCGGCGCGGCTGCGATCCATGGACAGCTTGCCTTCGGCCACGGAATAGCCGATTTCCGCATAAGCGCTTCCGTCGGCGGACCCAAAGACGCGCAGCCCCATCTCGGCCGCGCTGCCGGGATGAATGCGGACGATAAGCTCCAACGAATGGCCTTCCACGCCGTCGAACGTAGTTTTCTCGCCATCCCGAAGCACGACATCGGCCACGCTTGTCCTATCGCCGCGCAGCTTCTCCAGTTCCTTAACCGGGCGACTGCGCAGCGTGCCGTCAGGCTCCAGTGTCAGCTCGCGCGGTAACGTCATCGCGCCGTACCAGCCATGCGCCTGCTCCGGCATCGTCGCGCCCCAAATATTCATCCAAGCCACCATTATCCGGCGCCCCTGCTCATCCAGCAGCGTCTGCGGCGCATAAAAGTCAAAGCCGTAGTCGATCAGATTCTGATGGGTTTTGGCGAAGCGGCACGTATTGTAATGAAATGTACCCGTCAAATAAAGATTTTTGTAAGAGCCCGTATTCATCGGCGAAATAATGAGCACATGGGTATCGCCCTCGCCGATCGGGAACAGATCGGGACACTCCCACATGTCGCCCATCGTGCCGTCGCTTTCCACGGCTGGACCTTCATAGGACCACTCACGCAAATTTTCCGATTTGTAAATAATCGCCTTGCCCAACCCATCCTTGCCGTAGCCGACGACCATATACCAGATGTCGCCATGCTTCCACACCTTCGGATCGCGGAAGCCGAAGCGCAGCGGGTCCGGCGAATCGCCGATGACAGGGTTACCCTCTTCCTTGCGAAAATGAATCCCATCCTCGCTAACCGCGAGACATTGCACTTCCTCCGGCTTGCGTCCGTCGACATGGCCGGTGTAGAGTAGCGCCAGCCGGCCGTTGTCGTCGACGGCGCTGCCGGACCAGCAACCCTGACCGCCAGTCGGTCCGCTGTCGTAATCCTCCGACGGCGCGAGCGCAACAGGCTGATGCTCCCAATGAACGAGATCGCGGCTCGTCGCATGGCCCCAATGCATCGGTCCTTGCTTCGGCTGGTAGGGATCATGCTGATAGAACAGGTGATAAACGCCGCGATGATGAATAAAGCCATTAGGATCGTTCATCCATCCCGCTGGCGGCATCAGATGATAATGCAAGCGGTATTCGCGATTCATGGTTGCTTCAAGCTTCGTCAACGACTCCCCGGCTTTGGCGATTAACGCCGCATGCTCCAGCTGTCGTACAGTAAGGTCACTCATTCCGCACCATCCTTGTTAGCTCTTTCATTTTGAATCTGGGAAATTGTTTATACGTTATGCTTAGGCCATATCGATCTCATGCGATGCACGTCTAGACGCGTGAACGTGACGGCGCCGCCTTTCGCGAACAGCTCGATTCCTTCGGATTCCGGCTGCGGATAGATCAATGTGGTGAAGACGGTAACGCCGTCATCCACGAACAGCTCCACCAGACATTCGTCAACAAAAACGCGCAGCTTGATCCGGTTGCCATGCGTAGAATGAGGCGCGACAAACCGTTTGCCAAAATCAAACGGTTTTCCTTCGCGGCTTACGAATTCGCTTAACCCGGACCGATGCCGATCCACGTACACCTCGCCTAGAGGGGACGCGCAGTGCGCACCTTGTCCGCTTGCAAGCGCCGCATCGGCCGCTCCCGGCCGATAGCCAATTTCCGTCGCTTCCGTCTCCGACACGCGCACGCGAATGCCAAAAGCGGCGATCGTCTCCCATTCGGCCTCCGCTTCCAGTTCGAAGGAGCGGCCCGCAAAGTCCAGTCGCAGCGTATCGTCGGCGACAACTGTATCCACAAGCCGCCTTGACATGTCGCGCAGCCGCTCCAGCTCGGCAATCGGGCGCTGCCGAAGTGCCAGCTTGCCGTCTTCGCCGCGCTTCAGCGACAGACTGCGCGGCAGCGACATGCCTCCCTTCCATGGCGAGGTAGGGCCGGCGAACGGGTATTTCCAGTTGGAGGTCCAACCGAGCCATATCGTTCTGCCATCTTCCGCCGGTATGTCGGAATAGGTCACCGCCGCATAGAAGTCTTGCCCGTAATCGGTCAGGCGCACATCGCCGCCAGTCTCATCGTCATTCAGGAAGCGGCGGCCATCGAATTGGCCGACAAAATATTGCGCCGTCGAGCCGTCCGTCTCCCGGTTGTCGCCGATGCTGACATGCAGCACCCACTTGCCGGGTCCCGACTCGCCGTCAACGGGCAGCAGGAACAGATCGGGACATTCCCACACGGCCGTCTGCGAGCCTTGCCCTTCGCCGAATCGGCTTTCATGCCGCCAATCAGTCAGATTTGGGGATGAATAGAAATAAACCTCGCGGTCCACCGACACGAGCATCACCCAACGTTCCGTTCCTTCATGCCACAGCACCTTGGGATCGCGGAAATCCTTGAGCCCCGGATTCTGTATGACGGGGTTGTCCGCATATTTGGTCCAGCTCCTGCCTTTGTCGCGGCTGTAGGCCATGCTTTGCGATTGCAATCCGTCCTTGAAGTGGGTAAACAGGGCAACCATGCCGTATTCGTCCCGGAATAGACCGCTCGTATTGCGCCGGTCGACCACGCAGCTTCCCGACCAGATGTCGCCAAGCTCGTCGCCGACAAGAGCTAGCGGCAGATGCTCCCAATGCAGCAAGTCGCGGCTTACCGCATGTCCCCAACGTCCGGTAAACTGATAAAACTGGTGAAACTCGCCGGCCACGTATACCATGCCGTTGGGATCGCTCATGGGGCCGTGCGGTGGCGTCAAATGATATTGCGGACGAAATCTTTCCCGGTAAAGCGCATCTCCGTTCGTCATCGGCTCTCCTCCTGCGGCGTGAACAGCTTGAGGTCGCTGAGCGTCGTCGCCCCGCCTCTGGCGTACCAGCCCCAAGCCCCGCCCGGCATCTTGTAGATGCGGGTCGTAAGCGCGTGATCCCCGACATAGAATACCGCCACATCATCTTCGATGACCAGCGTAAAAGAGTAATCGATGCCCGGCGCGAACGGGATCAACACGCTGACATCGGGCTCCACGCTCGTAAGCGCCCCTCCGTGCACGGCATCGTAGCGGATACGCCCCTTCGCCGGCTCCACTTGAATGCCGTAAGCTTTTTCCGGCTCCTCGCCTATGCCCGCTACAAATCCCGTAAATTGCGTGGCCTCGTCGTAGCGGAACTTGCCGGTAATCCGCGCGATCGTCGGCAGGTTGTCGAAGACGACGCCCGCCATCCCGGCAGCGCCGTTCAGCCGCCATTCGCCGCCTTCTCCCGCCGCTTCGCCAAGCCTCTGCGATACGTTCAGCTCCGATTCCCGCGACAGGAATCCTTCGATCGACTCCGGCACCGTTACGCCTAGCGTGCCGTCCGGATGCGTCACAAGCTGATGCGCGACAAGATTGCCCGCCCAGTCCCAGTTCATGAAATCCTTCTCCATGTTGCGTGTCGGCACCCAACCGAACAAGTAGCGGTTATCGCCGAGCATTCCCGTCTTCGCGGCGTAGAACGCGCGCCCGTCGAACAGGTCGTCGCCGTCCTCAGGCAGCAGCCACGGGCCGTCGATGGAGTCGCTGACCCTGTAATGCGTTGCCTTGCGATCGCTAAACTCCGAGAAGACGAGATACCACTTATCGCCACTGCGGAAAATATCCGCGCATTCCAGCATAAAAAACGACGAAGCGACTTCGATCTCCAGCGGCTCCCGTACTTCCCAAGCGGCGAGATCCTTGGAGGCGAATACGGCCAGCACGCCGCCCACGCCTACTTGGCGCGCGCTTACCAGCATCCGGTATTCCCCCGCTTCCTCATCATAGAACACGTAAGGATCGCGGAAATCGTGAATTTCGTATCCTTCCGGCGCCACAAACGTATGCTCCGGCAGCTTCGTCCATGTCGACAAATCGGTACTAGTGGCATGCATCATTGCTTCCTTCGGTTTACCCTGATCCGGGAACTTCCAGTTGTGGCCCGTATAGAAGGCATGGTACGTATTACCCGCCTTGATGACGCTTCCTGTGCCGATGGCTAGATCCGGCTCATGCTCCCGCCCGAACGGTATCGATTCGCCTTCATACGTATAATCCGTCAGATTGGACGTAGTCGTCAGATGCCACGGGTGGAAGCCCGGCGCTCCGTCGCGCCAATCCTGCAGGTAGAACAGATGGAGCTTGTCCGTGCCATCGTTGAACGGCATCAGATCGCCGACCCAGCCCTCCGGCGGCTTCCAGAACAGCCGGTCCGACGGCATTCTAACGGCTTCCTCCGCCGGATCCGCAGGCTGGGCGGAGACTAGCGGCGTTTCGCTCGCAGGCGTCCGTGCCACCTGGCCGTCGCCGCTCCCATCGTTGGTGCATGCCGTCGCCAGAATAGCCGCTCCCAGCAAAGCCGCCGCCGCAGCTTTTGTTCGTTTTATCATTTATACTCTCTCCTTGTTTCTTGGCACAGCCGATTATTGCGTCAGCGTAATGTTTATGCCTTCCTCCAGAATGCCTTTTGCCGTCTCGGCGAAGGTGCCTACCGGCGTGCCGTCCTTGATTCCGCCCAGCACGGCGCCGTTGGCATCCCAATACATTTCGACGCCGATCGGCGCGAACAAAATTTTGCCGGCCAGCTCGTTGATGCGGTCCACTCTCTCTTGGCCGAACGTTGCTACGTTTTTGGCCGTCGCCACTTCCTTTTCGTTTTCGGACAGCATCTTGATAAACACCGCGGCGCCTTGCGGGTTTTTCGATACGACGGGGATCGACCAGCCTGACAGCCCGCCGGGACCTACGCCGTCTTCGCCTCTTGGGCCTCTAGGAACGGGGACAAAATCGATTTCATAGTCGCTTTTGAAAGCATTGAATCCATTCAGGCCGTATTCCGCCGTCATAGCCAGCTTGCCGTTTTTGAACTCGGCGTTGAAATAATCCCCTTCCTTGTCTTTGTCGATGTATTTGTCTTTGAGCAAAGCGTCCTGCGTGAACTGCATCGCTTCCTTGACGTTGTCGGACGTATGGTTGGCCGAGATCGAGCCGTCTTCGTTGTAGGTCAAAATCGTTTTGCCGTTGGAGCCGACCATCAGGGCGTAGCCGGCATCCCACCAGCCGAAGCCATATTGATCGTTGACGCCGTCGCCGTCCGTGTCTTGAGTCATCTCCATGGCGGTGGAACGGAACGTGTCCCACGTCCAGTTGCCTTCGGCGTACAGCTCTGCAGGCGTTTTCATGCCGTTGTTGTCGAACAGCGTCTTGTTGTAATAAATAACGATCGGCGCCGCGCCTACGCCGACCGCGTACGCTTCGCCACCGAACGTAAACGCGTTCGTGACTGCATTGTTCCATAACGGATCCGTCAGGTCGACATAGGAGCCGATCGGCTGAACCATCTTTTTCAGCGGGTACACCGGGAAGTTTTGGTCATGCGCCTGTGCCACATCGACTTGCTCGCCTGCGTTCACCATGGAGATCAACGTCGACTTCTGGTCGCCCCAAGGCACCGCAATGAGCGTCACCTTGCCGCCATATTTTTCTTCGAATGCCGGAATGGACTCCAGCAGCGGGTCGTAAGCGTCCGGATTGGCCGCTTTGTTCTCCTGATATTGCTCCAACGACGTATGATATAATACGGTAATATTGCCGTCGGTAAGCTTGACTTCTTCTTCCGCCGGAGCTTTCGTGGCGGCAGCGCCGTTGTTGCCGCCCGCATTCGTCGGAGTGGGATTGTTGTTGCCGCCGCCGGAGCAAGCCGCCAGTGTAGAGCACAACATCATAACCGCGACTAGAATAGTCGCCCAGGATTTCGTACGTTTGTTCATTTTTGTTTAGCCTCCTCGAATTTGGCTTTGCTTTGTTTTGACTGTCCCTTTAAACTTCCTAGTGCTTTCTTCTTGCCTTTCCCGTTGTTCGACACCCTTCATATAACTCCTATCGCCCGCACGCACATAAGCACGCCGCTTCTGGCCCACCGATTGTGGCGCAATGAACGTGCGCTTGTGGCACATCGATTATGACGCACCGCTCGTAGCACGCCGCCTGTGACACACCGCTTGTATCACACCACTTGTGGCATACTGCCTATCGCGCACCGCTTGATTTGGATGGCGCTGAACGCCGGCCTCGCCTCCTTTCATAAGACACATTTACATCACAACGCCTGCCAAACCAGAAAATTCTGCAAATCTGCAACATTTTGAGCCCATATTGTATCGTTTTTCGAAAATTATTGTATTTTTACAAGATTTCCGCACAACCAACCACCTCATGATAGTTACGCAACATGAATCCTGAGCGAATATCCCAAACGTTTATTTGATCCCTACATGTTCGATACTGTCCGTAAAATACCGCTGCGTCAGCAAATACAGAATAAACAGAGGCAATATCGCAAGCAGCGCGCCCGCCTGAATCCGGGTGACGACGAGCAGCGGGTCGCTGATCGTCTGGGCGTTGACCACCGATTGCAGATCGACGCGCAGCGACGAAATTGCGATCGCGAAGTTTTTTTTCAAATTGCCCAGCAGCAGGTTCGACATGTAATATTCGTTCCAGTGCCAGACAAAGGAGAACAGAAATACGGTAATGACGGCGTTTTTGGCATTGGGCAGCATTACCTGGAAAAACGTGCGAAACGGACCGCAGCCGTCCATATAAGCGGCGTCCTCCAGCTCGTTCGGCATGCCCTTAAAAAACTGGCGGAAAATAAAGATAAACAATCCCGCCCGAAGGCCCATCGCCAGCATCGACGGCAAATAAAACGACCAGTAGCTGCCGACCAGGCTGACCGACTCCGGCCCTCCCGTTAAAACAGAGGTCAGCTTCATCAGACCAAATGCGTCAAAATAGCGCATGTCGTTGTATAACGGCAAAATAATCGTCTGTATCGGCACGACCAGCGTCAAAATAACGAGCGAAAACATCAGCCCAGACAACGGAAATTTGAACCGGGCGAAGCCGTACGCCACGAGCGAGCAGGACAACACGTCGAACAATCCGCAGCCGACTCCGATCAACACGCTGTTCTGCAGCGCATCCCAGAAATCCATCACCCGCAGGGCGTCGGCGAAGTTGCTCAGCGTTAACGACTTCGGCACCCAGATGACGCTGGGATCGATCGCTTCCTCCGGCTTGCGCAGCGCCATGCTGAGCATGTAGAGCACCGGATACAACAGTTGATAGGCGACCGCCGCGAGCAGCGTATACCGAAGCAACACAACAAGGAATCTTTGGGCCCATTTGATTTGGCGTCTTCCCGCGATGGCGTTCATTTTTAATCCCCCTCCTTCCTTTAGAGCAATTTCCTTTAATCCTGCAAATACACGATGCGTTTCTTCAGCAGCAAATAAACAAGTCCGAGGAAAGCCGCAATAGCGAGACAATACAACCAGGCCAAAGCGCTGCTGTAGCCGAACCGGATTTGCGAAAACGCCGTGTTGTAAATCATCATGATGACGCCGTTGCCATAATCCGTGAACGTATCGATAATCGTATATACGATGTTGAGCAGCATCATCGGCGTCAACATAGGTAGCGTCACCTTCCAGAACTGCTCCCATGGACGGGCGCCCTCCAGCGACGACGCTTCGTACAGGTACGACGGAATGGTGTGCAGTCCCGCCAGGAACAGCAGCACCTGCACGCCGGAACGCCAGGTCAGGTCGAAGATTCGGGCGATCACGTTGTTGAACACCTCGATCAGCCCCGGTCCGAGGCCAAGCTCCGCCAGAATGCCGCTAATGCCAGCGCCTGCGAACAGATAGACGCTTTCCGTGCCGCCGCGCATCCCTTGGGAGAAAACGTCCTCCTTCAAAATTTGCATCAGCACGCCGGAAGCGATTATGACCGGCAGGAAAGACACCGCCCGCATGAAGCCCCGGCCCGGGAACTTGTTTTTGATCATGATCGCGATGAACAAGCTGTACACCAGGATAAGCGGTACGCCGTACAGCATGTTGACGAAGGAATTGACCGCTTCGCGCACGAAGTTCGGGTCCTTGTAGAGCGCGTACGCGTAGTTGTCCCAGCCGATAAAAGCTCCCTTGAGCCCCTGCGGCGTCAGCTCCATGTTCTGGAATGAGTAAACAACCGACGTGATGAGAGGTTTAACGAAAAACAGGATAAAGCCGATAATCCACGGCAGTACGAACAATAGCCCGTACAGCTCTTTCTTTTTGGTATAAGGCATTGCCCGCAAGCCTCTGAACATGCTCTCACTCCCTCATGAAGCCCAGTTATAATTTGAGATAGCCGCCCGCCGGAACCGTCATCCCCCTGACGGCCACGCCCGAATCGTTGTAATTGACAACGACGCGCGCTCCGTTATCGAAGGTGGTCTCGAAGACGCCCTCCGCCAGCTTCTCATGATTCGCGATGGCATGACCCAGAATGTCTTGCATCGCCTCGCCGAGCCCTCCGTACTGACCCAGTAGCTTGTCGCGCCATGCGCCGTAATCGCCGCTGTACAACCAATCGAATTCGGTTCCCGTCAGCAGCGCGGAATCGCGGGCGATGAACTGGTACGCGGGATACGTGCCAGTCTCGATCAGCTTCAGCATATAATCGCGCGGTCTGCTCGACAGATTCAGTGGTTCGCCATAGGACGGAATCCAGCCGCTCGTCACGATGCTATAGAACGGCACCGCCTCGTCGGTTACGTCGAAGCCGCTGTCGTATAGCGGTACGTCGCTCAGCGCGCCGGCATAAGGGAACGCGTAAGCGTTGGGATGGTCGATCATGATGGAATCGATGCTGTCGGACGCTGCCTTTAGCGTTTCCCGCCATATCGCGCCCGTCTCGTTTTTGGAGGTGCTGCCTTTTTTGAAATCCGAATAGACCATCGATCCTATGCCTTCAAGCGATACCGCGCCAAACGACTTCTTCACGGCGTCCTCCGTAAATTTCCCCACCGCTTCCTCCACGGAGGACGGCTTCATCAAGTACCATCGCGAAGCGCTTTTGTTTTTCGTCCAGTCGCTCAGACGGTATTCGTATTTGAGCGCAGGCGCGCGGCTGATGCTTTTAGTCGTGTCGGCAAACTTGCTGAAGCCGTTGCCGCCTTTATACAAGTGGACGGGATTGACGGCAGGATACAACGTTACGCCTTGTTCTTGCAGCTCCTCTTCCAGCTTGCGCAGCCCCTTCGTACCGCCGAGCTTGCCCTCCGCATTCAGCGTCGCCGGAATTTCTCCTTTGGCCCCTCCGTCGCTCCAGCCCTGCATCCGGATCGACAGATTGCCGATGCCGGCGCCAAGCAGCCCGTTCGCCGCCTCGGAGACATCCTTGAATGAGGTGAGCGTCTCGACCGTGTTGTACGGGATGCCAAGGAACGTCTCGCGTTTCTTGGCCCCACCGATAAAATCGATTAGCAGGGGCAACGATTTCCCGGCATCGCCCTGCCCCGAGGACTGATGGTTTCCTCCCGCTCCGAACTCGTCTTGCAAATACGTTTTGTAACGCTTCGCCATGCCTACATAGGTGGAGTCCTGATCGCCGTTCAAGAAATAGTAGCGCACCTCGAACGGCACATTTCCCGTCATGGACGCCGAGGAACGCGTCACTTGCTTTTCGTTCAGCGTCCCTTCCAGCAGCAGATTGCTTTCGATTTCCGTTACGTTCAAATAACTGTACACATTATTGTAGCCGTTGTTTTTGCCGCTTGTTTCGGCGACGATGCCCCCCTGAAATTCGCCTTTGGCGATGACGGCCACATAGCCATGGTCGCCCTTGTGAAGACCAAAGACGGGCAGCCTGACCGTCTCCTTTTTCTCTGCCTTCGTCGGGAGGTCAAGCGCGGCGTCGCCGCCGTATACCCTCTCGTTATAGCTGCGGTAGCCGCCTTTGCCGTTGTTGAAATGAATAATCGCGCCGCTGCCGTCCGGAACGAACAGATATCCGTCGTCGCTAAGGCCGCCCGCCCCAAAGAACGGCAGCAAGCTGATGTTGACCAGCTTGTATTTGTCCCCCTGCTTGATATCCTCCGTGACGATGGCAGCCGAGAACGCATCACCTTCAATCGTATAGCGCACCGGTATGGACATTTCCGCCTTGGGAAAACGGAACGTCATTTCCACGCCGCCTTCAACGGCTTTTATTTCCGGCGCCGTTTCGTTTACGCTGCCCGTCAAGCTGTTGGCCTGAAACGGCTTGCCCAGGTTATCGACATAATCGATCAGAAGTTGGGAGGACAGATCCATCTTCTTGGCGCCTTTCGCCGATTCGTCATGCTCCCGGTCCGGCGGATTGCTGCTCCACACCGTTCCGGACGCCTTGTCCGTTACGGCTAATTCGCCGGTCGCGACGTCGATGTGCAGCGCCAGACGGTCATTTTCCGCAGCCTTCATCCAACCGCTCGTATCCGGCTTGGCGGCGCGGGCGGCATTGCTGCTCTCCGCCGTCTCCCCGCTTGCGACGCCTAACGAAGGCGCGGCCGCGGATGCTTCAGGCTCGCTGCCTACCGTGTCCGCAATGGCGAAAGGAACCGCCGCAGCGGAAGCCGCAATTAATGCCGTCACGAGAGCGGCCTTAATGATTCGTGCTTTCATGAGGCTCTCTCCTTCACAAACGGAATAACATCTCGTTGTAGATGGTATAGAAGAACAGATACAGCTGATTGAACAGCGTATAGAACAGCACCGCCAGGAACAGCGCGATCCCCATCGCAACGAACGTCAGCGCAATGGCCTGCAGCGTCTTGACCGCGCCGTAATCGTGAATGATCTGGATGCCGATAAACATCAGCAGCGAGCTCCACAATAGGGCAATCGTCATCATATAATCCAGGAACATGCCTTCTTCACGAACCAGTACATTGCTTAAAATCGTGGATGCAATAAGCGCCGCCACGTAAGGGATGATGGCGTAAGCGCTGACGACGGCAATCTGTTTCGCTTTGCCTTCTCCGTCCATCCAGGTGGCGACCGCCCAATTGGCGGCTACCCACAGCCCGTACAACGCAATCGTTTTGGCGCCCATGATCCAAATGTTGAGTGCGCTCAGGTCGGCCATGTTGAAGGGGTATCCGGTGCTTTGACGCTTGAATATCGTTGCGAGGAAAAACACGATTACGATGACTGCCGCCGCCGTCAGCGAACCCTTTCCTTCATCCTTGACGGCCGCGAAGCTGTCGAACGGATGGAGCAGCGCCCGGAGCGGATTCAGCGCTTTGGGGTCGGATGCCGCGCGTCGCTTAGCTGCGCCTATCGCCGATTTCATGATTGTCATCCCCGAGCCGCCCCCTTCCGTCTTGTCGTTCGCCAGAACGCAATGGCCTTGAAGCCGTAAAAACCCGCTATCGCGGTCAGCAGAACGGTCATGATAAGCGGCAGGTTGCTCCGCACCGTCTCCATCCGCTTCAGCCCGAACGTGTCGGAATAGCCGGAGCGATTGGCTCCGAGCTTGTAGTAGGAGAGCGCCTCGTCATACCGTTCTTCCTTCTCCAGCGCCTTGGCTATGCCGAGATAGGCGATAGAGTTGTTGACATTGCGCCACGCCACTTCCTGCCAGATGTCGGCCGCTTCCTCGTACAAGCCGTTGTTGTACAGAATGGTCGCTTCGCGCACCAGATTGCCGTATTCCGTCCGTTCGAAAAAGGTAATGTTGCGTTTCCCCGCGTCCAGCACGACGAGCTGATCCTGCCAATACGACAGGGCGGTCGGCTGCTGGAAGGTGCCCCTCTGGAAGCCGAGCGAGCCGAATACGGCGATCGGATTGGCTTCAGAATCGTATTCGAATACCTTGCCCCGCGTCCGGTCGAGTCCGATGATGAAACCGTCGTCGTCCACCGCGACATCGATAAACGAGGTGTCCTGCTTGACGCCGTTTTTAAAGCTGATTTCCTTGTCCCCAAAATCCGCCAAGCCCCGGCTCGTCACCAGCACATTATTGCCAAGCGGATTCAGCTTTTTGATCTCCTCGCGGGAGTTTTGCGAAATGATCGTGGACGTGTAGACAAAATTATCCGCGCCGATGTGCAGATTGGAATATTCGATCGGCAGCAGTTTCACCATGGAATCGCGCTGCTCCTTGGACAAAATGCTTTTCCAGAACGTCTCCAGCACGACCGCGGGCGTGACCTCCACCCGGTTGCTGCCATAATAGGCGGTAAAATTCCCTTTGTCGTCGAATTGCATCAGTCCGAAAAACTGCCCCTCCGACATCGCGTAAATGCGGCCCGCATTGTCTGCCGCCACCTTCGCCGGCTTGAATACAAAGTCCGCGGCGATCAATGGGTTCCGCGGCTGCTCGATCACCAGCTCGACCTCCAGCGACTGGCTTACCCGAATGACCCGACCCGCTTCCTTGTCGGCGATATACATCGTGCCGTCCTCCGCCACGAACAGTCCGGTCGGCAAGCCGAACGTCAGCTCGCCGCCGTTCCAGGCCAGCTTGTCGATGATCGCCTTCCGCTTCAGCTCCGCATCCAGCACGACGATTCGTTTGTTGCCGGTATCCGCGATATAGATGCTGCCGTCCTTCGCGACGAACAGATCCTGCGGCTCCTGCAGTGCGCCGACGCCCAGCTCCGCGCCAGAGTAGGAGGCGCGGGGCAAATAACTGACGGGAGCCGCCTTCGACTTATCCCACTCGTTATATACGTAAGCCTCGTAGGGAGCCTCCGCATACGCGGTCCGCCCTCCGGCGGCCAAGGGTAGCAGAAGCAGCAACGCCAAGGCCACAGCCTTCAAAATTCTCACAGTAGCTCCCCCTAAACGTTTGGTTGGACGGCGCTTGCTCACTTGATTCCCGCAAACGTCATCGTCTCTACCACTTTGCGCTGCAGCAGGACGAATACGATAATCGGCGGGATCATCAAAATGACGGAAGCCGCCGCGCCGGCCCCCATCCTTGCGATAGGGTCGCCCGCCACGATTTGCTCCAGCGCCATCCGGAACACCTTGTTCGGCTCGCTGTAAATGAGCTCTTTAGGCGCGTAGTTCCACAGGTTCACGAATTGGAAAATGACGACCGTCATCAGCGCCGGAACCGAATTCGGCCACACGATGGAGAAAAACGTTTTGTATTCGCTGGCCCCGTCAATGCGGGCCGCCTCCAGAATCGCGTCCGGCAGCTGCTCGATAAACTGCTTCATCAGGAACAGTCCGAGCGACGAGCCGATCCACGGCAGCAGCAGTGCCGCGTACGTATCGACCATGCCAACCTCCGCCATCATAATGAATTGCGGAATAAACGTAACCTGCGGCACAAACATCAACGCCATCACGATGAGGGCGAACAACCATTTGTGCCCCGGAAATTTATGCTTCGCCAGCGGATACGCGGCCATCGCCGCCAGCACCACATGAAGCGCCGTGCCGGCCACCGCGATAAATACCGTATTGAACACGTAGCGCGACAGCGGCACCCACATGTTCGCCGCAAGCTGGTACAAATCGGTAAAGTTTGTCAAGGTGGGACGCAGTACCACCAGTCTCGGCGGAAAATAAAGCAGCTCGTCGAGCGGCTTGAACGCTGTCACGACCGCAAAGTACAACGGGAACGCGGAGAACAAGCCGAGCAGCGCCACGATGAAGAAAATAAAGAAGTTGCCGGTCAAGGAGCGCCGCGCTTTGGCTCCGGCTTTTTTTCTCGTTAATGTAAACAATTGTTACCCCTCCCGATCAGATTCCGACCTTATTCAGCAGCTTCGTCACGAGCCGGTTCGTGAACACCATAAGGAAGAACAGCACGACGGCCATGGCCGATGCGTATCCCATCTCGTAGCGGATGCTGCCGTAATCCATAATATGGGTGACCAGCGTCTCGCCAGCATATTCGGTACTCGGGAAACCCGCCAGCTGAATGGAAACGTCTGCGACGCTGAAAGAAATTACGATCTGCATGACGGCGCCGAATATAAGCTGCGGAATCATCGATGGAAGCGTAATGTACCATAGCTCCTGAAAACGGTTTTTGATTCCGTCCATGACGCCCGCCTCGTACAGACTGCGGTCGACCGTCTGCAGCCCCGCGACAAACGCCAGGAAGCTGATGCCGAGACTCATCCACAGCTGCACCAGGATCAGAATGACGAGCACGTAATCTTTGTCCAGCAGCCACGCCACCGGTTCGTTGATGAGGCCGAGCCCCATGAACAGCCCGTTCAGATAGCCGTATTCGTCGGGGCTGAAGATCAGCCGCCACATCGGAAAGATCGCCGCGCCGATTATGGTCGGAATGTAGAAAATCGACGTTGCGATCGACCGGAGCGTGCGAGACAGGTCGTTGATCATCCAGGCAACGAAGAAGCTGAGCATATAGCTGACCGGCCCCGTCACGAACGCAAAAAACAGCGTGTTTTTCAGTGCGATAATAAAGATGTCGTCGTCCAAGAAAAGCCGGATATAGTTATACCAGCCGATAAAACGCGGCGGCTCGATCATGTTGTAATAGGTGAAGCCCAGCACAATCGACAGGATGACAGGCAGAATCGTGAACAACAGGAAAAAGATCATATACGGCGTCATCAGCAGGTAGCTTTCCTTATGTTTGCCGATCGCGGAAATCATCGAACCTTTCATGGCTTCACCCCGAATTCGTACCTTTTGCGATCTATTTCTTCATTAATATCTTTGTTCCAATAAAACAACGTCTCGCGCGCGTTGCGCTTCTGGAACACGACCTCGCGGAAAGCGTTGTCGATATTGCGCAGCGTATAGTAGCCGCCGGGTAGCTCAGGTATTTCGACGAGCTGATCCCATTGCGCGTTCAGGCTGGCTTGCTCCGCGCGACTCCAAGTCGTCGACTGCACCGCCACCGTGTTGGCCGGCAGTCGTCTGCCAAGCACGCCCATTTCATTTTCCAGCTCATTGACGAATTGCGCCTGCACCTCCGCCGAGTTCCACCATTGCAGAAACCGCCATGCGGCTTCTTTGTTGGCCGTGTCTTTCAGCATAATGCCCGCCGTGCCCGTCGCGCCTGTCGCCCGGTTGACGCTGCCGTCCTCGCGCAGCGTGCCGGGAATCGGAATCATGTCCCAGGTACCGGCAATTTCCGGCGCGGCCGCCGCGAGACGATTGTAGAGACGATAAGAGGAAATAACGATCGGCATTTCGCCCGTACGGAATCGGTTGATATCGTCCTTGTACAGTGCGTAATCATACAAATTGTAGAAGTCGGTCCATTGCTTGAACGCCTTGTACGCTTCCGGTTCGTCAAGCCGCGTCATCGTCTCATCGTTGTTGTATACCGACGTTCCGTGCTGCATAAGCAGCGTCGGGAACAGGTTGAGCGCGCCGATCCCTTTGGTGAGCAACTGGAACGCATCCAGATTCTCGTACGGCAGGCCGATGCCCATATTGTTGTTCTGCAGCACGGGGGCGATCTTCATTACTTCGTCCCAGGTCTGCGGCGGCGTCAGGCCAAGCTCTTCGAGCACGTCCTTGCGATAAAACATTACAAAAAATTCCTGATCATCCGGTATGCCGTAAATATGGCCCTCATATTGATAAGGCACAAACGCGGAATCCTTAAATTGCGGCTTCAGCTCGCGGAATCCCTCGTAGCCCTCCAGCGGTTCAAGCGCGCCGCGGAAAGCCAGGTTCATGGCATCGCCTCTGCTCGTAAACAGGTTGACATCCGGCCCTTGCCCCGCCATAACGGCGGTGACCAGCGAGGTTCCGACCAGATTAAGGTCGACACCGATGCCCGTTTCCGGGATAAACGATTCGTCAATCAAACGTTTCAGCACGTAAGCCTGATCGCGGCCCAAGCCGATCCATACCTGAATGGATTCGCCGCTTGCGCCTTCACCTTCCATGGAATCGTAGTTTTGAAGGAAAGAGCCGGCGAACGCCCGCACCTCGTGAAGCGCCTTGGCGAGAATACCCGCTTCGGCCTTCGGCTGTAGGGCTTCGGGCGACGCGACGTACAAATAATCAAGCTCCAGCGGCTGCTGTTTGACGGTCAACAGCCAGTCGGCGATAGCCGTCACGTTCGACTTGTAGTTCGCCAGCCGCTTCGGAATGCCGTCCGGTCTGTCAATGAAACTGTCGAGCTGCCTCGCGAGTATGCGGAGGGAACGCGACCCGGTGTTGCTCTGACCGGCCATTCCGTCGAGCCGGTCCGCCGCCGCGTTGATGCGGCTGGACAGGTCGCGGAACTGCGCCGGCAGCTCAGGAATGCTTCGGTCGATATCGTAATCGCGGTACGGGTCCGGATTCATGCCCGTGATCATCACGATTTTGCGATAAATCTGGTTCAACTCGTATACGATGCCTTGCAATTCCTCGACCGACGGCGCGATGTCCCCCAACGTCACTTCGAGCTTCAACTCATGCTCGCCCTTCGTCAGATAGAACAGATACGGTTCGCCGTTCTCCGCAGCGCCAAACTCCTGAATCGCCCAATCGAGCGAATAAGGGAAACGCAGCGCCTCCATGCCGGCGAACAACGTCTCGCCATTCAATTCCGCCTTGCGGGAGACGAACGTGCCCTTCACCTTGGACTGATGATAACGCGCTCCAAGCTTGTACCAGCCATCGGCCGGCACTTCGAACTTCCAACTGATCCATTCGCCGGGTATTTCCCAATTGGATGCGCCGATCGTATTGATCCGCAGCTGCGACGGATGGTACGGCGTCGTCAGCGGCGATGTCCGGTCGACCGTCGGGAACAGCCCCGCCGCCGACTTGGCGTAAGCATGCTCCGCTTGTACAGTAGCGACAATACCTTGCGCTGCGTCGGCGCCGTCTCCGGTTCCGCCGCTTGCCGAGACTCCGCTCCGGTAATCATCGTAATTAGGCGCCGGCTTCGCTAACGTGAGCTGAACGTAGTCCACGGCCGCCGCCTCTCTCACATTTAACAGCCGCAGCGAATTGACGCCTTTATTTAACGGGAGCTTCAAGCTGCCCGTTGCCGTTTCTATCGATGATCTCACTTTCGTATGCAGCCATATCTCGCTTTCAAGCTGCTTCGGACGAAGCTCGTTTCCGCCGCTTCGCTTCAGTGGTCCTTGCTGATCGTAGTAGATCCGGTTCAGCTCCAGCGGGATCAGCGGATCCCCGATCGTTTCGCCGTTCATTTCGATCATAAATTCGATGGGCTGCCCGTTGCCCTTCAGCGGAAAGTAGCCGACAGACAATTCGTATTCGCCGGTCTCGGCTGCCTCCACGTTCCATTCCAGCGTTGAGACCTCGTTCCACTCGGCAATACGGCTTCTGCCCTTCCACTCCGCCAATATGGGAACATCGCTTGCATGCAGCCGGTCTGCCCCCAGAACGATGCCTTCCGTTGGACGTTCCGCGTCCGACAACGAATATTTGCGTGCCGGCTCGATCTCCGTCTCCGAATAGGAGAGCACCACGATTGTGCCGGCCATAACGATAATTAGCAATAATACCAATGTGTAGAATCCGATTACCTTTTTCACGGCCAACCCCCGAGTTCGTTATTCGCATCCCTTCCGTAGGATTAGAATATCAAATCGTTTACGCAACTGATTTCAATATGCTCGGGGGCGCAGTTTCAAAGTTTTTGGGAGAGGGGATTTCGGAGCTTAAGAGAAAAAGAGGCGAAAGAGCACATGCGACCGCTTAGGCCGTGTCTCCATTCGCCTCTTGCTAATGACAGGATAAAACGTTAATTGCTAGACGCTGCCGCTTTTCGATCGGTTGGCTAGTCATCGCCGCGAGACCCGTGTTTTTCACGGTATTCCTTCGGACTAACGCCGTAAAACTTCTTGAACGAAGTGCTGAAGTAGCTGGAGCTGGATATGCCGACAAACATGGCGATGTCAGTCAGCTTCAGGTCGGTACTCTTCAGCAGCTCGGCGGACTTGCCCATGCGGAGTCGCGTCACGTAATCGCTGAAGGTCGCTCCGGCATGTTGTTTGAACAGACCCGACAGGTAAGTTTCGTTGAGATGAAATAATTCCGCCAGTCCGTTCAGCGTAATCTCGAACGTGTAGTTGTCGTCTACGTATTTCTTCACCGCCGCCGCGATAGAACCTCCGCTTGCGCTGCGAGCGCGGATTGCCTCGTCCATGACGAGATGTCCCAGCTCCTCCAAATTTCCGATCACTGCTTCGCTGGACTGCAAATTGCCGATCGTCATCTGACAAGCCCACAACCGCTTCTGCAGATCCCCGCCGCCGGTGCCGTCGTCGTATTTGTTGGCTACGGAATGCAGCAGCAGCAGCAAACGCATCGCCAAAAACGTAAACGTAAACATGGATAAGTGGATGCCGTGCTGAAAAATGCGCTGCATAAAAAGCGCAAATGCTTTACGGTCGCCATTTTCCAGCGCCAATGTGATCTGGCGCTCCAACTCCGGCGTGAACAGACTCATCAAGTCGTGCAACCCCGCCGATGTCTCACGATCAATGCCATCCACCGTACTTCTGCTCCAAGACAACATAGCGGTGGAATATCCGTTTTTGAACTGGAGCACATCCGACACAGGTTCCCCGATCCCGATCACGCATTGCAGTCTCAAATATTGCGCGACATTGTTACGGAGAGCTTTGGCGAAACGCTCAGCCTCTTCCCCGGCACCCGTTTCGTTCAGCGATGCCTTCTCCTCTACGATCACAAAGTGGATCATGGTCGGATGGGACGCATCGTAGAACGGGAATAAATTGCCATGCGGCATGGCCGTTTCGCGACAGGCCATCACAAAGGCGAGCCGCAGCAAATCCAAATGCCTGTCGTTATCCCCCAGCCTGTTGGCCGGCACCCGCATCTCCGCGATCAAGAAACGCGCCTCGCGTTTCGCGCCCAGCTCCAACAGCACCCCGAGTCCCAGCTGCGCCAGTCGCTCTTTGACCGCCAACAGACTGGAGCTCTCCTCTTTGGCCAACCTCAGAAGCAGCGCTTCTCTCGTAGTTTGCAGTTGCTGTTGCTGCTGCGTCTGCTCCACCTTGCGCGATGCTTCTTCGGACCGCTCTTCCTGTATTTCGTTGCCGAGCTTCCGCAGCAGTGCCGCCAACTCGCGTCTCCCGACCGGCTTCAACAAATAGTCCTTAACGCCGACCTGAATGGCCGCCTGCATGTATTCGTAGTCGGAGTAGCCGGACAATACGACCAGCTTTAAGTTCGGGTACCTCTTCTTGCAAGCTTTGATGAGAGAGATTCCGTCCATTTGCGGCATCCGAATATCGGTCATCAGCACATCGGGCATCGGTCTGGTCTCCAGCAGCACCAACGCCTCTTCGCCATTGGCAGCTTCGCCAATGATGCGAAACCCGACATCGTCCCAATTGATTTTTGCCTTGATGCTGTTCCGAACCCCGGTCTCATCGTCCACAATCATGATGTTATTCACCATCATCTATCCTTTCACTGCGGGAATTTCAATCGTGATTGCCGTTCCTTCACCCGGTACGGAATCGATGTTCAATTGAAGCAGCTTCCCATAATACAGCCTGCAGCGGGAGAGCACGTTGCGAAGTCCGATGCTGCGTCCGCCGCTGTTCAGAATGTCGGCTTTGTCACTAGCCGCCATCTCCGTGAGCAGCTCCTCTACGAACTCCGGCTTCATTCCAATGCCGTTGTCCGAGACTCGCATTGTCAAGCGACCGTCCGCAGAGCGGACAGAAATACCGATTCGGGCAACGCCGCCTTTTTCCAGGCTGTATTTGACCGCGTTTTCGACAATCGGCTGCAGCAGGAATTTGGCTATAAGCAGCTCTCCAGCTTCCCCATCCTCCTCCATCTCCACCTCAAGAAGATTAGCGTAACGATGCTTAAGAATCAACAAATAATCACGGGTATATGCCATTTCCTCCTTAACCTTGACCAAATCGTTTTTCAGGTCCAAAGAATACCGCATCATCTGCCCCAGCGCTTCAGTGGCGTCGATTACTTCATCATTGCGCTTCATCGCGGCCAACCCGCCGATAATTTCCAATGTATTGTTGAAGAAATGCGGATTGATCTGAAGCAGCAGCGCCTTGTATTCCGCGTTTTTGCGGCGGAGATTGCTTTCGAACTCCGTTTCAATCAAATAGCGAAGTCGATTCGTCATGCTTTCAAATATACGCGTGACGTATCCCACCTCGCTATGACCCGTTCTGACCTTCGGCATCATGTCCAAAGCACTGACAAACTCCCCTCGCTCCACGTGCTTCATCGCCCTCGCCATTGCGGTGAGCGGTCTCGTAATGCCGTAGGACAGCGACAAGGCGAAGAGCATCGCCACCGCCACAAGTCCGGCGCCGACGATCAGCATCGTGCGGCGGATGAGATCGATTTTGACGAACAACTCCTTCTCCGGCACCGCTCCGATCACATACCAATTCTGGTTGGCAAAATAACGATAAAACAGCAAATGTGTTTCCCCTTCGTGCAGCACCGAAAAAAAACCGTCCGATTGTTTCGCGCTACGCTCCTTGATTTCCTCCAGCGTATCTTCCACAATCGAAATTTCTTCTTCATTCACAAGCTGATCCAAAACGTTGCTCCCGTCAGGTTTAATGAGAAAGGCGCGACCTGTTGATCCCAACCGGATTTTATCCAGCGAATCGCGCAATATCGTCGTAGGATAATTGATTTTGACAACGCCGTTTCGGGCAAAGGATTGCAATTTCACCAGCGGCAGCACGTAGCTGTTTACTTGCCGCACCTTCATGACTTCGTCCGCCTGATCGTAATCGTAGTGCGCGCCGGTCCATCGTTCATTTTCTAATTTGAATTGCTTGTGCCACAGCTGATCCTTGTACGTTCGGTCTTGCGTCCATATCCCTCCGGAGAAGTCGGAATAGATGCCAATGGAAATGCCGCTGGAATTGTTAATGGAATAGGACGAAATATAGTCTACCAGCCGCTGCTTGGCCATCAGTTTTTCCTCCATCGTGCTGTCGGGGTTCATGCCCGTAGTCAGCCAGGCCTGGGTCACGCTGTTGCTCATGATCTGGTTGCCGGTCTCCTCAACTTGCTTCAGAAACGTGGTCAGATGCGAGCCGAATTGCTCTAACGTCTGGGAGGTGGACGTCTCGATGGATCCCCGAATCGCTTCCGATGATTCTTCGCTTAGCAGCAGGACCAAAGTCGTAAACGGTATAATCAGCAGCAACGAAAAAGCAAGCATCAACCGACTTCGAAGCGAAAATAACACAACTATGCCTCCTCACTCATTGCCGACTAGACGTTGCGAATCTGCATAAGCTTTGTCGATCCGAATAACGGCAGCTTCTACGGCTTCGTCAATATTTCGTTTCTCGAGGGTTACTTCCTCGAACAGCACTTTAACAGCCTCTGCCATCTGCGGAAATATAGGCGTCATCGGGCGAGGCCTCCCGTATTTCTGATTCTGAACGACAAAAATATTGAGCGGGTATTCGTTCAGCTCCTTGAATTGCTTGGCAACGGAATAACGTGCAGGGATATCCTTAATAATGCTGCTGTACAGCATCAAGCCTTCATGGCTTGACATCCAATTGATGAAGGTCCACGCCTGCTCGGGATATCGGGTCGCGGCCGATATTCCGAGCGCCCAGCTCCCGTTTGCGACCGCCTGCCGTGTTCCCTTGGGCAGCGGGGCTACGCCAAAATCAACGCCGAGCTTGAAATCCGGGTATTTCTGCGCGATCTGTGCAAGCGTCCATGTCCCGTCAATGGTAATACCGAGCTGGCGATTCGGGAACGCGTCAAGCGGGTATTCGAATTGGGCTACTTTATACTCCGTGAACAATCCGGCATAAAAGGCGATCGCGCGTTTCGTCTCCGGCGAGTCCAACGCGCCGCGGGCCGTCGTGCCTGTTGCATCCATGACCTCGCCGCCGAACTGCCAGATGATCGGATATTTGAAATACGCTGTAGCCCCGGCGTTCTGGAACCCTTGTGCCGGATCAATGCCGTAAATGCCGTTGTCAGGATCGTTAATTCGAATCGCGGCATCGAGTACTTGCTCCCACGTCCAAGCCTCCTCCGGATCCTGAGATGGCAACGGGATGCCCGCAGCCTCAAAAAGCGGGATATTATAAAACATGGCGATCGAGGACTCTGTCATCGGCGCCAAATAAATATCGTCCAAATAAGTATACCCATCCATGGTTGATTCCGGGATATCCTCCAGGTTGCCGTTTCTTTGATACTGCTCGGTCAACGGCAGCAACGCGCCAGCCTGCGCATAAGAGGCTAAGCTTGGAGCGTCAACGGACATGATGTCAGGCGGATTGCCTGCAGCGATCGCCGTTCTCAGCTTCGTATCGTAATCCGCAAAGGGAAACGGCTGCATCTCGATGCGGATGTCTGGGTGCAGCTCCATAAATTTTGCAATCAACGTATCGTAAGCGGTGTTTTCGGCATTGTTGCCCGAATTCCTCCAAAAGGTAAGCGTTACCAATTGTTGGGTCGGCAATGTCCCTGCCCCCTTCTCGTTCGAAGGTCCATGGGTCCCATTATCACCGTTCCAACAACCGGAAAGCAGCAATGCAACCACCAACAACAGCATACTTCCGGTTTTTCTGTCTAAAGCCATGTTTTAGTCGCCCCTTTACCCACCAGTCGCGCGTGATGGATGATCAATCTATAAATTATACAGCATGGCTCCAATTATTTATTTTCATTTCCTTTGTTTTTCACTTTAAAAATTATTCTTTTTATACGATCCTCGACGTTCGCCCATCCGGACCTCAGCGACACGACCTCTTCCATTACCGCCGCTCCGGCTCCACCGATCTTGGTGGCACCGTTTTCCGCGTAGACGATCGTCGTCGTGCTGTTCTGTAACACCGCTAATGCCGTGCTCTGATCCCTGAGCCATGCCCGCGGCGCGCCCTCCCCAATCACCCGTCCGAATAATCACAATGCTTGCCGAATGTCAAGAAGCAGACGGAAAACGAGCACTTCGTGTGCTCCAATATCTCAATCTTGTAATAGGGGCGCGCCTCGATTTCGTCCGGCGATGATGCCATTGTTTCAAAATGTCCTCGAATAGCTAGTGATAACATTGTTGGATTATTATCATTTATTGATTGAACCGCACCTTGAATAAGATATTTAGTTCTTCTTAGAGAACTTTGTAAAAAAATATTAGTCCAAGCTTTTTTTTACTCGTAATGACTTGATTAAATTCTGATAACCTGGATTCCCGGCGACTCATAACGAGGGTGGTGGCTCCACCCCTATGCTGGTGTAGATTTCCTTCTGTTTCTCGAGAAGCTCGCCAACATGCAATTGCTGACCGAGGGCTTCAAAGCATTCAATCACGTCGAGTTTATCGAGCGCACTTTGCATCGTATACGTTTTGAATAAATCACGCTCTTGTATCTGCTTCTTGATGTAGGACAGATAAATGAGTGCGACAAATTCAACAAACTGGGGTTTGCTTCCAACTTTCGTATCTGCTCCTCCGTAAAAACGATTCGTTTCAACTTTCCCATGACCTCACTCCTCTTCCCTGTATCTCGATTAAAACACAAATGACCCACAAGAGGGTCACTTTTTTAAAGTGTCCTTCTTATGGGTCACAGTTCACTACTTTCAATGCTGACTCTTCTATTAATTTGCTGCGCCTCGTTTTCCCTGACCTGAGAATTTTGGACAGCGTTAAATTACAGATTAAAACTGCCAAGGCATCACATCGGATGAATATATAAAGAATATATGGTCTGATCGTGGAGCACTCTCAGTAATTCTTCCTTTAGCCCATCCTCCTCAGGCACTCTATCCTTGGCGGAATAAGTAAACAAGTAGATCGGTATTCAACTCACTAGTGGCGTACCGCCAAGCACAATAAAACACGCTCCATTAGGCGTGTTTTTCAATTGCTGTGACAGTGGATCCAGGCTCTGATACCACACTTGCAAAGACCGGCTTAGACCTCGCAAGTTAGCCGCTTCTGCTCTCCGGCGGCTCATCGACAATCGGATGGCGGATTTCGACTCTAAATCCTGTTTCCGGATTCGGATGCACCAGCAGCCCGAACTTATATCCGAAATGCAGCTGCAGCCGTTTGTGAACATTCACTAATCCGATACCGCCAATCCCATCCTTCTCAGGAGGATTATCCAGATCGAGCAATGGCCTGCCCTGATAGCCAGGCCCATTGTCTTCAATAATGAAGACAATTTCATTGCCATCCCGTTTCACGGTTAGCTTAATTTTCCCTTTCCCTTCCGGAAGCATGCTGATGCCATGTTTGACCGCATTCTCCATGATCGGCTGCAAAATGAGTTTAATGATCTTTCGTTTGCGAATATCCAATCCGATATGGCTGAACACCTCAAATGACCGGTTGCTCCGGAGAAGCTCAATGTCAAGGTAAGTTCGCGCATGCTCAATTTCCCGCTCCACAGTCGTCCATTCTTCTCCATTGTTCAGGCTGAACCTGAGCAGGCTGGATAATTTGGTGACCATTGCGGCAATCGTATGCTGATTGCTGTATTCAGCCATCCATTTAATCGCATCCAGCGTGTTATAAAAGAAGTGGGGGTTGATCTGATGATTCAATGTCTGCAGCTCCAGCTGTCTTTTATCAGCCTCCATGCCCTTTGTCATGTGGAGCAGTTCCAGCATGCCCGAGACCATCTGATTGTAGCCGCGTACAAGCTGGCCGATTTCATCCCGCCTCTCTTTATACAGTGCAAACGGATTGAGCAGTCCCCGCTTCACTTCATTCATATGCAGAACCAGATTTTTAATCGGGATGGTAAAGGTACGCACAAGCACAACAAGCAGTAAGGTAACCACAATCATGCTGATGATAACAATCCAGATCGTGAAATCCTTGATTTGATACACCTTTCCCGCAAGCTCATTATTAGGAACAGCCGCAACGATCTTCCATCCGTCCCGATTCAGCTGCATTTGCCCCATTTGCCAGTCCTTCATCGGAAAATACGCTACATATTCAAACTTCTTATTGTAAAAGCTTGTATCGGTATCGGAAATAATATGGTTTCCGCTATCCACGATCATCACTTTATAGTTCTTAAACGAAGACGGGAAAATGATCCCCCCGCGGACTAAATATTCCGGGATCTCTAACTTCAGAATCCCAATTGCATTGAAGTTGGCATCTCTGATGAATGCCGCATAGGTGAAAACCGGACTAGCCATACCCTGATCCCATTCATGAATCCAAACCCCCCGGTCTCCCGTTGCATAAATCAGATCGGAAAACTTCCGGTAAGACTCCGAATCATTCGTTATTACATTCATACGGTAAGCGCTGGTTAGCTTGAGTTGAAGCCTTGGCTCCACCACGGAGAATGGAACTTTTTTTGCTTCGTCAGCAGCGTAATAGGTTGCCAGATAGCTGCGAATTTCTGCTGACGTGCCCAAACGGCGCGCTTCCTCTTCCACGCTGACCAATATTCGTCTGACCTGAGTTGCATTAAGTCCCAGGTTGTCCTGAAGAAACTGGGCCGTGATGGATTCGATCTGCTCCTTGGATTTCGTAAATGACAGCAAGCCCAGCACTGCGATCGGGATTAACATCGATAAAGTCATAATCAGAAGCATTTTGTTGAACAGCGTATTTAAATTTCTTCTCTTCCTCATTTGCCGTACCTGAACTCTTTCGGCGTTTCGCCTGTTTTCTTTTTGAACAGCGTGCCGAAATACTGTAAGTCGTTGTAGCCAACCGCAGTGGAAATCTCATAAACTTTCATGCTTGTATCTCTTAGGAGCGTCTTCGCGCGATTAATCCGAAAATCGGCAAGATATTCGGTGAAGGTCTTTCCAGTTTCTTTCTTGAACAGCTGGCTTAGCCACACGGGATGGATCGAGATCTCTTCCGCGATTCTGCTTAATGTAATATCCTCCATATAGCTGGCGGAGATTTTTTCTAATGCACGCTCGATAATTGCATTAATCTTCGGAGTGAACAGCTTTCGGGATACCGATATGAGATGGTCGCTCAAGACACGCTGATAATCTTGAATCGTGCTGCACTCCTCGAGCGTCTCCCAGAGCTTCATCGGAATTTCGCCGGAGTAATCACTCTTCAAACCCCTCAGGCTGTCATGAACTTCCGATAGGTAATTTAAGATGCCGCGAATGATATCCCTGCCGCTTTCCGTCCCTTCGAGCATTACCATTTCCCGGATGAATTGATTGACGGCCCGTGTAATCGACTCCTCGTTCTGTTCACATAACAATGAAGCCATCTGCTCCGGTGTCATATAACCGATGGATTCCGAGGAATGGCATTCGCTTGACATCTCCGAAGGACCCGATAAAGAATGGATCCGAAAAGCTCTCATTGCATCCAGATAAGCGAGATGGATATGCTCAAAAAACTCCATCTTGGCGCTGAGTCCTATAGCCAGCTCAATCTTCTGGAACCTTCTCACATTATAGATTATCGATTCCATAAGCTCAGGAACATGATCATTCCCGGTAATAACGATCCATCGATGCTTTAAATCTTTGAAAAATACCGTTTGTGTACATTCCCTCAACACTTCAGCCAGGATATTGCCTATCGCAAAGGTTTGCAGCGCATAATTGCGTCCGCCAGGCTTCCCGTCCGGATAGCCCTTGGTATCCAATACAAATATCGAATAGCTCTGATCCGCAAGCCATTCCAGGTTCCATAGCTTTAATCTTTGATAGTTATGCTCGTCAAGCGGGGTATGCTTCATGCAAAAATCCGTCAAATAGTTATCACGCATCAACTGATTGCCCATCCGGGCAAACGTATGCTGCTGCTGCTGATAATTGCTCTGTTCTTTTTCCTGCTGGATCAACAGCAGCGCCTTGCGGATTTTCTCAGAGAACTCCATCGTTTGGAATGGCTTCAGCAAATAATCGACAGCCCCGAAGCGAATGCTTCTCTGCGCATACTCGAAATCATTGTAACCGCTTACGATTATGATTTTAGGCCGGTAGTGCTCACCAATCGAATGCTCGATAAGATCCAATCCTGTCATACCTGGCAGCATAATGTCCGTAACGATTAACTCCGGCTTATGCTCCGAAATGATTTCCATTGCCTCTTCAGCAAAATTTGAAGTAAATAATGATACTTCCGTATCCATACCTTCGAAGGCTCTTTTCATCCCCATCAATGAATTCGGCTCATCTTCCACTAGAATGACTTTCAACCGGGTCTCCCCCTTGCAATTGGAATCACTGATAACAATGAATACGGACAAACGTATTATTATCATCATTACATCAATGAATCAAAAAATGAAGAGGTAAGTTTTTCTTTTCCCATTGTTCTGATAGTGTAACGGCTTGAAAATTGATCATAGAAAAGCACCCCTGGAATAATTCGTTCTAAGGGTGCATCGTTGCCCAATCTGGAATGCCTTGAAACCATTGCTTTAAGACGATGGTTTTTTACCAAACGCAACCGCCAGAATGATAATCGCACCGCTGACAATCATCTGCTGACTTACACTAAGTCCCATAATAATGAGCCCATTATTAATGGTCCCGATCAGTAGGGAGCCGATCATCGTACCGATGATTGTACCCGCGCCGCCGAAGAGGCTGGTTCCTCCCAAGATAACCGCAGCGATCGCGTTGAGCTCATCGCCTTGTCCAAAGCTGTAACGCGCACTTTGCATCATGCCGGCATAGAGCATGCCTGCAATCGCCGCAGCGCCGCCGGAAAGCAGGAACGCGTAAAACTTGATACGCTTCGTATTAACGCCCGAATACTCCGCAGCAAGCCGGTTGCCGCCCGTGGCTAGCACCTCGCGCCCGAATGGGGTATGCTTGAGGGCATAATGCCCTGCTCCCAGGAACACCAAAGACCATAACAATAAGACGGGGATGGTGCCTAAGTTGCCGGAGCCGAACCAGAAGTTGAAGCTCTCGTTCTTGACGACTACAGGATTGGTATTCGTCAGCCACATATCAACACCGCGCAGCAGCTGCATCATTCCCAAGGTGACAAGGAAAGAAGGAATGCCTACTTTCGTAACAAGGAGACCATTGATAGCGCCAATCAGCAGACCGGCCAGCAGACCGGCGATAACCCCTACAGCCATTCCGTATCCGGCATCCATGGCCATCGCCGAGATCAGAGCGGAGAACGCCGTCGTCGAGCCGATCGATAAATCCAGCTCTCCCGCTGAGATGACGAAGGTCATTGCAACGGCCATAATTGAAATCATTGTAGTGGCCCGGACGATGTTAAACAGGTTAGATGGATTGAAAAAGCCGTCACCCGAAATCGTAAAAGCGAAGAAGATCAGTACGATCGCGAATGCAATATAAACAAAGTAATCTCTCCAATTCAAAATAAATTGAAAACGAGACATCGGAGCCGTCTTCATGTTTTTAATAACCTTGGATTGCATGATGTAGAACCTCCTCTGTCTGAATATCCCGACGATATATATCTTTTATGATTTCGCCGTTAAATAACACTAGAATTCTATCGGCTATCGCCAGAAGTTCCTGCAATTCTGAGGAAATGACAAGAACGGATATTCCTCTGTCGGCAAGCTCACGGACGATCTCAACGATTTCCGATTTTGCGCCTATATCTACACCAATCGTAGGTTCATCCAGGATCAGCAGGCTCGGATTTTTAGCCAGCCATTTCGCCAGCACGATTTTTTGTTGATTTCCGCCGGACAGCAGTTTCACAATTTTCTCCGGGCCGTCCGTTTTAATATTCAGCTTATCAATAAACTGGTTCGTCATTTTCGTTCCGGCAAAATCATTTACAAATAAATGTTTGGATAATTGATAGATGTTAGTAAGCATGATGTTGCTTCGAACCGTATGATCCAGGATTAACCCTTGCTTGCGCCGATTCTCCGGAACTAGAGCAACCCCTTGCCTGATTGCATCCCGAACATCCTTGATTTTCTTACCTTGGATTAGGATGTCTCCCGATTCGGGCTTGCGCATGCCGAAGATCGCTTCCGCAATTTCCGTTCTTCCGCTGCCCATCAAACCTGCCAAGCCTACAATCTCCCCTGGGCGAAGATCAAAACTTACATTCCTCACTCTGCTTCCGTAAGCCAGATTCCGCACCTTTACAACAGGCTCTTGGTCAACCTCATATTGCCTTTCCTTCCATTCGAACGAGGCTGTCTCTTTACCCAGCATGGACTCTATAACCTGGTCCATCGAGATCTGGCTGCACTCCTCCGTCAAGACGTTCTGTCCGTCCTTCATAACCGTGATACGATCACAGATTTCAAAAATTTCCGCCATTCGATGAGAAATATATACAATTGATATTCCCGCTTGTTTAAGACGTTCCACTAATTGAAACAGGGAACGGGTTTCACTTTCCGATAAGGAAGCCGTGGGCTCATCCATCACGAGAATTCGAGCGTTTTTCGATAACGCTTTGGCAATCTCTACCATCTGCCAGTAACCGACGCTAAGCGAGTCAACCGTAACATTAGGATCAATGTCGACCTCCAGTTCATCGAGAATGGCCTGGGATCTCTTCACCATCTCTTTTCCGTTGATCGTATAGGGGATGCCTCTTCTGGGCTCGTGTTTCAAAAATATATTCTCTGCAACTGTAAGCGTCGGGATCAGGCTGAACTCCTGGAAAATCATTGCGATACCTTTGCGTTCGGCATCCTTCGGCTTGAGGAACTCCACCTTTTCGCCTTCCAATGTAATGGTCCCGGAATCTTTGGTGTATACACCGGTAAGAATTTTCATCAGCGTTGATTTCCCTGCGCCGTTGCCTCCCATCAGGGCATGAACCTCACCTTTGCGCAGTTCAAAGCGTGCATTTTTCAATACAGGCACACGACTGAACGACTTGTTGATGTTCTCCATTTCAAGTATGTGTGGGATCGTCATAGTCTCACCGCCTACATAATTAAATGGCCGGCATGGCAGAAGCGCTCACCCCCGCCATGCCGTGGCCATTCTTATTTTTTCAATGCTTCCAGAATATCTGCCGGTGCATCCTTGTGATAAATCACCTTATATGACTCTTCAAGATTATCCCGGTTAACAGCGAGCGAAGGAACCGCAACATAAGCCGGCGTCGACTCTCCGATCATCGCCAATGCAGCCAATTTTGCTTCCGCAACGCCTTGGTCAAATGGACGCTGTGATCCAATACCGGCGATGAAGCCGTTTTGTGCCATGTTTAAGGCAGCTTCATTGCCAAGGTTTTCGTTCGTAATCTTGAATTTCTCCGGAGACTTTCCTGCAACACGAGCGGCTGCTACAGCACCCATGGCCGGTACATCCCAGCTGCCATAAATCCCTTTTAAGTTCGGATATTTTGTTATAATAGCTGCAGCTACTTCCTGTGAACGGTTCGGGTCTTGGAAGCCTTGTGCTTCAACCAATTTGATATTAGGATGTTTTGCTGCCAGACGAGCTACGAACCCTTGATAGCGCTGGTTGGTTACATAGAAGTTCGGTGCATAATAGAGAGCCGCCACTTCACCTTCGCCACCGATCGCCTTCGCTAATTCATCCGCAATGTTCATTCCAAGGCCGAAGCTGTCTGCGGATACGACAGAAACATAGTCCTTGCCCGCCTCCATACCTTCTGCAGGCTGGTCCATAAAGACAATTTTTGTGCCTTGATCAGCAAGTGATTTGTATGCATTCGCCGTTGTTTGCGCATTCAGTGGAATACTTACCAGAATGTCCGGCTTCTTGCCTGAAATCGCTTGAAGATCGGAAATTTGCGTCGTATCCTTGAAGTTAGCATTTGTTTCAGCCACAACTTCGATGCCGAGATTGCCGAATTCCGACTTTAAGCCGGCGAGCTGCTGCTCGGACCAGTCATCGCCCAAGAAGCCCATGGCAATAGCTGCAGTGAATTTTCCTTCCTTGATCTTGGCAGCCTGCTCGTCAGTAATTACAATGTCACTGGCATTCGTCGCCTCTTCACCATTTGGGCCGCTGCTTACGATCATATCGGAAGCATTATCCAATTTAACTGCTTCCAATTGTGCAGCATTAGGTTCCTGGTACCATGGCGGTTGCTTTACCCCCGCAATATTGCTGCCATTTGCTTCAGATGTCCCGGATGTGTTAGCGCTTGCATTACCGGCTTCAGCCGATGTTCCCTCCGTGTTACCGGTGTTTGTACCGCCTGTATTGCCGCAAGCCGTGGTGATGAAAAGTAACACAGTAACGATGCTGATAAGAACCCGCTTCTTTGTTTTCATTTTTCTGCCCCCTCCATTGTCGGTAGAATCAGAATCTACAACATCACGCCACTTCATGTGACGTGATGTTAAGATGAAACAACTTATAAAAATGTTATTATTTGCTGATGAAGTTCAGCAGCACTTCGCTCAGCTCGTTCGGGCATTCTTCTGCCAATTGGTGGCCCCAAGGCAAGCTTGCTTCCTCAACGTTCTCCGCAACCAGCTTCATCTCGCGTGTATTCTCATCACCAATGAAGTATGTGCTTCCAAGTGCGAGTACCGGCATTTTCAGCTTGTTGTCCATTGCTGTCTTGAAGAATGCCGCATCCTGGAATGTCGCGCGGTAAACTTCGAACATCGCCCGCAATCCGCCCGGTGCAGCATAGCAGCGCACATACTCTGCAATGGATTCTTCGGAAACAGCGGTAGGATCATAACACTCATGACGGATGAAATGAGAGAAGTACAGCATTTCCCGACCAGAGATAAGCAGTTCTGGAAAATCACGTACATTGTAAAAGTTGATGTGCCAAATCCAGTGGTTCGTGCGCACGTTTTCTTCCGTCAGGTGCGACCAATCTTCCAGCCCGAATCCAGGGAGAAGCATTTCTTGATATACGAACTTCTTCACCCGCTCTTGATACTTCATTGCGAGCGCCATACCTACCGCCGCTCCCCAGTCTTCACCGACAAGGAAGAACTTCTCGTGTCCGAGAGCCGTCATCAGTTGAGCGATATCTTCTGCCATGTTAGGCATATCATAACCGGTCAAAGTCCGAGCCGAGTCGCCGAAACCGCGAAGGTCTGGAACGATTACCTTGTATTTATGTGATAACTGTGGCAATACGTTGCGCCAGTAGTAGGAGGTTTTCGGCACACCGTGCAGCAGGACAATCGGCTCGCCTTCTCCAGCAGTATAATAATGAAGGCGGACACCATTTACGGTTTCGCGACCATGAGTGACAGGATTTCCATTGTGATCAACAATCTTTTGAGCCATATTTTTTCTCCTCTTTTCTTCTGGGTTATTGTAAGAAAGTATTGAGAAATGTCCGTTTGGGGCTGTTTTCTCTTATGTCCTTCTCACAATTCAATCATACCTGTACCGGCCATCTCTTTTAACATGAGGCATATAATGTTTCTCAAGGGTGTCATAGTGTGTTTCATAAAAAGAGTCTTTATACTGAATTTTTTTGGATATTGATGGGAGCACAAGGAGAAGGATTGGGGTAGCAAGCATAAAAAAACACGCCTTAATCTGGCGTGTTTTTCATATTACTGCATATTCATCCCGAATGCTTCCGCGATCAGCCTGTAGGAATGAATTCGCGCTTTCTCATCGTATATTGGACTGTTGATGAGAATCTCTTCAACATTGTAATCCTTGCTCATCTTAAGCAGTTGCTCCTTCACCCGATCCGGTGTACCGATAACCCTCCGCTGGCGAGTTTGCTGAATATGCAGCAGATCCATCTCCGTGTATGGATAATCAACTGCAGTCTGCACAGAAGGCAGGAACGGAACCTCTCGACCAGTTCGAATACCGAGGAATAACAAATCTCCGCTCAACGCCAACCGGTTCGCTTCTTCTTCCGTCTCAGCGCAGATCGCAAGTGTTGCAATCATCGAGCGCGGACGATCCTCCAAAACGTTGTTGGGCTCGAAATGCTCGTTATAATACTTTGTCGCCTCTTCTCCCTCAGGCGTCCCAAAGAATTCCGCAAACGCATAAGAAGTACCCAGCATCGCCGCAATTCTCGCACTCTCGCCACTGGAACCGAGCAGCCATATTTCAGGAGCCGTCGAAATCACTGGAGATGCCAGCAGTTTCTCGAAGGGGTGTCCAGCAGGCATGGAATCATGCAAATAGCCGATAATATCAAGCACTTGCTGAGGGTATTTATTCACATCAACGTACTTATCCTGCTGCAAAGCTCTCGTAGCAAGTGGCGTACCACCCGGCGCCCTACCCAGACCCAGGTCAATGCGGCCGGGATGAAGTGCCTCAAGCAGCCGAAAATTCTCTGCAACTTTGTACGCGCTGTAATGCGGGAGCATGATGCCGCCAGAACCTACACGAATACGTGAGGTAGCTGCTGCCAAATGGGCAACCAACACCTCAGGACTTGAGAAAGCCAGAGCAGGCATGGAATGATGTTCGGACACCCAAAAACGGGAATAACCTAGAGCCTCCGTTGCTTGAATGAGACGAGTCGATTGCTGCAGTCCTTCTGCGGCTATTCGGCCTTCAGAGACATATACCTGATCAAGTACGCCTAATTTAATCATAATGAATACAACTCCTCTGCTTGCACTCATTATAACTCAGCATCATTGTAAAGAAAATTAATGTAGAACCAAGGGGGATGTCCGAATCCTGATTTAATGGCTGACGAAGCCTATTCAACGATTTATTAAATCACGTAGATCTCGATCTCTAATGTTTGTTCACCAAGCAATTTTTTCAATTGATCATTTTACAGGGCAAGTACCTTGGATTCTAACGGCGTTATCCCATCAAGTGAAGTGACCTCGTGTTTACCTTCTTCAAATTCCTTCACCCAACGATGGAGCATATTAGAAGCAATCTCTAATGAGCCACCATTTGCTAGTCGGCTGCGAGGCGGCGCCCCTATCTCGTTAAGACTCACACCGTCTAGTTCCTATATGGGCTAGGCACGCGTTATGAAAAAAAGTAGTTGAGCAGGCCGTTTGCTGCTCAACTACTTATTGTGATCGATTCAATAATGATTCTTCCTCAATTGACCGCCTTTCATCGAAGTGTTGATATGTGTCAAAGTAGTCGCCTTGCCCTATAAAAATGGACAAGGCGATTTCTTTTTTATCGAGGAATACGATGCTCTGCAATTTCACAAGAAATTCGAGAAGCCTGATTTTACACCCAAAAAAATTCGTCAGTGTGACCAAACGTGTGACCACGACGAGATTCTTGGCCGGTTTACGCTCCCCAAAAATCAAAAAACACCGGGAAGTCCCGGTGCTACAAGGTTTGTTTATGGTGGAGCCAAGGGGGATCGAACCCCTGACCTCATCGCTGCCAGCGATGCGCTCTCTCGCAGTATTATTCAAGACATCTGAATGCCGCTTAAACTAGCGCCTTTAACAAATAATCGCTCGATGTTTTTTTCAACAGCTGGATCCGGTATTAACGGCGGTGCTTGATGCGGTTTAATACGGGCGTCAATAATAACATTATCGCAAGCCCAGTGCTTGTTATCATAATAACTGTTCACACCATAAATATCATGTGAAGGATTACTGCGTGTGAACGTAGCCCAAAGAAAATTGTTAATCGTCGCACTCATAAAATGGCTATCATCACAAAGGATGATCATTGGACAAGATGAAAGCGGACCCTTTTCCCGGATAGCTTCACTTAAGCCTCTTAATTCCTGCTGCGCTTCGGTGTAATTTGTGAATTTTGACCCTTGGATCGCTACAATACCCGGCATTACCAAGCGTGCATGTTCAAATCCCTGCAGCTCATTCAAAGTGTCTGGAACCTCTGTACACAAAACCCTTTGTTTATCTCCAACCGCTGCGAATACAACCTTGCTGCCGTTGTTTAATCCAGTACCTGAATAATCAAGAGTATCAATCGTTGTATTCGTTTGAAAATGAATGTCGCGATGAAGATCGATACGCTCCAAGATATGAGTTAAAAAATCCTCTACATGATGAGTGCTTAATGCCTGACTCTCTTCTGCCGTTATGAATAAGAACTTGGCTAAGCTCAGTTGTCCCGTTCCTAAAATCCGATTAGCGATAGTAAGAATCTCAGCCGGCTGTTTAACTTGTTGATAGGGAGTATAACGTTCGCTGCCAATTGCAAAGAGCAAGGGATGTACGCCTGCGGCATCTACTGCGTGAACCTCTTTTACCCCTGGGATTTCTTGTTGAATCGCATCTCCTGTCAGTTCATGAATTAACTCTCCGAATGCCGTGTCTTCTTGAGGCGGCCGTCCTACGACGGTAAACGGAAATATAGCGCCTTGTTTGGCATACACCTTATGCACTCGCATGACAGGAAAAGGATGTGTAAGGCTGTAATAGCCCAAATGATCGCCGAAAGGGCCCTCCGGTTTGGTCTCGCCCGGATGAATTTCTCCTGTTATTACAAAATCGGCATCATTGCTAATACAGAAGCCATCGATATAGCTGTAGCGGAAACGACGCCCAGAAAGCAAGCCCGCGAAGGTCAACTCGCTCATGCCTTCCGGCAATGGCATAACGGCTGACAACGTGTGTGCTGGCGGTCCCCCTATAAAAATACTCACCTTAAGAGGGGCTCCTTGTTTGTTCGCTTTATGCTGATGGATGCCGATTCCACGGTGAATCTGGTAATGAACCCCAACTTCCTTATTCATTTCATATTCGTTTCCACTCAGTTGAACACGGTACATGCCCAAATTGGAATTCATAATTCCCGGCTTTTCCGGATCTTCCGTGTACACTTGGGGCAGGGTGACAAAAGCGCCGCCATCCCCTTGCCAGTGTTTAATGAGAGGAAGGTCAGCTATTTGGATTTCCTGTAAGGCAGCCGGCTGGCCGCCGGATTTTTTTAAGGGGAGCGCTTTACTTGCTGCAAGTCCCGTCCCGATATGCTTAAATGGATTTTTTAAAGCTTTAATCGGATCGTTGCGCAAAGCAATTACGTTTTGTGTGGTTTCCCAGGTTTGTCGAAATATAAACTTACTCCGCTCAACAGTCCCGAAAAGGTTGGAAACCGCACGAAACTTCGAGCCTTTAACATTTTCAAACAACAATGCAGGACCGCCCGCCTCAAAAACCTTCATATGTATCGCAGCCATTTCAAGATCAGGATCAACCTCTTCATGAATACGAACCAAATGTCCATGCTTTTCTAAATCAATAATGCATTCTTCTAAATTGCGATATATCATTATTTGACTCCAATCCAGCTATTCTCAGTATTCTGTATACAAATGCACAGTAAAAATTGCGGTTCATAATTTAAAACTTAATGTTGAGTATAGTCATATTCCCTCTCTAAGTCAGGACTTGCTGAACGATTCTTTAACTGAAATTTAGAGCTAGGCGCCGACGAGACAGGAACACGAAAATAAGAAAAAAGAGAAGACGGAGCCTGCGCTCGAGGTTCATCACGAGAAGTTGCAGCGTAATCACCGACTCGCTTGTCTTTGCAAGGCCGCGCGAATACAGCCAAGCCCGTACTTGCGCTTGCCTTCTCCAAAATTACCTTCGATCGCATTTCGTTCGCCGGTATCCTGCTTGTCGACTTGTTTCTCTTCATTTGTCAGGCCATTCTTCGGTTTGCGTCCCAGCGCCGGTCCACTGCCCTGCTACATGCAGAAACGCCGGTTCTCGCGCGTGTGATAGATTTGATCCGCTTGAACGACAGACAGGTATAACCGCTTACCATGCTCACCACGATCTTGGCTCCGAACTCGACGCGCGCCTTGGCTTTCCCGCGCACGATCGGCCGGACATGCGGCTGATGAATGCTGACGATCCGGTCTTCCACCCTATACTTATGCTCCATAACAGATGCTATTATGCCTTATGTTTAAATTGATTTAAATCTGAAGAGTGCGTTACACAGTTCCTTCCACTACTCTTAGAAGCATAAAGTGCGCGATCAGCCTTCACCAATAATGTATGATCATTATCCCCATGCGAGATCGTCGCCACACCAATGCTTACCGTTATAAAGTATTCATCATCCCATGAAGCCTTTTCAATCGTTTTGCGGCATCTCTCCGCCGCTTGAACAGCACCGCTTTGATTCGTATTCGGAAGAATAATGACAAACTCTTCACCTCCATACCGAGCTACGATGTCGACCTCCCTCGACTCGAATTTTATTAATTTGGCTAACTTTTGAAGAATTTTATCTCCGACGGGATGACCGTAAGTGTCATTTATGCGTTTAAAATGATCAATATCGAGAAGTAAAATGGAGAATGGCAACTGAACTCTGTTATACAACGCGATATTTGCTACCAGACTTTCTTGAAAATATCTCCTATTATTCAATCCAGTTAATTCATCTGTCAATGCTAATGTTTCAAGCTGACCATTTAACTTGATTAACTCTGCTTGTTTCATTTCATATTGTTGATGCAGGGCTTTCAATTGCTCATTTGCTGCATGCTTCTCTTTATATAGCTCCTCAAGGTTTCTTTTCATCTGAATGATTTCTTTTTCATACTTAATCCGCTTACGCATCTCTACGATCACACAATCAATAAATGTCTCTCCATTACGTTCCTTACGAATTCCATTTAAGAGCACAGGCAAATCCTCACCCCTACGAGTCTTAAGTGAAATAATCATCTCATTCACATGTCCATATAATTGAATAAAAGGATAAAAATAAGTGTGAAAGAACATCTTGTTGGCTACTGACATCAGTGATTCAATATGACATTCCAACAACTCGTTACGTTCATAATGAAGCATATTCCGTAATGTTTGATTTACTTCCGTGATTATTCCAGCATTAGAGAGTGTTAGAAATCCGCATGGGGCATAATTTAACTGGTCATCCATATCGCCTAGCCCCTTCCCCTCTTAAAACAAAATAGATTTCTGCAAGTAGTTTTTGATCAATTGAGCTGTTTCCTCCGGATGGCTCAAATGAGGATAGTGACCCTTTGCGCGCATGAGTTGCAGCGTGCTGTTTTTAAGACGTGAATGAAGATAGTCCCCTACTTCTTTAGGAGCAATACTATCCTCAGAGCATTGCAGAATCAGTGATGGGACAGTAAGCTTCTCTAACTCACTGCGACAATCAGACAAAAAGGTTACTTCTGCAAATTGACGCGCAATTACGGGATCTCTTGAACAAAAGCTTTTTTCCAGTTCCTCTGTTAACTCGCAGCGATCGTGATTCTTCATGACAATTGGTGCCAAATAGCTAGCCCAACCCGTGAAATTCATTTCCATCATGGTAAGCAGCTCTTGTATATCCTTCATCTCAAATCCACCATAGTAGTCTGGTAGATCATTGACATAGCAAGGAGAAGATCCGAGCATAATAAGTCGCTCAAAATGCTTGGGTTCTTTAATTAAAGCAAACATACCAATCATACTGCTGACCGAATGCCCTACAAAAATAGCATTGTTCAGCTCTAATGTCTCTGCAATTTCAAGTACATCCTGTGCATAACCCTTTAAATGATTATATCGTTTCGGATCATAATCATCTATATTTGTTTCTCCGGAACCTACATAATCAAACAAGATTACACGATAATCTTCCTCAAATTCAGGCGCGACATACCGCCACATATCCTGATCGCATCCGTATCCATGTGCAAATAAAATCGGCTGTTCACCTTTACCCAGCACTTTTACGTTGTTTCGTATTCTAATATCATTAATCATTTGAGATCACTCCCGCTAATATTATGAAATGTTATCCGTAAAAGTTAGTACTGTGTTTTTTTTGTTTTTAATCACAATTTGATTTAATAACCGAATGAGTTCATTTTGTTCCTTTTCATCTTTGTATATGAATGAAATACCATAGATAAATTCGTTTTGATCCGCCTCTTCTCTCCAGGCAATGTAGCCCATGATCGATAGGGGTTCCCCATTCAATACACCTGAGAATTTATAAATAAAATCCTTGGACACTGGTAAATTGAATGCCAATGAAAAAGAGAGAGCTCCTGGACCTAAATTTAGTACCTGTATAGCTGTATAACCAACCGAGGTGGTATGTCCTTTAATGCTAACAATCGTCAAATCTAATTTTGTTTCCCTCACAAGCTTAATTCGAAATAATCTCCTGCGCTCTGTTCCTTCGTATTTTGATACACGATCAAAGGAGTTCGGTATGCTATATATAGCATTGCGCAGCATACTTGCCGGAATGGGCTTTGAGAATAAATACCCTTGCGCTTCCTCACAGTGATGACTTTTTAAGAAGGCATATTGCTCCATCGTCTCGATGCCCTCAGCAATGACGTGAGCTCCTATTGTCTGTAACAGTGCCAACGTGCCTGATAAAATTTTGGCGTTTCGCTCGCTTCTTGATAAGGAATTAATGAAAGATTTATCCAGCTTCACAATATCAATGTCGTATTTTTGAATAAAGCTTAAGGAGGAATAACCCTTTCCAAAATCATCCAACGACACTCTTACCCCTAAAGCCTTCAAATCTGCTAAAAAGCTTTTCATTCTTTCTTCCGAATTATAAAGAGCCGTTTCCGTTATCTCAAGCTCTAGCTTAGCAGGATCATATATTTCCGCTTCTAAAATCCGCTTTATTCTCAACGTAAAATCCTTGTTCATAATTTGAATAACAGAAACATTTACGGATACACTAATATGAAACTCTTCTACTAGAGGTTTCATTTCTCGAATGGCAGTTTCTAATACCCATTGTCCCAATTCTACGATCAAACCTGATTCTTCAGCTATTGGAATAAATTCATCAGGTGAAATACTTCCCCAGGAAGGATGAGACCATCTTAAGAGAGCCTCAACACTGGTAACTTTCTTTTTCATCAAATTAAATTTTGGTTGATATTCTATATAAAATTGTTTATCCGTAATCGCCTTTTGAATATCTCTAGCAAGAATAAATTTCTTCAACGTTTCAATATCATGATTCTGCGAATAAACAGAAATCCGCCGCTTGCCATCGGCTTTTGCATTATATAATGCGATATCTGCATTTTTAAAAAGCTCTTGCGGCGTAAGATCAGCTCCATTCGAGCTACTTATACCGATAGTGGCCGAAACAAATAGCTCAAACTCTTTTACATATATAGGATTTTTCAATTGTTTCAACAGCTCTTCGGTAATCCGCAAGGTATTATCCAATTTATCTGATGGATATACCAAAGCAAATTCATCACCGCCCAGCCTAGCTATGAAAGCGCCACCAGCATACTCCTTAAGCAATTCAGAGAAAACCTTTAACAGCTCATCACCAATATCGTGTCCAAGGGTATCGTTAATAGTTTTAAAGCCGTCCAAATCCATAATCGCCAACACGATGGGTTGTCGTTGATCAAAAAAATCGTTATATTTCTCCTCAAAATGTCTTCGATTCGGCAATCCAGTTAAGTGGTCTTGATAGGCTAACCGTTCAATTTCCTGAATATAGTTTTTCAATTCCGTTATATCGCGAGCGATTCCATATACGCCAACAATTTGATTATCAACATAGATAGGAAGATTAATAATTTGGGTATGACGAATTTCACCCGATTTATGGATGATCCGTGTTTCATAGGATCGACGCTTTCCATTTTGAATGACATCCATAAAATTAGACATGGTATGAGGTAAATCTTCAGAATAAATGAACTGCTTGAAATCAATGTGTATGAGCTCCTCAAAGCTATAGCCTAAGGTCTCTGTAACCATCGGATTCATACTGTCAAAATTCCCTTCAAGATCAAAGGAATAAATAAGATTTGAATTAAACTCAAAGAGTGAACGATATCGTTGTTCACTTAAGGAGAGTTTTTTTTGGGATGTAACAGACTCCGTTGCATTGATAACCGTTCCGTACATGATGGACTTGTTCATGAAGGTCTGTGTTTTTGCAAACACTTCTACATAAATTAAATGTCCATCTTGATTGTAGCACTCAATAACAAATCGGCTGTTATTGTGGGCTCCTCCTTGCTCTCGCTTTTTGCGTTCTTCTAGCAGCGTTATATAGGATTCATGCGGCATCAGATCTTTCAGTTGAATCTTGCTGTCAAGAAATTCTTGTATAGAGGAGTATCCGAAAATGTGGGCAAACGCCTCATTCACATAAACAAAATGCTCATCCTGATATACAAACATTCCTGCAATAGAATTTTCAACTAAAAACTGATAGTCAGTCATAATGATCTTCCCTTCCTGTCTGTTTACTAGGTTATCGATATTCTTTTTCGCCATAACTCCTATTCAAAAAAGTTCTTAATGAAACCATATCCAATGGCGGACTAAAGTAATAACCCTGAACTATATCGCAATGAAGCTCTCTTATTCGATCAAGCTGACCTAAATCCTCTACACCTTCAGCAACCACTTGCACATTCATATTATGCGCCAAGGAAATAATCGTTTGAACCAAAAATGGGAAGTGTGGACTCAACATTCATTGCAATACTTTCTGTGATTTCAAGTATCAGGCACTCTGGTTGAATGCGGGTTTCAAAAATTGCTTGTTTTACAACCTCCACAAAACTTCTCTGCATAAATTGTCGAATGGAGATATTCACCGCAACGCTCAGCTGCTCCCTTTGAATTGCAAAGGGAAGATCCTGTTCAATGAGCAGCTTTCTTTTGTAAGAATTCCTTCGATGCTCATCAAAGAGCTGTTGATTTTCTTCCTGATAAAGATTCAATACATAATAAGCAACCCTAATCACACTCTCTGTATCTTGACCGTCTAGAGGATAGCACGATTTGCCATGCAGCTAACAAATCTTTCGGCTGCTTGTTTAATAATTTCGTTACTTTTTGTCCTTCCTAGTGTATTTCTCAACCACTTGAATCGATCAATTTAAACAATATAAAGCAAAAATTCTTTTCTGCTATCGATTTGCTGGTGTAACTCATCATAAAATACCCTGAGATTAGGCAGATTCGTCAAATAATCATGATTGGCAAGAAAACGGATCTTAATTTCCGCCTCTTTCCGGTCTCTTATATCTCTAAAAATAGATACGACCTCTAGACGATTATCCTTGGGAAACGCTTTCGAATTTACCTCAACAGGAATCGTCGAACCATCATTGCATTGGAATCGATATACATAACCGACTGTGCGGAGTCGATTGCAAATAGTGCTATACCATCATTTGCGTGCTGGAAAATTTCACGGAATCTTTGTTCGCTGGCAATGGCTTTTTGGTTGGCAGATGATACCTGATTCAACAATTTTTTTAGAAGATAATAAAGAAACAAACCCGTTATAAGCACATAAAAAACACCCTTTAAGGTTTGCTTCTCTTGTATATTTTGAACATTTAAATAGCTTAGCCAGTAATCTGAAAACAAAATCCAACTGATACCGCACGTAAGATATAAACCGACAATTTTTGAAACGCTAAGTGCATTAAACATCTTTGTCTTCTGTTTTGTCATAGCTATCCTCCCTCATTGCCCATAAATTTCTCTTAGAGTTCGTCAAGCTGCTTGATATCATGATTGCAAATACCCTTATTTCTCTCGCAATATTCGTTCAACAATTTCAAAGAAATATTCCATTTTAAATGGTTTTTCCAATAGTTGGATACCCAGAGATTCAGCTTCACTTTTGATCTGCGCAGGCTCCCCTGTACATAATATAATTAATGCATGTGAATCCAGAGACAATATCCTTTTACTCAGTTCTATTCCATCCATAGCCGGCATTTGAAAATCTGTAATTAATAAATCAGGTGAATGTGCTAAGTAATACTCCAGAGCCTCTTTACCATTATCGAAGGATGCCACAACTTGATGGGAGGTCAATTTAATAAATTCCTTTAACAGCAGTAGAATAGATTTATCATCATCCGCTAGAATTATAGATGCCAATATATTCCCCCCTCATCTGCAGTAGTCCACATTATAGTATTAATAAATAATAAATCGTTCCTTATACTATAATCATACATTTCTGATAGATCTTTTCGATGTGGCAAATAGCCACATCATTCGACATATAGTATAATGAAAGCGGATACAATGTCGCATATGAAGGGTGGGCAACTTATTTGAGACAATGGTTGATCGAACAAAGAAAAAGAAAAGGATTGACTCAAGCAGAGATTGCGTCCAAAACTTTCATTGATCGTTCCTATTACGGACAAATTGAAAATGGGGTACGCACACCGAGTGTCGAAGTCGCAAAAGCAATCGCGACTGTTCTTGAATTTAATCCATCGACATTTTTTTTCAATGATTCCAGCGTCCCGTTCCTTACAGTACTTGAGGACGCTCCCTTCATTGTAGCGCATTGTGATTTGCAATTAAGATATACCTGGATCTTCAATGCCCATTTCGATTTCGACCCGAATGACTTAATTGGAAAAAGAGATGATGAAATAGCTATTCATGAAGGAACCAGTGAACTGATGAACCTGAAACAAACGATCATTGACACCGGCAAGCCTCTTCGAAAAACAATCCAATTTCGCTTATCTAATGGAGATCGATATTATGATATTCATGGAAAACCGCTATTAAATGCAAATGGAAGGATAGTTGGGGTCCTTACCGCCTCTACTGATATTACCGAAGTTCTTCAAATCTACTCTCATATTAATCCTGAGAGCGAGCATAAGCGTATTCAAGCTTTACAAAGATACCATATTCTTGATACCCCTCCTGATGGTGCTTTTGATCGAATCGTTTCTCTTTCCGCACAACTCTTTCAAGTACCTATTTCAATTATTAGTCTAGTTGACACAGACCGAATTTGGTTTAAATCTTATCAAGGAGTAGATATTCAAGAGATAGATCGTGTTCCTGGTCTTTGTGCATCCGCAATTCTCTGCGATGTTCCCTATGTTATCAATGATGCTAGTATTGATCCCAGATCGCTCGCAAATCCGTTAGTTGCCGGTGAACTTGGGCTGCGTTTCTATGCTGGAGTACAACTGACCACACATGACAATTACAATTTAGGTGTACTAAGCATAATAGACCTTCACCCGCGTACTATAACAGAGGATGAACTCAATATATTAAAAACCCTCTCACATATTGTTATAGATGAGATGGAGCTACGTTTAGCTGCGCGGCGGATTAATGAGCTTAATAAAGAGCTGCAAAAAAAGGCTTAGTGATAGGCTTACGTACCCGATAATGGGATTCCGTGTATGTAGATCGTTGGACAAGAGAAATGCATAATTATGGATCATCCGACACATACTGAATAAGCGATCGAACCATTGAATTATTGTTTTATCTCGACAGGAAAATATCCGGATTTACCACTTGTGGGACCGATTTACACGTTCGATATGATTTTTGGGGTCCGCCCCCTGTGTTAGGCTTATCCCAAAAAACACGCCTCTATTTGGCGTGTTTTAAATTTGTGTATTCATTGCCTGAATAGTCAATAAGAGTTTGATGTGAGAATTCTCATCGTTTTTTAATAATAGGAAGAAAAGCTAAGGGGAATCTACTATATTTGTCTTTATAGTAAATGATGGATAATTTATTTGTGGTATGGTTGTTTCAGGTGATTTCAATCACTAATAAAAGATCCATGGGGAGGAAACGATGAATATGATTTCTAACAAACGTTTCGGCAAATTGTTCATTGCTGCTAGTTTAAGTCTAACGGTTGCACTTTCCACAGGTACAATGCTTTTGAATGTCCCTTCTGCACATGCAGCAACAGCATCGAATGCTGATAATATTATTGCAACAGGTAAACAATTTCTTGGTGTTTCTTATAAATTCGGAGCAAAATCGGGCCAAACCAGCGCCTTTGATTGTTCTTCATTTACTCAATTTGTTTTTATGCAGAATGGGATAAGTATCCCTCGCTCATCAAGACAACAATCCAATGTCGGTACTTTTGTACCCAGAGATCAACTGCAAGCGGGTGATTTGATATTCTCAGATACAAACCGTGATGGCGTCATTAATCACGTAAGTATATATATGGGTAATGGACAACTTCTTCATACCTATAGGGTCGGGATCGGTGTAACGATTTCGAAGTTCTCAGGCAGCACGTGGGACCGGACCTATGTAACCGCACGTCGCGTGCTACCGACGAATGGACAACCTATAGTGACTAATCCACAGGAAATCCTTGCACAACCTCAATCTGAAAAAACACCAAGTACAAGTAAATATCCAGAATATAAAAAACCATCAAATGGTGAAAATCAAGAAAATGAAGATTAAACTTCAAAACCACTATTGGTACTTCTATTAATAATGGATAAGTTCAGGAATCAAAAACGTGTTAAAGAAGGGGCTGTCACCCAGGGCTCGCCCCTATTGGGCTCCACCAAAAACAAAAAAACACGCCTGATTCGGCGTGTTTAAAATTTGTGTTTGGTGGAGCCTAGGGGGATCGAACCCCTGACCTCTTGCATGCCATGCAAGCGCTCTCCCAGCTGAGCTAAGGCCCCAAATGACGACAAGATTGATATTAGCATAGGGTCGTCAAAAATGTCAATCTTTATCTTTAATACTGCTGTTCATGGGGTGCTTGGAGAGCAGGCTGTTAAGCTCCTTCATGAACATATCGATATCTTTGAATTGACGATAGACGGAGGCGAAGCGGACGTAGGCTACCTCGTCTACAGGGTAGAGCTGGCTCATCACGATGCCGCCGATGTCGCTGCTTTCCACCTCGGCGAGTGCCGTGGTGCGGAGCTCCTTCTCGACCTCGGATACGATGACCTCGAGGCGTTCAATGGGAACTGGACGTTTCTCGCAGGCGCGGATGAGACCGCGTAAAATTTTGTCGCGGCTGAATTCCTCGCGGCTTCCGTCTTTTTTGATGACGATAAGCGGCGTTTCCTCAATCATCTCAAAGGTCGTAAAGCGGCGGCTGCACTTCTCGCATTCACGGCGGCGACGTATCGATTTATTTTCGTTGGCCGGCCTGGAATCTAATACTTTTGTTCCGGCAAAGTCGCAATAAGGGCATTTCATAAGGTGTACGGCCTCCTTTCTAAGCTAGCTCAGCTGCAAAGATAAGCTTTATCGTGTATTTTGCTTTTCCATGTAATTCCTGTAATGATCCTTAAAATATTGCACATAATACGTTTACCAACCGCAAGGAGGTGAATATACATGAGCGCATCCCGCAGCAGTAACCAGCTGGTTGTACCGCAAGCGACTGCAGCACTTGACCAAATGAAATATGAAGTGGCTCAGGAGCTTGGCATTGCGATTCCACAAGACGGATACTACGGCAACATGGCTACACGTGACGCTGGTTCTATCGGTGGATACATCACGCGTCGACTGGTACAAATTGCCGAGCAATCCCTTGCTGGTCAATACAAATAATGATTCATAAAATGTCGTATGAATAACAGCAGCTTTGGAAAGGCTCGTCCATGATACGACGGGCCTCCAAGGCTTTGTTGTATGTTCAAAGGTTAAGAGCATTAGAAGCTCGGGTATAAATCCTTGTACTTATTATAATAGTAAATGACACGTTGTACATAGTGCCTTGTCTCGCCGAACGGAATTTCCTTGACGGTCTCCATTCTTCCGTCCCATACACCGGAGTCCAACCACTTGCGTACATTGCCTGGGCCTGCGTTATATGCCGCTACAGCAGCAACATGATTATCCCCGAATTGATGAATTAAGGAATGCAAATACCAGGAGCCAACCTCAATACTGACATCCGCGCGATGCATTAGCATATCCTCTGTCACTTCTTTAAAGCCTGCCCTCTGAATGATCCAATTAGCCGTATTCGGCATAATCTGCATCAAGCCCAGTGCACCCTTCCGGGATTCCTGACCTGTCCGATAATTCGTTTCACTGCGTATGATCGCAGCGACCAAGTGCGGCTCTACATCGTAATTGGCAGCGCTTGCGCGGATATCTGACTTATAATGGATCGGGTACATCCATTCAGCGAGCCAGTCCGATTTTAGAAAAAGTATGGTCATGAGTCCGAGCAGCAGCACCAGCAATACTCTCTTCTTGCGCAATACCCTCATAGCAAATCCTGACTTTTCCAAAAATCTTCAACCTGCCGCTCCGTCTCCTCTAACGTCCCGCTGTTATCAATGACCCAGTCGGCTAGCGTACGTTTCTGCTCGATATCCATCTGCAGCGATACACGACGTTCCGCCTCTTCGAGCGTAACTGCATTGCGCTCCATCATCCGCTCCCGCTGTATAATCGCAGGTACATAAACAACCATAACGCCTTCGTAAAGATTTTGCTGCTTTGTTTCATACAACAACGGGATATCCGCTACAATTAATCTTTTCGGATGCTTCTCTGCATATTTATGTATACGATTCTGCATCCGCTCTCGAATAGCGGGATGAGTAATTGCCTCGAGCTTTGCTAAAGCTGATTTATCGCGAAAAACAATTTCTCCCAGCGCCTTTCGATTCAATGAACCGTCAGTCTCCAGTACAGCTTGTCCGAACGAAGAGGCAATAGCCTCTAGCGCCGGCTCGCCGGGCTGAACGACCTCCCTTGCGACCTGATCGGCATCGACCAGCAGCGCACCGCGTTCAACGAGCATACGAGCAACTGTGCTTTTACCGCTGGCTATACCGCCGGTTAATCCGATTATCATCCATTTCACCTCAAATTATAACAGCTTCATGATTCCCATCATGATCAATAATATGCCTGGAAGCAAGGATAATGTTTGCATTCCCCTCCAAGAGGAGAAGCGAAAGCCGAAACGAATGCCTCCGATGAGAAAAATAGCACTTGCCAGCGCAATCGTCAGCGCCGTCAATAGTGCCGGCAAACCGAGCAGCGCCGCGCCGATTCCCGCTCCGAACGCATCAAGCGATAGCGCTACACCAAGCATCACGGCCTCCGATGCGGAGATCGTGCCCGACTTGTCAACATCGGCCGCCTGCGGCGTTCGCAAGATTTGAATGACTAAGCCGAGCCGCTTCAGCTCGACCATCACGACAAGAGCAGCACCGGCTAACTCACCTATTGCCGGTTTGCCCAAAGCTGATGTCTGTACCTTGTTTTCTGGGTGAACCTCATCCACTGGCTCCATAGACTCATCATTTTGCTTTCCGCGCTTCAGCTGAAGCAGCGCCCAGCCGCCAATGACGATTAACACACACGCACCGATAAGGCGCGCGACGAATTCGGATAGGAAGCCAGTCAACCAGCCGCCAACCTGCATCGATAAGAAAATGACAAGACCCGAGCAGCAAGCAATGATGAACACCGACAATAATGGAATACGGATACGGCGCAAACCATACGTAACACCTACACCGAAGCCATCCAAGCTAACCGCGAAAGCAAGCACTAACAAAGATGCAACATGCGCGAACAATCGTAAAGCCCCTCCCCGCACGGCGGCTGCCAGACTCACTCTTCATCAGTGAGTAGTCATACGCCTATCGTTCGTAACAGAACCATCATATGCAGGGAGTATTTGTCTGTGCATGTCGATCCTTACTTGCTACTTCGCCTCCACTATCTTCAACTTGGATTTCGTGAACGGCTGGCATTTGCCGCATATATGCGTGCCTCTGCCTCCAACAATAAATTTCTCGATCGGCCTTGAGCAAGCTGGACAAGGCTCCTCCTTCTTGCCATATACGAGCAGCTGATGCTGGAACATTCCCATCTCGCCCTGCCCGTTCACATACGACTTGATCGAGGAACCGCCCGCTTCTACAGCATGCGAGAGCGTCGCGCGAATCGCTTCGTATAATCGCTTCCACTCCGCCGGCTTAAGCATATCCGGCGTCCGCTCCGGATGTATACGGGCTTGAAACAAAGCCTCATCGACGTAAATGTTTCCTAGGCCGACGATATGCTCTTGATTAAGCAGCAGCGGCTTGATCTTCGTTGAGCGCCTCTGCAGCTTTGTGCGCAGCACGTCCAACGTAAAGGTGTCATCCAGCGGCTCAACCCCAAGCTTGTTAAGCGGCGGCAGCTGAAGATCTTCGCCCGCCGCGAACAGATGCATCGTGCCGAACTGCCGGACATCCTTATATCGCAATTCCGTCCCATCATCGAAATGAAAAATCACATGTGTATGAAGCTCAACCGGCTCATCCGACTTGAACATGCCGTAACGCCCTTCCATCCGAAGATGGGATACAAGCACCAATCCGTCCAAAATAATTCGCAAAAACTTTCCGCGGCGCTCGACCGTTTGAATCGTATGACCAGCCAGCGCGTCCGCGAACTGCTCAGGCTCCGAAGGACGCTGTATAATACGCGGGAGCTTTACGGTAACAGAAGCTATCCGCTTTCCCGCTACAAGTTCTATAAGTGTTCTTCTTACTGTCTCTACCTCTGGCAATTCAGGCATTTCTCCTCACCTCAACTACCATTATAAGAAAAATAGCGATTGAAGTCATCCAGAATGGACGATCGCCATCAATGGTAAATTATTTCGCTTCATACCAGTTATCGCCGAAGCTCACGTCTGCCCTAAGCGGAACATCCAGCTTAAGCGCTCCGGCCATCACTTCCGGGACAAGTTTCTTCATCAGCTCCATCTCATCCTCCGGCACCTCGAATACGAGCTCATCGTGTACCTGCAGCAGCATGCGGCTCTTGAGCTTACGCTCGCGCAGCGCCGCATCCATTTGGACCATCGCCAGCTTAATGATGTCGGCAGCCGTCCCTTGAATTGGCGTGTTCATCGCTGTCCGTTCCGCGAAAGAGCGGAGGTTGAAGTTTGAAGCATTAATATCATTTAAATAACGTCTCCGGTCCAACAACGTCGTCACATAGCCATCACGGCGCGCATCCTTCACGACATCGTCCATAAACTTGCGTACCCCTTTGAACACTTCAAAATATTGTTCAATGAATTTAGATGCCTCATTCGGATTGATTTTCAAGTTTTGTGATAGCCCGAAGCTGCTGATTCCGTACACAATTCCGAAGTTAACGGCCTTCGCCGAGCGGCGCATGTTCGAATCCACCTGATCCGCCGTGACGCCGAATACGTCCATCGCGGTCTTCGTATGGATGTCCATATCATGAATAAATGCTTCCTTCAAATTCAAATCGCCCGAAATATGAGCAAGCACGCGAAGCTCAATCTGAGAGTAGTCAGCGGCCAGAATGAACCAGCCAGGCTCGGACGGTACGAAGGCTTTTCGAATTTTGCGGCCTTCCTCCAGCCGGATTGGAATGTTCTGCAGGTTTGGGAATTGGCTGCTCAAACGTCCCGTCGCCGCAATCGTCTGACGGTAATACGTATGTACCTTGCCCGTCTCCTCACGAACCTCCTTCAGCAAGCCCTCCACATAGGTGGACTGCAGCTTTGCCAGCTGGCGGTAATGCAGGATGAGCGGAATAATATCATGATAAGGAGCCAGATCCTCCAGCACCTCGGCATCCGTTGAATAGCCGGTTTTCGTCTTTTTCCTCGCCGGCAGTTCGAGCTTCTCGAACAAAATTTCACCAAGCTGCTTCGGCGAGCCGATGTTGAACTCCGTCCCGGCATGCTTGTAAATATCGGCAACAATGGTCGCCAGCTGACGCTCCAGATCGCTGCCAAGCGCCTCCAGCTCCTGCTTCTCCACCTTAATTCCCAAATGCTCCATGCCAGCGAGAATACGGGACAGCGGCTGCTCCAGCTCAAAATACAGCTTGCTCATGCTCGTGCGCTCCAGCTCCTCCGTCAAGAGCGGCACAAGCCGGCGTACAGCCTCCGCCTTAAGCGCCAAATGCCGATACAGTGTCTCTGCTTCGGGCAGTCTGAACTTTGCCCCTTTGCCGTACACGGCTTCATCTGAAGGAACGGCAGGCTGACCATGCTTTTCATTAATGCTGCTGAGCGTTTGGCTCGAATCTGTAGGATCGAGCAAATAAGCAGCGAGCTGCACATCGAAAGCCGCGCCCTCGAAGCCGATTCCGCTCCAGCGCAGCGCAAGCTCGGTCTTATGCAGGTCGAAGCCGTATTTAGGCTTATCCGATTGCTTAAGCCAATCGCGCAGCTTTGCGGCGCAAGGCTTCTCAAGAAGCGAGAAAGGCATCGCATATACAGCTTCCTCTGTCGCGACCGCCAGTCCAACAAGCTTCGCATGATGCGGATTCTCGCCTATCGCCTCAACGTACAAGCCGTTCTTCTCCTCTTCTCCGAGCATCTCCAGCAGCTGCTCCAGCAAAGCCGAATCCTTGTCCGACTCGATGACATGAATCGTCAGTTCAGCTGCAGCAGCCTGCGCTGTCTCTTCTGCACCATCCGACCCGCCATCCAGCTCCAGCCGCTCAATAAGCGATTTGAACTCCAGCTTACGGAACGCTTCAGCGAGCTTCGAAGGTTCATAGCCGTTGTAACGGATGTCATCCGCATTTTTCTCAAGCGGCACCTCGCGAAAAATCGTGGCCAGCTTCTTGCTCATGAGGGCATCCTCTTTATGCTGTTCAATATTTTCCTTCAGTTTGCCCTTCAGCTTGTCCAGACTATCAAGCACATTCTCCACTGTGCTGTATTCATGCAGCAGCTTCAGCGCCGTCTTCTCGCCAACGCCCGGTACGCCAGGAATGTTGTCCGACACATCGCCCATAAGTCCTTTAAGATCGATAATTTGCAATGGCTTAAGCCCATACTTTTCCTGAATAGCCTCAGGTGAAAAGAGATCAACATCGCTTACGCCCTTGCGCGTCAATGCAATCGTAACCTTCTCTGATGCAAGCTGGAGCATGTCCTTGTCGCCAGTGACGACGATCGCCTCAACGCCTTTCTCGTCCGCAGCCCGGGTTAACGTCCCGATAATATCATCTGCCTCATAGCCAGACAGCTCGTACTGCTCAATGCTGAACGCCCGCAGCAGATCCTTCAGAACCGGAAATTGCTCTGACAGCTCAGACGGCGTTTTCTGCCTTCCGCCCTTATACTCCGTGTAGCCCTCATGGCGGAACGTGATTTTACCCGCATCGAATGCCACCAGCACATGCGTCGGCTTCTCCTGCTCCAGCAGCTTCAGCAGCATCGTTGTAAACCCAAATATCGCATTCGTATGCAGACCGGCTGTATTCGTCAGCAGCGGCATAGCGAAAAAAGCGCGGTAAGCAATACTATTTCCGTCAATTAGCATCCATTTTTCCATATGGGATCAATACCTCGTTTCGTAAGCATACATACCCCGTATTATACCACAAAATAACCCTTGCCCAAGCATCGTGAGCCAGAGGAGGGACCGTCAATCCAATCTCATTGAACAGAGCTGTTACATAAAAAAGAGGAGCCCCTTAAGTAGATATAACTACTTATGAGACACCTCTTCATCTATTAAACGTTCAAATCCGGTCTGCTGCCGGTTACGAGATAAACAACGCTTTCGCCGATATTGGTTGCGTGGTCGCCGAATCTCTCCAGGTAACGGCCCACAAAGCTAAGTAAGGAGGATTGCGTAATCGTGCGCGGGTTTTCCATCATCATCGAGTATAGCTCGCGGGTAATTTGCCCGTATAGCGCGTCAACCTGATCATCGTCCTTCGCCATCTTATAAGCCAAGTCGACATTTTCCTGGATGAAGGACTGAATGGATTCATACGTCATCAGCTGCACTATTTCTGCCATGCGCGGCAAATCGATAAGCGGCTTGATCAGCGCTTGACCCTCCAAACGAAGTACAACCTTCGCGATATCAACTGATAGATCACCCATCCGCTCCAAATCACTGGCGATTTTGAAAGCGGCTAGTATGCGGCGCAAATCCTTGGCAACAGGCTGCTGCGTGGCAATCAGCTTGGATCCGATCTCTGTAATTTTTTCTTCCATTTGATTAAGAGTCGGATCCTTCGTAATAACCTGCTTGGCACGCTCCACATCGACCGTTTTCAAAGCCTCCATCGATTCCACTAGCGCATTTTCTACGAAAGTACCCATATCAATAAGCAGATTATGAAGGTGCTCCAGCCCTTGGTCAAAATCCTTGCGAATCGTCATCATCACATATTCCCCCTCATATTCTTCGCCGCCTGGCTTAGCCGAAGCGACCGCTTATATAATCTTCAGTTCGCTGATCTGTCGGATTGGAGAACAGCTTCTCTGTTTCCGAATATTCAACAACCTCGCCATTCAAAAAAAAGACCGTCTGATTCGAAACACGAGCCGCTTGATGCATGTTGTGCGTGACCATGACAATCGTATATTTATCCTTCAGCTCTTTAGCAAGCTCTTCAATCTTTAATGTTGAGATCGGGTCAAGCGCAGAAGTGGACTCATCCATAAGCAAAATGTCCGGGTTAACCGCCAGCGCGCGCGCAATGCACAGCCGCTGCTGCTGTCCGCCAGACAGCCCTGAAGCTGAGCGCTTCAAATGATCCTTGACCTCTTCCCAAAGAACAGCGGATTTCAAGCTCGTTTCCACGATTTCATCGAGTTCCTTCTTGCTAGTTACGCCATGCAAGCGAGGACCGTAAGCGACATTGTCGTAGATCGACTTTGGAAAAGGGTTGGGCTGCTGAAACACCATCCCGATCTGTTTGCGCAGCGTCTCCACTTCAACTTCGCTTGAATAAATATCTTTGCCGGCTATTTTTATATCGCCTTCAATTCTCGTTCCCGGGATCATATCGTTCATCCGGTTAAGCGTGCGCAGCAATGTCGATTTTCCGCAGCCGGAAGGACCGATAAACGCTGTTATCGCTTTTTCTGGAATGGTTAGCGTAACATCCTTCAGGGCATGGAATGCGCCGTAATATAAATTCAGTTTTTTGATATCTATAAGTGACTCCATATCATTCTCCTCTGTAAGTCATTTAATGGCTGCTCCTGCGGCAAAAATGTGATGCCCGGCGGGACATCACATTTTCATCACCTAATGTACAAGCTAATGACAGCAAATGCGCTGCTTATTCGTCATATGAAAGTATATTTGCTTTTTATCTTACAAGAGTAATCTTACAAGAGTATTGTAAAGCAAGTGTAGTTGATTTGTTAACGTTATGTTAAAAATATGCCTTTTGCAAGCTTTTCATTTCGTTTGCAACATGAACAGCCTGCTGATGCGTTTGCTCCGATAGCATTCCAATCTCCTTCGCGCTGCTTCGGTTATCCGCCGCCGCACGAAATAAATGGTTAAAGGCCTCCACCGCCTGATGGATATGCGCAACACTGGCAGCCGTTTCTGCTCGCCCGGCTTGCGCAATCGATGTTGTCTGCTCAATCGCGTTCACTATCGATCGCGTCAAATACGTTATCTCGTTTGCGAGCTGCTTCGTCTGATTGGCCTGCTCCCTTACTTCAGCCGCTACTACAGCAAAGCCTCGGCCGTACTCCCCTGCGCGCGACGCCTCTATCGAAGCGTTGAGCGCAAGCAGGTTACTGTGCTCTGCAAGCTCCTTAATCCGTAAGGATACTTTGCTTATGGTTCCGGCTTCCGCTTGAAGCTCAACCATTTGCTGCTCCTGCAGCCGGGAATTGTCCGTAATCGAGCCAAATGCCTTCGTCACCTTATCAAGCTCATTTTTCCCCGTTAACGTTAAATCCACCATCTCAACAGAGAGCGACTCTCCTTGCACCGTAGATTGACGAACGCTGCTTACGGCCTGTTCGATCTCGTCCACGCGCTGCTCCGCCGAACGGATCGTTCTGTCTTGCCGGCCGAGCGCGCTATCGATAAGCTGCTGCGGGGCAAAGCGGCAATCGACCATAAGCGGGTTTGGGTCCATTAATATCGTAATCGGCTTCTCATCATACAGATCTGCGCTGAATCGATGACCAAGCTTCAGGAAAAAGTGATTTCGCATCATGAGCCCTGCGGGCTTATTCCCACTTTCGCATACGATGACGCATTCGCTCTCCGGATGTTGTTTAAATAGGGTCAAGGTTGCTTTGCATGTATGGTTGATGGTGACAATCGGTGCTTGACGCAAAAAATGCTGTAAGTGGACAGTCTGCCTTGGTGCCGGCCCGGAAGACGCATCAAGCTGCGCATTACGTATCTCCCTACGAGCATCATCATCAGTCCTGATCTCATCGCTTCGCTTTGTGTCCCCTTGTTTTCTAACTTCAAGCTTAGCTCCAAGCTCCATAACAGATGCCAGCATAGCCTTTCACCCTTCCTTCTCGATCCGCATGCACTCACTATAGGCCTAAAGCATCAACAATAATGCAAAACTATATTATCGCTATGTTAAATTCAACAGTTTTTGTAAAGACGTTTCATCTGATTACGATATTTCATATCGACTCGCGCCTCAAAATACGGACACTGTATGCGCCTAGCTCCACGCTTTCTCCAACGATGGCTCCCGTTAACAAATCCGAATAGCTGCGCCCATCAAGACGCACATTCGCCTCGTTCGCGCTGAAATTCGAGACGAAGACGTAATCGTTTGTGCCATCCGTCCGCAGCTGCGCTGTTACGCCATGTGGCAGCTCTGAATCTACTACTCGCGCGATGCCCGCCTGCTCAACAAGTCTGGCCAGCAGCTCGTTCGTGAATGCAGTCTCATTGCGCGATGCGATATAGTAAGCCTTGCCCTTTCCAAGCCGATTAACGGTTAACGCCGGACGGCCGGCATAGAAGTCCGCGCCATAAACCGCAAGCGCCTCCGCGCCCTCAAGATGGATCAAGTCGCACAGCTCGCGCGCTTCGAATTCGCCTTCGAGGCCAAGCAAATTGCCTTCATTCATAACCACACGGTTGGAATCATGGTCATGCAGCGAATCAATCTCCTCCGACCAAATGCCCAGCGTTTTGCGAAGCGGTCCCGGGAAGCCAGTCAGGAAGCAAAGATCATAGTCGTCAACGATTCCGCTCCAATAGGTTGCTATGAACGTACCGCCATTTTCCACAAAACGCTCAATTCGCTCACCAACACCCGGACGGACCATGTACAGCATTGGCGCTACTAACAGCTTGTATTGCGAAAAATCGCATTCCGAATCGATCACATCAACGGGAACGCCGAGATCCCAGAATGGACGATAATGACGCTTCGCTGTTTCTTCATAATGAAGCCCGCCGTTGCGAGGGCCTTGCGAGTCCTTCACAGCCCAGCGATTTTCCCAATCATAAATAAGCGCAACCTCCGGCTTCACCGTCGTGCCAACAACCTCTGTCAGCTTCTCCAGCGTCGCGCCAAGCTCAGCTACATCCTGGAATACGCGGGTATGCTCGTGGCCGACATGATCCACAACGGCACCATGCAGCTTCTCGCTCGAGCCTCTGCTCTTACGCCACTGGAAGTATTGCACCGTATCCGAGCCATGCGCTACCGCCTGCAGCGAGGAGAGCATATGCATGCCCGGGCGCTTCAGCTTGCTGATCGGCTGCCAGTTCGTCATGCTTGGCGTGCTCTCCATCAGCATGAACGGCTTGCCGCCCTTCAGCGACCGGAACACGTCATGGTTGAAAGCGATCCAAGCAGCCTGCTCGCTGTCGTCTCCACCATTGTCGTGCCAGGTCGGATAAGCATCCCACGAGATCATATCAAGCAGATCTGTAAACTTCCAATAGTTCAGCGGCTCGAAATCAAGCATGAAATTGGTTGTTATCGGAAGCTCGCTGTTCGCTGCGCGAAGCGGCTCGATCTCATGACGGCAGAAATCTACCGTTTGATCTGTCACGAATCTTCTCCAATCGACATTTTGGCCGTGAACGGCATTTTCACCGCGCGCCGTTGGGGACTCGACTTGACTCCAATCCGTATACGTATGGCTCCAGAACGTTGTCCACCACGCATCATTAAGCGCTTCAATGGTGCCGTATTTACTTTTAAGCCAGTCACGGAACGCCTCCTCGCAGAACGAGCAGTGGCATTCACCGCCGTATTCGTTGGAAATATGCCAGCCGATAACAGCCGGGTGGTTCGCATAGCGCTCAGCAAGCTTCGAGTTCATGATCTTCACCTTCTCGCGATAGATCGGAGAAGTGAAGCAGTGATTGTGGCGGGCGCCGTGCAAATTTCGAATGCCGTTTTGGGCAACGCGCAGCACCTCAGGATATTTTTGCGACATCCATACCGGACGGGCGCCGCTTGGTGTAGCCAATAGAGCATAAATGCCGTTGGCCGCGAATTTATCAAGCAGCGTATCCAGCCACTCGAACGTAAATACACCTTCCTCAGGCTCAATCGCCATCCAAGCAAATATGCCAACCGACATCACATTGCAATGCGCAAGCTTCATCAGCCGGATATCCTCTTCAAGCACCTCCGGATACTTTTGCCATTGGTCTGGATTATAGTCTGCTCCGTGCAGCATTTGCGGTATCTTGCCGCTGATCGGCGGGAATTTCATACTCATATCGATAACCTCCAGGTTCGTCTTGATTATAGCCCATATTAGATATACTATAATGATATTCATATTATAAATGGTTCATATTATCAATAAAATAATAGGATTTTCGCATAACTATCAAAATATGAAACAGGAGGTGTTTATAATCGATACGATGGTTTTCCCGATTCTGACAGAGACGGACACAACCCTCCCCGTCTATCTGACAAGCATCGGGCACTGGAGCAACCAAGAGCCGATCGACCGCCCGGACGGTTATCCACATTTTCAATGGCTGCAGGTGATGTCGGGCACTGGCGAGCTGCATGTCGGCGGACAAAAAATGACCGTTCGCGCTGGTCAAGGCTTTTGTCTTTTTCCGAACGAGCCTCATCAATATTTTGCGGTTCAGGAGCCTTGGGACATCCATTGGCTTAGCTTTCGGGGCAGCTTGTCGGACACGCTCTTCAGGCAGGCAGGAATTACGCAATCAGGTGTCTACTCCACTGCAGATCATGATATGATAGTTACCCATATGAAAAATATTTATGCCATGACGCAATCGGACCGCGCCTTTCTCGGACTGGAGTGCTCCAAGCTTATTTACATGTTTCTGCTCGATTTGATGAAAGTTATTATGGTAAGCTCCCATTCGGTTGAACAAAACTACTTTAAGCTTCAACCGGTCTTTCAATATATAGAAGCCAACTATAATCGACTGGTTACAATCAAGGATCTGGCCAGCTGCATCGACGTGACGCCGCAGTATTTGTGCCTGCTGTTCAAGAAGGCGATGAAAATGCGGCCGATGGAATACGTGAATCGGGAACGCATCAATCGCAGCAAGGAGCTCATGTTCAACGAGAGCGATGTCAAAATGCACGAAATCGCCCGGCGCGTCGGCTTCGACACGCCCAGCTATTTCAGCTCCGTCTTCAGGCGGCTGGAGGGTCTCAGCCCTGAGCAGTTCAAAAAAATTCACGGAATGCGTTAACGATTAGCATGATAATGCAGTATCAAAATCATATCTGCCGCTCTTACGATGGCATATTGAATTTCAGGAGGTTGTCTAGCTATGTCCGACAAACAAACAATTTTTGCTGAGATTGATCACCATGCGGATACGTTCCGCACCATTTCCCGCTCTATTGGCAGTCGGCCGGAGCTTGGTCATGAGGAGTTTTTTGCTGCTGAGCTGCTCTGCACGGAACTGACTCGAATGGGCTTCCATGTGGAGCGCGCCATTCTGGAAATCGAAACCTCGTTCATCGCCACCTTCGATACCGGCAAGCCGGGTCCAACGGTAGGTTTTCTATGCGAATATGATGCGCTGCCGGACATCGGCCACGCCTGCGGACATCATCTTATTTGCTCCATGAGCATAGCAGCCGCGGCAGGCTTAAAAGCAGCGCTGACCAAGCAGCAGCTAGGCGGAAAAATCCGCATCTACGGCACGCCAGCCGAGGAAACGCGCGGCGCGAAGGTGCCTATGGCGGCCGCGGGCTTATTCGATGATTGCGACTTCGCCCTCATGGCGCATCCCTATCATACCTTTGAGCAATCCGGCGAGTCTTTGGCACTTGATGCGCTTCAATTTGAATTTACAGGCGTTGCAGCACATGCAGCTGCCAGTCCCTATGAAGGCATTAACGCGCTCGACGCCGTGCTCCAGCTGTTCAACAGCATTAACGCGCTTCGTCAGCAGACGAGAAGCGATGCCCGCATTCACGGCATCATTGATAACGGAGGACAAGCGCCGAATATCATTCCAGATTACGCTTCAGCCCAATTTTATGTACGCTCCGCCTCTCGCAGCTATACCAATGAGCTGACGGCTAAAGTGCTGCGCTGCGCTGAGGGGGCCGCCCTGCAAACCGGCTGTTCCTTGAAAGTCAGCAACTATGAGTTCTCCTATGACGAACTGCTGACAAACGAAGCCTTGTCTGAGCAGTTTAACGCAAATCTGATCGAAGCAGGCATACCGCCGGAGCAAATCGAAATCGGCAAGGATCACGGCTCGCTGGACCTTGGCAACGTATCCATCCGCTGCCCTGCAATTCATCCTTTCGTGAAGGTCGTGCAGGACCGGCTGATGCTTCATACCGAAGCGTTCCGCGATGCGGCTATGACGGACTATGCCCTAGACGGCATGCTGTTCGGCGCCAAAATGCTCGCCGCTACGGCTTATGACGTGTGTGCAAGCCCGGATCTGCTGGCCCGTATCCGTGCTGAATTTGAACAGCAATCGAAGCGATTAACGAAGCAACATATTTAGCATCACTTCACGCTTGCGCAAAGGGGAGATACGGCATGCTGGACGAATCAGCTGCTAACAGCCATGAAATTACGCAAATATGCCTGTTAGCCGGCAAAATCATTTTGCAAAACGGCGGTGAAACCTATCGGGTTGAGGATACGATGGTTCGTATAGCTTCCGCCTACGGTATCGAAAACCCGCAAAGCTTCGTTACGCCGACCGGTATTATTTTTGCAATTGACGGCTCCTCCCAGGTAACGAGACTCGTTCGCATCTCCAATCGGACAACCAATTTGTTAAAGGTGTCCTCCGTAAACGATATATCCAGACGGATCAGCGAGGGCAAGCTTACCGCAAGCGAAGCACATCAGCTGCTGCAGCAGCTGGACAAATCCGATTCCGCCTATCCAGCCTGGCTGAAAATAGCAGCTGCCGCGATCGCAAGCGGCTGCTTTCTGATTATGTTCCAAGGCAGCTGGCGGGATTTTGTCCCCGTTCTCATCACGGGGGGCTTTGGCTTTTGGTTTTTTATCACGCTGCATCGTATTGTTCCGATCAAATTTTTCGCTGAATTTATAACCGCTCTGCTCATCGGCACCATGTCTGTGTTATCTGTACGCTATGGCTTCGGAGCCGATCTGGATAAGATCATCATCGGCTCGGTCATGCCTCTTGTTCCAGGGTTACATATTACAGCTGCGGTAAGGGATTTGATGGCAGGGCATCTGGTATCAGGTCTCTCCAAGGGGGCTGAGGCCTTTCTTACGGCCTTTGCGATCGGGGCGGGTATTGCTGCTGTGCTTTCTTTCTACTAACGCGAATGGGAGGAAACGACCTTGATGATCATTGAGCAGCTATTCACAAGCTTCATCGCATCAGCGGCCTTCGGCCTCATCTTCAATGTACCGAAGCGGACGCTGATCCACTGCGGCGCGGTCGGAATGATCGGCTGGCTCGTCTACGTGTCCTGCATCGAGCTTTCACTTGACGCCATTCCGGCCACGCTCATTGCGGCCTTCGTCGTTACGGTCATAAGCCAGTTATTTTCCAAGCTGTACAAAACGCCCATTATCGTATTCAGCGTCGCGGGAATCATCCCGCTCGTCCCAGGCGGACTCGCCTACGACGCCATGCGAAACGTGGTCGAGGACAATTACGATTCCGCCGTCCAGCTAGCGGTCAAAGCCTTTATGATATCAGGGGCGATTGCGATCGGTCTCGTATTTTCGGAGGTTGTGAATCAAATTATTCGTAAATCCGAACGGCATTAGGATGACTGCAGGTGCAATAAATATTTACGGATGTATTGCATAACGTGACCTCAGCACGGCGGCCATATCCATGATTTGCTCTGTTGTCGGCATCACAAGCCGCGCCTCCGCTTCCTTTAACTCCTCCGTTGAATGCTGTGATAGTATAACTCGCTTAACAGCATCCACGAAGGTTTGTCCCGCATAGATACCGAGTCCAGTCAGTTCCTCCAGGCTGGCTGTGCTTTCATCCGTAACAACCGGATAAGCAAAGGAGCTCTCTCCATTTGCGGCTTGATCATAGAAGGATCGTACCATTCGAGCACGTTCCCGGCCCGAGCCCTCTGCAACAACAAAGGCTTGTACGATATAAGCGTGCACCTGCCTTCGCTGGGCAATGCCGCAGAACTTGAACCCGCCGATGCTTAGATCATAATCACCCGGACAATAGGCGCCTGCTATCTCGCCTTTATCCACCCTGCAGCCTGTATGATGAAGAGCCTGCTTAATCAGCTCATACATCCGCTCGAAATCGTCATGAAAATGCGTGACTGACGACTCAGCTGCTTTCGGCAGGATAAGCGATATATTGATCACTCCTTGATCGAGCGGTACCGCAGCGCCGCCCGAATTGCGGACCGCTGTCGACCAGCCCTCCGCCTCCAGCCGGCGCTGCGCGGCTGCTGCTCCTGGCAATCTGCTGTCGCGCAGCCCCATAACAAATGCACGCGGATGACGCCAGATATGACAAATAGACGGACCGCCTCGCCCCGTACTCCGACATAGCAGCTCATCCAGCGCAAAGGAATAAAGCACGTCCCGTTCTGTTCTATCGTTCATCCGATCGAGCAGCAGCACATTGCTCAGCCCGGCATTCTTGAATATATCCTGTCCCATCGTCCAACCCCCAGACCTCACCAGTCTAACCTGCGGCCATTGCGCCGCTTTTATTTATTACCATTTTAACGCTATTGCTCTCTTCGCGCATCCCTATTCAAGTATCCCTTATTGCCAAGCTATAACGGTTTCACTACAATATAGATATCGCTGAGACAGTGCCCGGGAGGACGCAACAATTGGAAGCTATAAATGAAAAGGTCGCATATGAAAACCCGCTTCTATCGCTGCGCATATTTCAAACCATGCGCGATTTTGAAGGATACACAAACTGGCATTACCATAAACAGCTGGAGCTGCTGCTAATTCTCGAAGGCCGGCTGGACGTTTATGTAGATGAAGAGAGCTTTCACCTGCAATCCGGAGACGTTATTCTGATCGGAGCTTCGGAGCTGCACCGTGACAGAAGTGTGGGGCTGCTGAACTATATCGTCCTGCAATTTGACCTTGAGCAATTTTTCGACCAAAGCACGATTCCTTATATGCGTTATTTCTCCGAAACTCAAATGCCGCTTAGCAAGGCGAATTATATTTTCGAGGAAAACAGTGAAGTGAAGCAGAAAGCCGCCTCCTGCATCCAGCAAATTCTTAATGAAGCGTCGCATAAGGAGACTGGCTATGAGCTTGCGGTTAGCGTGCTGATCAAACAAATATTGCTGCTCCTGCTGCGCAATGATACACAAAAGGTGCTCATCGAGCAGGATAATTTCGACCGGGTTCGGCTGAAGCCCGTGCTTGACTATGTAGAGAGTCATTTAACCGATCGCATTCAAGTGGAAGAGGTATGCAAGATCGCCAATATGAGCTACTATTATTTCGTCAAATATTTCAAAAAGACGATCGGTCTCTCGTTTACGGAATACGTAAACTACCGCAAAGTGAAATGGGCAGAGCGGATTTTATTGACGAAGGATTTGAGCATATCGGAGGTTGGCGAGCGGATCGGCATGCCGAACATGGCTCATTTCTATAAAATGTTCAAAAAATACAATGACTGCTCACCGAAGCAGTTTCAACGTAAAATGCTAGTCTGGAATCGTCAATAGCTCCGTCTGTATTTCAGTCATTCACATGAAAAAAAAGCTCGTCTACCCTATGCTTTAGGGGTAGCGAGCTTTTTTGGCATAACGAGCTTGTAGCCTACGCCGCGAATCGATTCAATTTGAACTGATTGCTGGCTGAGCTCCAGCTTCTTCCTTAGGGAGCTGACATGGACGTCGACTGTTCGTTGGCCGCCGATATAATCGAAGCCCCACACGACATTCATGAGGTCATCGCGCGTAATCACCATGCCTGGCCGCTGCACCAAGTAAAGAAGCACCTCAAATTCCTTCGGACGAAGCGGAATCGCTTCGCCATTTAAAATAACCTCATATTTCTCCGGATAAATCGATAAATCTCCTGCCGTAATAACCTTCTCGGATGATTCCAAAGGCTTGCTGTCCTCCTGCTGCGTCCGTCGAAGCACCGCCGATACGCGCGCAAGCAGCTCGGCCACGCCAAACGGCTTCGTAATATAATCGTCCGCGCCGTGCTTCAATCCCTGCACGACCTCTTCCTCGGCATTGCGGGCCGTTAAAATAATTACCGGCGTTCTTACCCCATTTTGTCGAAGGCGATTCAAAACCTCAAAGCCGTTCATGCCAGGCAGCATAATATCTAGAATAATCAAGTCGAAGCTGCGCTGCAGAGCGGTCTGCAGCCCTTCTCCGCCATGATCGATTACCGTCGTTTCGTAGCCCTCTTGCGTCAAATTGTAAGACAAAAGCCTTGCCAGTGTCGGTTCGTCTTCGATTACGAGCACTTTATGCGACATGTTAACCTCCAGCCAAGCGAATTCCAGCATGCGGATGCTGCTATTTAATAATTAAACATTTTACAATAAGTTTATCATGGTTCATGAATAATAGGTAAATCTTTTTCAGTTCTGTATCACTGGAAGCTCAATCGTAAACGTCGTTCCGATACCGATAGAGCTCGTGACCGAGATCGTGCCTCTGTGCAGCTCCACAAGATGTTTGACGATCGACAAGCCAAGCCCTGTCCCGCCTGAGCTGCGCGAGCGGGCCTTATCCACACGATAAAATCTTTCAAAGATACGCGGCAAATCCTTCTTCGGAATTCCGATGCCTGTATCGCTAATCTGAAAGCGTATATAATCATCGCCGATCCCTTCTACGCTAAGCGATACCCTGCCGCCTTCCGGCGTATAGTTAATGCCGTTGGAAAGCAAATTCATTATGATTTGACGAAGCCGATCCTCGTCAGCCTCGACATACAAACCAGGCTCTATACTCATGCCGAGCTCGATGTTTTTGCGGGCGGCCTCCGATTCCATTAGAGTAACCGACTTCGTTATGAAGGTATCCATCTCGATGGGTGAGAGCACGAGCGGAATACGGCGCGATTCGATTTTCGATAGCTCAAGAATGTCCCCGATCAGACGGTTAAGCCGGTCGCTCTCGTCATAAATGATTTGCAGGAACGATCGCGCTGTCTCTGGATCATCGACTGCACCTCCGAGCAGCGTCTCAGCAAAGCCCTTAACCGCAGTGATCGGCGTCTTCAGCTCATGGGATACATTCGCAACGAATTCACTGCGCATCCGCTCCAGCCTTCGGATGGCCGAGACATCCTGCAGCACTAGAAGCACGCCGGCGAACTCATTCCCTTCCGGATGAATTGGCACCAAATTAAGCTCAAGCAGTCTCTCCTCCGGGAAGTAGAATGTAATTTCCTCACGCAAATGCTGCTGTCCTGTAAGGCCCTCCTGAATCATTTGGGACAGCTCGTATTGCTGCTTCGCCTCCGCGTAATGCCGGCCGACAAGATCGCGTGCGGAGAAGCCCAGCACCAGCTCCGCACGTCTATTCATGAGCACAATTTTTCCATTTTTATCAATCATAACGATACCGTTAATCATGTTATTCAAGACGCTTTCAAGCTGATTCTCGTTTTGCTGAATACGGCTCATTTGGACTTGAAGACTGTCGGCCATCGCATTGATCGCATGGCCAAGCTCGCCAATCTCATCCTGCTTCGATACCTTTACCCTTGCCTGGTAATCCATATTTTTAATTCGCTGCGCAACTCTTGTTATTTGCTCCAGCGGGCGGGTCAAGCCTAAAGCGATCCGATAGCTGATGAATGCGGCAACGATGAAGAGCCCCAGCAACCCGACGATGAGCACCAGCGTTAGTTGACGTATACTCTCGTCAACCTCCTTTAAGCTCATCGAGAGCCGAATGATTTTGGGCGCCTGAATCGGTGCTGTCTCAACCGGTATCGCTACATACATATTGTTCTGGTTAGCCGTTCCGCTTGCCCGAATCGCTCGCCCCGTACCGCTCTCGATTGCTTCCTTCACTTCGACTCGACCAAGGTGATTATCCATACTTTTCGGATCCCAGTCTGAATCTCCAAGCACGACGCCATCGCTGCGTATAAACGTCACACGAGCTCCCGTATAATTTTTAAGCTCCTTCGCCTCATTCGTATAATAAGCATAGAGCTTAGTCAAATCGCCTGATTTCCATTCTATCTTCGCTGCAATGATATTCATTTCACGGACCATGTTGTCTTCCAGCGCATTGATATGATTAACCTTAAAGGAATTTGCCATGAATAAGCCTGCCGCGCCAACCGATAAGGCAATCATCGTAATCATAATAAGCGTCAGCCTCATCCGAAAGCTGTTCATACCTTTCACTCCCTAACGTAGTAATTACGCGTTATCAGCGAATGCTTCATCGTGCAAACTATAAATTTCATCGTACATCCCGTACAGCGGTTTCGCCAGACTTCTTTTTATAAAGTTTTTGTAAAATATATTGATGAACCGTTGCAATGGGCTGCTGAATGAGGATCGACAATACGACCGGCACAGCCGCAAGCGGGCTGAAATAGCTAAGCGCCAGCACGATGCCAAGCGATATATTGCGCATACCCGTTGCATAAGAAACGGTCACCTGCTGCTCATGATTACGCAAATGGATCGTACCTATATAGCCAAGAGCGTAGCAGATGCCTACGAGAACGACAACAAGCGGAACAAGCACCAGCATGTCCTCCTTCAGCTGCTCCACATGAGGAGCTATTGCAGATGCATTAAGGGCTACGACAGCAACGAAGCATAACTTCGAGATCGGTGCTGCGACAGGCTGGACGAAACCTTGAATACGTCCCTTGCTTAGCTGATGCAGCGCAACACCAATGATGGTCGGCAGCACGATGATGATTAGCAAATCAATAATCATGGGCCCAGCCTTCACCTCGACGGCTGAGTTAAAAAACAATTGAATGCCGACAGGCACGATCAGCGGGCTAAGCGCCGAATCCAGCACCACCATCGCCAGCATAAGCGGCACGCTGCCGCCCGACATGCCGACCCAGAGCACCGTAGAGACGCCAATCGGTATGATCGTGAAAAGCACCAGACCAACCACGTACGGTGAACCGGCGCCGAAAATAAGCGTTCCGAGTCCATATGCGGCAAGCGGAGACAGAACATGCGCGATAATAAAAGTAAGCCCCATAATGCCTGGTCTGCGCATCACCGCGCGCAATTGGCCAAGGCCGCAGCCGATGGCCATCGTAAGCGTCACATAGGCGAACAAATACGGAACCGATTGAATGAATGGCGCAAGCGGCGAAGCAAATACAAAACCAAGTACCAATGAAGCCGGAATAATAATAAACATCCACCGTTCAAACTGCCGATTGAAGGTCAAACCAAACTCACGTATACCCATTTTCCTCATTACCTCTTCTAGTCGTTTTCATACATAAGCTTTATAATAGCATAGACAGTCTTACTGATGAACGGCGGTTTTCGGCTTGAAGCTGCCTAAGGGAGTGTAAGGAATGAAGAACGGCAAATTCACAAGCACCATCATCCGTATGCAATATGTACCCAGATGGAGCGAATACGCCCCGCGCTTTGAGGATAATGCGGCAAGCCATAGCTTCCGCTGCGCGGCCTTGTCCATTTTGATCGGCATCATCGAAGAGAAAGTATTTAACCATCCGCTGGATAAGCTGAAGCTGCTCGCCAGATGCCTATGGGGGGATCTGAACAATACGGGAACAGGTTCTATTAAGCATGTCACGAAGAAGGAATCGCTCGTCATGGATCATATACGAGCTTACGAGACGGCGCTTAGCAAGGAAATCGTCTCTTATTTATCGAAATCACTACAGCCTGCCGCATTCGATTTTATCGTAAACGCACAGGATGATACGCATGTCGGCCGTCTGGTAGATGCTATCGATACGCTGGATGCTTTCCTGTATTGCCACAGGGAATCGCTGAGCGACACCAATCCGTTCTTCCAAGCCAAGCGTCTGGAGCTGAGAGAAGCGCTGCAGGCTAAAGGACTTGAATCGGTCGACTGGCTGCTGGAGGAATACGATAAGAAGGAAGGCTTATACGAATTTATTGGATACATTATCAATCTGGATACGGTCAAACGCTGGAATGGCAGCTACAATCTCGTTCCCGATAATGATGCCACACATTCGTTCCGGGTCGCTTCGCTGGCCTTGTTTAATGGCCTTCTTGAAATTGAACGCTTCGGCAGCAAAAGCATTGATCTCTTAAAGCTGCTGGCAAAAGCAACGCTTCATGACTTGCCCGAGGCGCTGTCCGGCGATGTCGTAAGCAATTTTAAACATAATAATCCTAATATCAAACGCGCCTTCGAGCTGTACGAGCAGGAAACGGCGCAAACGATGATCAGCAAGCTGCCCGCTTTCTTCCATCCGGACATGATCGAGTACATCGTACACAGCAAATCCGATGATGAGGTTGGCGAGATGGTCGACATCGCCGATAAGCTAGATGCCTTAATCAAGGCAAGCCTGGAGATGCGCAACAATCCCCATTATGCAGACACTTATTACAACCAGCTCGTCAAAATCCAGCATCGCTACGAGAACCCTTGCGTTATTTTTTTCCTTGCCTACATTCTGCACGATTTGACCTACTCCAATTTAATTGGATAATAAAAGTCCCATTCCCATGAATATAGGGCGGTCCCTCCCGCAGATTTTACTACTGGAGGGACCGCCCTATTGCTCGCTAGATCAGCAGCTCGAATCGTTTAGCTCGGCGATTTGGCCCTGTAATCAGTCGGATTCTCACCTGTATATTTCATAAATACTTTCGTAAAATACCGCCGCTCCGCATAACCGACCTCCTTCGCGATCTGTGCCACGCTTTTAGGCGTCTCCGTCAGCATGATTTTTGCCCGCTCCATCCGCTGTTTGGTTACATATTCAATGAACGTTTCACCAAAGGTTTGCTTAAATAGCAGGCTGAAATACGAGCTGCTGAGGCCCACATGTGTCGCGGTCTCCTCTACGCTTAGATCGCGGTACAGGTTGCGGTCCAGAAACGTCTTTGCCTCCATCATTGAACGCTCTGATTGCTTCTTTTTATCCATCGATTTATCCGACACCGTGTTCGTTACCTGGCGAATGACAGACAACAAATCCTTAATGCCGAAGCGCCGATCAAGTCTGCGCCAAAGCATATCCTCCTGCTCCTTCGTGAATACTCCCATCTCCTTTATTTCTCGCATGAGATGCAGAACGAAAAAATGCAGCAGCGGCTTCACGCGATTGAGGGAAAGCTCATTCATTTGCAGCAGCTGCTTTGTCACGCTTTGAAGCTCATGATCAACCGCGATTGAGTCGCCGCGCTTAACCGCACCGATAATTTTCTCCGCCGTGTCCCAGAAAGCTTGATCCGCCTGTGAGGATTTCTGCCGCTCCGAAGGATAGACGGTAATGATGTCATGTACCGGCGTAAGCTGCATGCCCTGCTGCACATGCTTATAAGCTTGCGATAAATCAACAACGCCAGCATAATCGCGATAGATGCCGGCAATCAAGGATAGCTTCACATGATTATTGACCGCAGTAAGCAGCATATTGGCCCACCCTCGTATCGCCTCCAGATCAAAGGCGGCCGTTTGCTCGCTTTCAATTAGAACACACCATTCCCCATCTCGTATTTGGATGACAGCATGATGCAGCCCGCCTTGATGCAGATTCTCGCGAAGCACGTTGCAGACAGCAAAATTCCACAGCTTTCGTTCCTTGTCCGACCAGTCACGCCAATCCTTTGTTTTCTCCGAACTGACATCGAGATCCAGCACGATCAAGACAAATTGCTGCTGCTCGAACAGCTGTTCATGGCCTGCAAGCAGCCAATTGTCACCCGTCACGTCCGTATAATCCATGATAATATCATATAGTATTTTCTCGCTGGCAAGGTCGATCATCCTCCCCAGCTTTTGCTGCTCTTCCCGCAATTGCTTCTGCTTGTTCCGTTGAGTCGCCATGACCCTTGCAATGACCCCTGTCAGCTCGTCATACGGGATCGGCTTCAGAACGTAATCATTTACGCCATATTGGATAGCCGCCCGCGTATACGTAAAATCCTGATAGCCCGAGAGCATAATGATGTCACAGTTTAAGCTTTTGTCGCGAATATGCCGTACCAGCTCCAGACCGTCCATGACTGGCATACGAATATCACACAGCAGCAGGTCGAAGCTGATCTGCTCCATCAGCTCCAGCGCCTCAACACCGTTTTTAGCTACGCCTGCTACGGTTAATCCAAGCATTTCCCAGGGAATGACCTTCTCTAAATTTCTCGTAATATGAGCCTCATCGTCTACTAGAAGCACTTTTCCGGTCATCGTTCTTCACCTCGGCTCTTTGGAATAACACAGCGGATTGTGGTCCCGCTGCCCACTTGACTGCATATCCAAATCCCATATGCTGGTCCATAATGAATGCGAAGGCGGTCGGCTACATTTCGCAGACCAAGCCCTCTTCGCTCTCCAAGCTCTGCCTCACTTGACGACTTGCTTGAAGGATTCATGCCTGCCGCCAATCGCAGCAGGACATCCTCGCTCATGCCTGCCCCGTTGTCTTGAATCATGATCACAATTTGTTGAGGCAGCGCAGTAACTTCAATCGAAATGACGCCAGCACCATCCGCATAGCCCTCAAATCCATGCTGGATACTATTTTCTACAAGCGGCTGCAGCGTGAGCTTCAAGATGGTGTATTCGAGCGCCTCCTCCTGAACGTTCAGTTCATAAGAGAACAGCTCTTCAAAACGGTATTTTTGAATCTCCAGGTAGCTGCGCGCATGCTCGATTTCCTGACGTATGCTGATTTCCTCCGAATGATGCATGCTCGTGCGCAGCAAATTGCTTAATCTGCGAACCATGAGCATTATTTTTGCGCCTTCGTTTTGCGCTGCGAGCGCATTAATCGATTCTAATGTATTAAACAGAAAATGAGGCTTAATTTGTGCCTGCATCAGCATCATCTCCGCATGCTGCTTGCGGGCCTGCTCTCTTCGCACCTCGCTAAGAAGATTTCCGATACGCTCGACCATGCTGTTAAAGCTGTTAGCAAGCAGTACCGTTTCATCTCTGCCCTGCGCGGTGACTCGGATATCGAGCAGCCCTTGCTCCACAAGCCTCATTTTACGAACAACCTTAATGATTGATTTCGCAACGCGATTCACGAAAAAAACATTGAACAGCACAGCCGAAAGTATTCCCATCACGGTAATCATCCCGATCCACTGAACGAATCTTACATTCTCATTCGTAAGCGAATTCCAGGATTTCACGGAAATAAGCACCCAGCCATTACGATCCAATTGATAAGAGGATACGAGGCTGTCGACCTCCTCAAAGCTCTCTCGTGAGCTTGCATAGCTTACTGTAGCTTGAGGCTGCGCATCCGTATAATGATTGATGTTCAGCCCTTCAATTTCCTTGCGGCTGTCAAGGAGTATAAGCCCAGCTTTGTTCACAATGACATACCTTGTATCCTCGCCGTCAGCACTCGGGTTTTGAAAGGCCTTCAGCATGCTGTAAACCTCTTCGGTTTTATACTGGGTCACCATCACGCCTAAGTCGTTAAACGTTTCGATGTCCTTCACCAGCCTCATTTGCGTAAGAAGCGGCGGCTGGACGCCTGTCAGCACACGCTGCTCGTAAGGACCGATCCAAAGCGGGCGGCCTCCTAAGTTCAGCACATCCTTATAGGTCGAATGCTGCTGCAGCAAATCGAAGGAAATAGGTCTGAAGGTCGTCGGATCATTCCGGAACGTACGGAACATCGTCCCATCCTTCGCATATAACACGACGAAGCTAACCGCCGGATGCTGAAACAAAATGCGGTTCATTTCCTTTTCCGCTTGATTGATTTTTATTTGCGTCCTGGCATCGTTTGAGGAATAGGTGCTGTATTTTAACGTATCCTGCAGCTCCGGGCTGGTCAAATTGCCATCGGAGAGCTGATCCAGCTCGCGAAAGAAATATCGAATGTTGCCTCCCACTGCCTTGAGTGAAATTTCCGTCTGCTCGCTGTATTTTTTCTCCAGCAGCGCCTCCGAATTGATAAAGGAGAAGATCCCAAGCCCAATCATAGGGATAATGATGAGAAGAATGAAGGCCAGCATCAGCTTAGGTCGCAGATTCAATGGGTCGGTCTCCTTTCCTTATCGCTTTGTTACTTCGTCATAGCTCATGCTCATGTCTGCCGCTTACTGCGCAGAGTTCGCTTTCTCCTGAGCAGCTTGAATTTTGGCAGCTACATGCTCGGGCGTGCTCACTTTGCCGATCAGCTCCTGGAGTCCAAAGCCGATCTCTGCGGTTACAGCCGGCTGTGTGATCGCGTCGAATGCCGGCCATGAGCTAGAAGCGTTCGCCATAACGGTTAAAACCTCTGAAATTAACGGGTCGACGCCTGACAGATCGGTCAGCTTCATAGAAGGCAGCATTTTGTCCTCAATTAGAGTGCGTTTCTGAATATCTTCATTAAAAAAATTTGCAATGAATCGTTTGACGACCGCCACCTGATGATCGCTAAGGTTAGAAGAGAAGCCGAATCCATTCGAATAGGAAGCGTTGATCGAGGTTTGATCTCCAGCGCCATCAGCGATAGCGGGGAAAGCGAAATAACCGATTTGTCCCTTCAGCGCACCCGCTTCTTCACTTGTGAATCGGTTAGCATCCCAAGATCCGGTGAATACCATAGCGGCTTTGCCGGAGAGCAATTGGGCGCCTTGATCCACATAGGCCAGGCCGAGCGCCCCCTCCGTGAAATATCCCTTATTGACGAGCTCGGCATATTTGGCAAAGCCTTTAACAAAGCTCTCATCCGTCCATTTCGTCTCTCCGGAGACTACTTTACTGAGCGCGTCCATCCCGACGTGACGCTCCATCACCGAGTTCCATAACATCCCATTTACCCAAGCATCCTTCGCGGCAAGCCCGAAGGGCGTATAGCCTGCCGCCTTGATTTTATCGGCAATATCGAGTAATTGCTCCCAGGTCGTCGGTATTTCCAGTCCAAGCTCGGAGAACATTTTCTTATTGAAAAAAATAGCCTCGCTGTAGCCTCCAAAGGGCAAGCCATAAACCTTGCCGTTGATCGTAAATTCGGACAAGCTTGCGAATTGATGTTGGATGCCAAGCTCTTCAATAATCGGAGTCAAATCAAGCATTCGCCCCGCTTTTACATACAGCTTCAAGTCAGCGCCGCCGAAAACCTCAAAAATATCCGGCGGATTGCCTGCAGCCATCTCTGCCTTCAGCTTCTGGTCGCGGTTAACGATCTCGTCGATGCCCTCCAGCTTGAAGGTCACTCCTTCGTTTTCCTTCTCTGTTCTTGCGACGACATCCTCTAAAATTTTCAAGCGTGTTTTGCTTGTTTCCTTGATTTGAGTATGACGGAGAGAAAGCGTTACTTCCTTTGCCTGATTAGCGGGCCCAACGGCTTCGGCCTGCTTGTCCGTGCCCTCGGAGCTTGTGGTGCTGCAAGCGGATACAAGCAGTATTACAGCAACCATAAGGGCGGCAATCAGAGTAAAGCTTTTTCCCATGCGAGAACCTCCTCATTTGTGGTGTTGCTTGTTGCCTCTCTCTTTATTATATGCTTTACCTTTATTGCGAGAGGAGGCCAAAATTATACGCTGCAAGGGATACTATTCTCTTTTTTTGAATGATGGCTACACACGGATGGCCTGCCTCACGAATCCCCCTTGGCAGGCCATCACATTTCAGCGTATTAGTCACGCATATCCTTTGTTAGTTGCTTAATAACCTCGTAAAATCGCTTCCACTCTTGATTGGCGCCATCCAAATGAGGATTGACAACCGTTTTTTCATCAATTGGCAGCTGGCTATCCTTATTCTCATCAGTGGATGCGCCACCTAGCCCAAGTTTATGTTGCTTTGCTCGCAGGCTTGTATCAGACATTTATATCCCTCATCCCTTTAACCAGGATTTACGCAGGGAGAACAGCTCCCGCAGATCATCCGTGGACAACTCTGTTATCCATTGCTCCGACTGACCGACAACCTGATCGTTAAGTGATTGCTTCCGCTCGATCATTTCATCAATTTTCTCCTCGAGCGTACCGAGCGTAATAAATTTATGCACCTGAACATTTTTCGTCTGCCCAATCCGGAACGCACGGTCAGTCGCTTGATTTTCTACTGCGGGGTTCCACCAGCGGTCAAAATGGAAGACATGATTCGCAGCGGTCAGATTAAGCCCTGTTCCGCCTGCCTTTAGTGATAGCACGAAGGCGCTGCACGGCTCCTCCGAATTCTGAAACCGCTCGACCATCTCATCGCGCTTCACCTTCGTTACGCCGCCGTGCAAATAGGGCACAGACATACCGAGATGCTGCTCGAGGAGCCGCTGCAGCTGATGACCCATCTCAACATACTGAGTAAAGATCAAGCAGCGCTCCCCTTCAGCCGCAATTTCCTCGCACATTTCCAGAAGTCTCGCGACCTTATTCGATCGCTCGATATCCCATAAACCCGTACTTCTCTCATTCGCCAGCAGAGCCGGGTGATCGCATAGCTGCTTCAGCTTTGTGAGCGCAGCAAGGATGAGACCTCTTCGCTGCATAGGACCTAATTTATCCAGATTTTCGAGCAGATCAGCGACCAGGTTTTCATACATGGCTCCCTGCTCAGCCGTTAAGGTCATATAGGTTTTCGTTTCATTTTTGTCCGGCAAAGACAGCTGAATCGATGGATCCTTCTTCACTCTCCGAAGCATGAATGGCTTCACCCAGCGCTGCAGACCGCTGATCAGGCTCTCATCGCGCGTCTTCTCAATCGGATTCACAACAGCTTGCCGGAATTCATTCAAATTGCCAAGATAGCCCGGATTAATGAAGTCGTAAATGGACCAAAGCTCGGTCAAACGATTCTCCATCGGCGTACCCGTAAGCGCAAGCCGGTGATTCGCCGGCAATCGGCGAATGGCGCTGGATTGCTTCGTATATACATTTTTTATATTTTGCGCTTCATCGAGACAAAGTGCGTCCCAGTGGACCAGGCTCAGATCTTCCTCATCGAGCTGGGAGAGCGAATACGAGGTAATCACGAGATCTGCGCCTTGCACTGCTTCTCTCAACGCCTCGCCTTTGTCGCGTTTGCTTCCGTAATGGAGCATGACCTGAAGTGTTGGGGCAAACCGCTCCAGCTCCTTCTCCCAGTTGCCGATTACGGAAGTCGGACATATGAGCAGCGAAGGACCGTCTGCTTGCAGCTTATGTTCCTTAATATAGATGAGATAAGCCATGAATTGAATCGTTTTGCCGAGTCCCATATCATCCGCTAGAACGCCTCCCAGGCCAAAGCGCCTCAGGAACAGCAGCCATGATACCCCTTGATGCTGATAAGGCCTAAGGTCACCGAGAAAGCTCTTCGGAACATCGACAAGCGGAATTTGCGAGACCTGCTGCAGCTGCTCGAGCCAAGCGGCTAAATGCTCGTTCAACTCAACCTCGGCTCGCCAATCCGACTCTAGCTCACTGTCCTCATTAAGTGACGTGCCTCCGCGAAGGTGCAATTCAAGCACATCACGAAACGACAGGCCCTTCTTCTTGCCCATGCGCTTCAGCCACTGCTTAATTTGAGTTACGTCCTGCGGGTCGAGATGCACCCATTCTTCCCCGATCTTGATCAAACGACGATTCTGCTCCGCAAGCTGGAGAAATTCCGCTTCCGACAGATCCACATTGCCAAGCGCAAGCTTCCAATCAAATTGTACGATCTGATCAAGCCCGAACATGGGCTGCGCCGCAGAACCTACGGAAGATTTCATCTTCGCCTTTAATCTCAGCTTGCGTGAGCGAACAGCCTCCCACCAGCTAGGCAGCAGCACTGGACAGCCTGCCTCAAGCAGCCGAACGCTTGCCTCTTCAAGAAATTGCCAAGCCTCATTCTCGGACAGCTCCTCCCGAAGCCTGCCGTCATCATCTGCGGCTGTCCACTCTGGCAGAGCAGCTATCCACTTCTGCTGCTCCTTCACCAGCTTTTCATCCAAATGAGTCAGCCAGGCCGAAGGAATATATCGCTCATCATTGACATTGGCATCTATTTCCCAACCATTCTGCCGACCGTTTTTCCTAATCGGCAGCCACTCGCCGCCATCACGGTCCTGCAGCACAGGACGAAGCCGCCAGCCGCCAACATCGCCCGGCTCGACCAGTTGGACCGCAACTCGGAAAGGCAATGTATCCTTTCGCAGTCCGATAGCAATGAGCCAATCCTCCTCATAGGTGGATTTCTGCCTCAATACAGCTTCGCCCGAAGCTGCGCCTATATCCCGCCAAGCAAGTGCAGACTGCTCATATTCGGCAAGCATTTGCTCGATTGCACTGCTTAGCCACCGCTCAATCCCATGATCTCCATTAGCATGAGCGTCTCGCACCGTCTCATTCCATTGGCGGTTCAACTGCTCCTCCTGCTCGGGTATGGCCATTTTCCAGCTGCGCTTGTCGTCTGTCCACCCTTCGAAGTCCGGCAGGAACCAGCCATTTATCAGTGCTGTTCTTATTTGCTCTGCCATATGCTGCAGCACAGCTAACCGCGCTGTCCACTCTATTTGAAGCAGACGTACAGGCTTCGGCGAGGATAAATAATCGACAGCCAGGAGAGGCGGCACTTTTAACAGCTTTCTCTCGCCTAAGTTCATTTCTTCAATCTCTGCACCGTACCAGGAAGCTTTATGCCACGCGAACAGCAGGGAGCGAAGTCTTCCATCCGCCGCGTCCTTCCGGTCAAGAGCGCTCATCAAGAGCGAAGCTTCGCCCTCCTCCTCATTCCAAAATCCGTCTATTACAAGCTTACGTGTGCCTACGAATGCTCTCATGTTACAATTTTCCCTTTCCACAGCTCTTCCTGAAACGCTCTCAAACGCTGATGCTTACGAACTAGACCGTTAATATAATGCTCCCATCTCGGCGTATCCTTATCTGCTTTATAGAGTCGTTCCAGCTTCTTCAGCTGTTTAACAGCCATCCGATACCCTTGCCGGTTACGTGTCTGAATCCATGCTTCTATCGATTGATGGTACAGCGGCAGCAGCACACGCGGCGCCTGCTTGGCAATGTCGCGCAGTGCATGAGCGCCTGCATCCTCAATTCGGGAACCGATCAAAATTTGAAGATCAGCCCATTCGTCATAACGCTTCTGGTCAAGCCAATGATCGGAGAGCTCTGTATAGGAATACGGCAGCAGCCGCGTCATATATTCGGTCCAAATGTCCAGGTCTGGACGATCCTGGTCTGCCCGGCGGCAGAGCGTAATGAACGGTCCAACCGTGCGTCCGCTCTTCACCTTGCTTACGTGCTCGAACAAGAAGCTCATCCACTGCAGCACAAGCTCCCATTTTCCTTCTTCCATCCGCTGCGCCACGCATGGATACATCACACGCTGTGATCGATCAAAGCTGGTCCGGCCAAAATGATGAATCGCCAGCTCATCCTGCTTGTCAAAAAAATACATCATCGCAATCGCCATATGGTAAAACGCCTGGTTACCGTCCGGCTGCTCGCCGCGCTCTACCCAATCCAGCATAGAATTAAGCTCCCGCTCGTGCCAGCCGCGGTTCTCCGACAGCTTCTCGCTCCAAGCCAAATACATGAAGCCCCATTCAAAGAGCTGCTGCTCAGCGCTTGATGCCCGCTTCTTCACGCGCGCAACCAGCACGTCTGACCACGCCTCTTCCAATTCATTCATCGCACCCGGTGTAAGCTCTGCTATAAGCGTATACAAATGCTCAACCCATGGCTCGGCCATGCGAGCAAACGACATTTCATGATAATATCTGCTGAAGGAATCTACCGTTGTAATCGCTCGCTCTGCTTGCTCCAATACGAATAGGATCGCGGCAGCCCAGTGGAGCCGCTGCATCGGCTTCTCCCAATCCTTGGACAAGCCTTTCAACGAGGACAGAACTGGCTGGAGAGCATGAAGAGAATGACGACATTTCTGCCATACCTCACCGTGCTTGGCATCCATCCATGCCAGCCACTCCTCAGCCGTTGCTGAATCGCCAGGTGCTTCAAGAAGCTCCGGTGCGGGACGTTCAGCTTGTGTCGTCTTAAGCAGACTGCTTGCAGCCGAGAGGCCTAGCAGCCGGAAATAAGCTCGCTCCGCTTGCTCATGACCGCCTTCCTGCTGACTGCAATATTGGAAATAGACCGCAGCCATATGCTTGCAAAATCCGTTGTAGGGGCAGGTGCAGGAGCTGTACCTAAAATGTCCCCCATCTAGAATAACGGCGTAGAGGTCCGAGCCTTGCACAACACCATAAATATTTTCATGACCACCCGCATTCGCGCTGTTCACATGGCCTTCCGTATAGTAGCTCCAGCCGCGCTTCAAAATCGCAATCGACGCATGATCGTTCAGCTGCTGCTCAAAGGCCGCATACAGCTTTTCATTAAGGCGCATTTCAGACATTCACCCGCTTCCTTTCCGAACAATGTACATTCCTTCTATTATAACAAAAAAAACGCCATGCCACCGAATAGAATTCGGCCGGCATGGCGCAGCTCTTTTTTTAGAGCGGAATTTTCAAAGTGAAGGTCAGCTTGCCCGCCGGCTCCGCTATGACAAATATATCTCCTTTGTATTGCTCAGCTATGGACTTCACAATCGAGAGCCCCAGGCCTTGATGATCCTGCTGCTTCGTGGAGTAGCCCGACTCAAAGAGCGGCTTCGTTACGATCTCATCCGCTTGCTCGCAGGAATTGCTGATCGTAAACTCCAGATCATCAGCCGTTTGTTTGCCGATCAGCGTAACATGTCGCCTGTCCTCTTCATATTTAAGCACCTCGTCAAAAGCATTATCGATCAAATTACCGAGCATACGATTGACATCCAGTGTCTTCACGCCCATTTCCTGCATATTGAGGCCTGTAAAGGAGCAGCTAAATTGGATCCTATGGCTTTCCGCCTGGGATATTTTCGAACGTACAAGCGCCGCAATAGCCGGGTTGCCAATGTTGATAATGTCGTTCATCAGCCTGATATCTCCGGTTAATTCCTTCGTATAGGCAACCAGCTCTTTCGATTTCTCAAGCTCCGCAAGCGAATGAATCGTCTGCACATGATTCAAAAAGTCGTGTCGCTGAGCGCGAATCGATTGGAACAGCTGATTGATTTCTTCCACATACGTTTCTTGGGTAACGCTAACGACTTTATCGCGCGACTGTCTGTAGTACCTCATCGCTACAACCGCAATCAGCAAGCTTAAACCAGTCAATAAAATAATGATAAGTCCGAGGTTTAAAAATTGCGAGTCCAGCTTTTCCTGAATAATATGGTAGTCGGAGGTTAATGACAGCACATAGCTGTCCATCGGGATGCCGTCTCGATCGGTAATATTAATTCCTTTATCCGTCGCGAACACGGGGATAAACATTTTGAATATTTCTTTGCCGTTAATATTTTCTCTTAGCGTGACCGTTTCTTTGGAGAAATAAGCTTGTCGTACCAGCTCGGTGTCCTTCTCCGACTTGATGGTGTAAGAGCCGTAAAATATCGGCTCCTGAACCTTGTGACCCTGCACATCGCCATTCGGATGAATCGTTTGCTCTCCGTCTGGGAATGTTTCCGGATTAATAAAAGCAATTTCCAGCAGTGACTCGCTGCTTTGCACGGAATTCTCTATCATCCGATGAACACCAGTGGCATTCTCGTATTCCTCCTGCCGTTCGTAGCCGACGTAAGGATCCGTTATGTAATTCGTCGCGCCGTCGTAGTAATAGCCCCACTTATTAACCTGGTCCAGCCTCGTCGATGATACTTCAAAAGGACCGCTCCAGAAATTTGGAAGCGTCTGCCCTAACCAATCTACGGATGCATTCTTCTCATCGAACAGCTGATTGAATACCTCATACCACGGCTCCCACGTTTTTGTGCTCTTGCCAAGCTGGGAATCATCTGAGGATTTGTATAAAACAATGTCGTCGGGAAGTCTCTTGAGAAGGGTAATATGGCTAATCCCCAGCTTCTTGCTCAGCTCAACCAGCTGTTCGTTCGTTACCTTCTCCACATCTGGATCAAGCGCATATTGTGCTGCAATCGAAGCCGTTCTCAACTCTCTCCCAATCTGATCCTGAAACAGCTCTGCCCCCTGCCTGGATTGCTCGAGCGATATTTCCAGCCGCTTGGCATGCTCGAGCAGCTCCTCATTGAAGGAATCCTCTAACGTTTTTTTCGTTAAAAAGTAGTAGGCTGAATTGTTAATTAAAATTAATACGACGATAATTCCGATCGCCATAAGCCAAATATTGCGCTGCATCTCCCACATCTTGCCCTTCTGTCTAATTTTCATCCTATTATTTTTTTGAAAAGCAATCGAACCGCCCATTTGCGCTCCTGCCGCTTCTTAAATCGCGGTAATGTCCGATAGATTCGAAGGCCATCCTCGACGACACGCGCCGCCTCATTCTTCTGACCCATAAGGTTATAGATGGCAGCCAGACGGTCGTAGGCCTCGCAGGAGGAGGAATGGATTTCTTGGAAAGCACGAATATAAGACAGCGCCTGATCTGTACGAGCTTTCGAATAATGTGTGGCAAGGCGTAAGTAAGGAGCTCCATATTTCACACGCGGGTTAAGCTCCAACGAACGATGCATACATGCTACTCCGCGATCTGAGTTTCCTGAATAGAAGTAACTTAGGCCGAGATCATCCCAATATTCTGCCGAATCCTCAAGCGTATGCTCCAGCGGCTCCAGCCACTTCAATGCTTCGCTATACTTCTTTCTTTCTATTAAGAGACGCGCATGCTCCAACTTGGCGGATACATCATTAGGCGATAACTGTGTATGCTGCTTCAGCTTCCTAATTCTCGATAATCGCTTCAATGGTTTAATGAAGCTTGGCGACAGCCCGACAAAGCGGCGATCCAGGGCATAGAATAAAATGAGCAGAACAATGATCGCAATAAATGGGTTTCCGAATATCCACGCCAAAAAAAGCACAAGACTTAATTTTAACATCTCATCCTCCCAAAAAAATTGCGAAAGCAAGTGTGCTTCGCAAGCTTATGCCCATATTAGGGAATGCACGCATATAGTTCCATCATACCATAAAATCCACTTCATTAAGAGTCACTACAGTTAATAAATAAATGTCGATTCTACTGTTCGAATAAGAACTGGAATTTAATATCATACTAGACGAGTCGGAAAAAATCTACAGGAAGATGGAGGCGCTAAGCATCATGTCATCCAAAGAAACGTCAGATCAAACGTTAACCAATCGGCAAGGACATCCTATCCACGACAATCAGAACATAAGAACGATCGGAAACCGTGGTCCCTCGACGCTGGAGAACTATCATTATATCGAGAAAATTTCCCATTTTGACCGTGAACGCATCCCCGAGCGTGTCGTGCACGGCAGAGGCGCAGGGGCGCATGGCTATTTTGAAGCTTACGGCAAGCTTGGAAATGAACCTATCTCTAAATATACGCGAGCGAAGCTGTTTCAAGAAGCAGGTAAACAAACACCTGTGTTCGTTCGTTTCTCAAGCGTTATTCACGGAACCCATTCACCGGAGACGCTTCGCGACCCGCGGGGCTTCGCAACGAAATTTTATACGGAGGACGGCAATTGGGATTTGGTCGGCAATAACCTGAAAATCTTCTTTATCCGTGATGCCTTAAAATTTCCGGACATGATCCATGCGTTCAAGCCTGATCCCGTTACGAACGTACAAAGCATGGAGCGCTTCTTCGACTTCGTCTCCCAGTCTCCTGAATCGCTCCATATGATTACGTTCCTGTTCTCGCCATGGGGAATTCCTGCGAATTACCGGCAAATGCAGGGGTCCGGCGTGAATACATATAAATGGGTGAATGCGGAAGGCAAAGCCGTGCTGGTGAAATATCACTGGGAACCGCTGCAGGGCATCCGCAATTTGACGCAGCGGGAAGCCGAGCAGCTGCAGGGCAAAAACTTCAATCATGCCACACAGGATTTGTATGAAGCAATCGAACGAGGCGATCATCCCGCTTGGGAGCTTCAGGTACAATGGATGAGCGATGATGAGCATCCGGAGCTTGATTTCGATCCGCTTGACGATACGAAGCTATGGGACCCTGAGCAGTTCCCCATGCTGCCAGTAGGCAAGATGGTTTTGAACAAAAACCCGGAAAACTATTTTGCGGAGGTAGAGCAGGCAGCCTTCGGCACTGGCGTATTAGTCGACGGACTCGATTTCTCTGACGACAAAATGCTGCAGGGACGCACCTTCTCCTATTCGGATACGCAGCGCTACCGTGTTGGAAGCAACTATTTGCAGCTGCCGATCAATGCGCCTAAGAAGCCGGTTGCTACTAATCAGCGAGACGGTCAGATGGCCTTCTATGTTGATATCGCTCCGGGACAAAATCCGCATATCAACTATGAGCCCTCTGTACTTGGAGGCCTTCAGGAGGCGTCTCCTTCCGGCAAGCCTCATGAGCCCTCCTATTCGGCCAAGCTGGTCCGCGAGCCAATCGACCGCCAGAACAATTACAAGCAGACTGGCGAAACCTATCGCAAGCTGGAAAAATGGGAACGCGATGAGCTGATTGAAAATTTAGTAGGGGCGCTAAGCACCTGCAGCACCATTATTCGAGATCAAATGGTACAGCATTTTACCCATGCAGATGCCGAATACGGGAAGCTAGTAGCCGAAGGGCTGCAGCAAGCCGATCTGCGCACTAAGGATAGCAGCCATGTCGGCACGAATCCCGCCAACGAAGGCATGGAGCTTTCCGAAGAGCTTGGCCATTCGACCGACGGGTATTGAATTGTATTGAGGATAAAAGGCAGAGAGCTGTTTCTCTGCTTTTTTTGTAAGCACCTATTTGCACTAGCAGCTCTTAAGCACTTGTTACTCTCTTGCTGTAAACACATTCGTGCTTACGGTTTGTAAAATGACACAAAAAAAGACAGCATATCACTATGCCGCCCGATTTCTGGCTATGTCAGATTTGTAATTCCCCAAGCTTGATTAGCTCGACAACCGCCTGCGAACGACCCTTTACGTTCAATTTCTGCATGACATTCATGATGTGTTTTGAAACACATAATAATAAAAGGAATGATTCAAGCTTCCAATTGTCCTAACGGCGTGTAAATCTCCACTTCGCCGTCTTTACTTACTGTTACCTTCTCAATCAACTTTGATAATACAAGTCTCATCTCATCCATATGATCGAACGTGAGTTCAGCCAGTTTAGTTAAAGCAGTTCTTATGGCATCGTAAATGATCTCGATATTTACTTCCTCAGCGGCCTTTGCAGAGGACTGAACGAGTTTAGATTGATTAGACGCGATCTCCTTTTCATACAGCTCTTTTTCATAAAGATATTGCTCATTATCGATTTCTTCGAGCATCTTCTGTTTTCTTAATTCGAATAGCATTTTACGAGCTGACTCAATGGCCTTCTCAATTTTCTTAATATCCTTTTCATTGTCATAGGTTTTTGTTTTCACGATTTTACCCTTATAGTCGTTAGTAATGGATTCAGCGTCGATGATTCGTTTAAGCTTAATGCTTACATCTGATATTAACTCATCTCGAAAGTCAAAGTACGGAACCCACAAGTTATTGTTACATCCTTTGTCCCCTTGTCTTCTTCTAGTTGAACAAATCAAATGACGGTATTCCTTACCGTTCGTATTTTTGCTTCTACTTTTGGATTTGCAGCTTACCATAGAAGCACCGCAATGCTTACAAAAAATCATACCCGCGAACACATTGACTTTATTTCTTACCCCTCCGCGCTTTCCACCGCCGCGTTTAAGCCGAATCTCCTGGGCGAGTAGAAATGTTTCTTCATCAATGATCGCTTCATGTGTTTTCCCGTTTGATCTCTCCCATTTGGATTTGTCTCGTTGAACTTGTTTTTTGCTTCTGTCTGTCAAGTTGTTGATATCGTTGTACACTTTTTTTATTTCATATTTACTGAAGACGTTCTCGCCTGTATATACCTCGTTCTTCAAAATCACTTGGATGGTTGTAATGCCCCAAACCCCACCCTTGGGCGAAGGTATATCACTTTCGTTGTTTAGATAATTCGTTATTGCTTTGTCGCCCATCTTCCGAGCTGTGTACAAATCAAAAATCAATTTTACTACTTGCATTGTATCTTCATCTGGCACAAGAGTTTTCCTATTACCAAGTACAACTTTTTTGTAGCCGTACGGAGTAATACTGCCAGTAAAATTCCCCTTCAATGCCGATTGACGTATTCCGCGTTTAGAAGAAAGGCTAATCTGTTCACTCATTTTCTGGTTCACAGCAGAAATGATTTGGAACTTCAATTCATCATTGTCTTTTAATGAATCAAAGCTTTCTTCAATTGAAATGACCCTGATGCCTAATGCGTCAACAAGTATTCGCTTAAGATTCAATGAATCGAGTGTATCCCTAGAAAAACGCGAAAGTGAGGCGAAAATTACAGTGCCGAAATGCTTGCTTTGAGCGTCTTGTATTAACTTCTGGATCTCCTCCCTTGCAACGATGGAGGTACCCGTGTCACGGTCTTCGTAGGTATAATGAACATCCATATCCAACATCCTAGCTTTTTCTTCACATAAGCCTTTCTGATGCTCAGGACTGTCTTTTTGAGAGGCCTTGGTCGTTGATACCCGAATATATATCGCTGTAACATCATGGTTCATAAGTATTACCACCTAACGTTGATCCTTTTCGTTATCAACATTATAGCCTGTATCAGCGTACTGGGTGAGCACCTTTCTGATGGTATCTCTCACCAACTCGTCAATGATCTGTTGGATTGGTATATCTGAATCAGATTCCTTAAAGATAATCTTGAATTGTAGTTTGTGCATAGGCATCACCTCGTTGTAATGCCTATTTCATGTTGAGATTGTCCTATTACAGGGGGACAGGTTAGCTTTCTTTAAATAATTCCTCATGCTTAACTGATTGAGAAAAAGATTAATATTGATGGGGTATCAAAAAAGCCTCCCGAGTAAAGGGAGGCCTTGTTCTTAAGAAATATGATGGTTTAGCTCCATATAGCTTAGGTGCTAATTACTTTGTAATTAACCAATTCACATAATTTCTTTCAACAATTGCAATGGACTTTCTTCACTTTCGATATTTGTACCAAGCTTTCCTTGAAAAGCTAATGAGAGGGTAGATTGTACTAAATTATTTATCTCCTTTTCCGCATTCAATGCATGCATAACATATTTTTCTTTATCAATTAAAGAATTTATTACACGTGTAATCTCAATGAGTTCCTCTTCTGGTGGGAGCGGTATAATTAATGATGCTAGTTTCTAGGCATTGATGTTTGCCTGACCAACTTGTTGAATTACCATTGAGAGCAATAAACTTCTACCGTAAGAGCTATTAATGTAATAACAAATATACTCAGCATTTTTTTCGGCTCATAACCAAAACTAGTGCTTGACTATCAATCGTAATAAACGTACTCATGAAAAAAGCTAATTTTTGATTATTTGAGTCGTCTTATAATGATTTAGTGTTTGGTGAAGTTGCGATTGTTTTATGTTTGCTGTTTAGGCTTAGTATTCGAGATATGTTCTTACCTAATTTCATAGATGGTCTTTCTACTAAATAGTACATACTACTAGACATAACAAAAGTTAAAACCAAAACAACTAAACAAATAGCCCAAGTTGGTATTACTCCATGTAAGAGATGAATACAGGAAAATAACACTACAAGATGAGTAAGATATAGGCTATAAGAAATCTTGCCAATATAATTTATTGCCTTGTTTTTTAAAACATGAGCGAACCGAGCAGAGGAAATTGAAAATACAATAATAATTGATGCTCCGAATGCAGTAAACCATGAGTCAATTACTGTCCGATAATACGGATTAAAACCATGAAATACAATGTTGAGTATAAATGAAGGATGAGCGTAAAGATAGAAGATAAAACCGAAGGAAAGCAAACAAATCTTAAACTTTGTTTGTATATTTAATAACTTACTCGTTATTGAATATCGATATTTAGCTAGCAATGCACCGAGAATAAAGATAGATGTATAATGTACAGTGGCATATAATTCTGTTCCAATAAATGGAGCATTAGTTACAGTGGCATAAATTAAGCTTAAAACAGAAAGTAATACTCCCATACCAATAGTTTGTTTAAGATTCATTCTTACCAATAAAAACATGATGAATGGAAATATAAGCGATATTCGCATTTCATGTACCAATGACCATACCACATTATTAAGATTACTTGTAAAAGTTTTTATGAGCAATAAATGATTTATTAATGAACTAATATTTAAAGGGTATGACCAATTTACATTAAACCAATCACTAAAACTTGATATCTTTCCCGAATAAAACATATTCCAAAATAACAGTGAAATCATGATTGCTGCAATGTACGGTACATATATCCTACAAAAACGCTTAATCGCATATGTAATGTAGTTAGATTTCTTGTTTGAATAAAAAGGTAAAGATAGGACAAATCCACTCAAGACAAAAAAAAGTGTCACTGCTTCACTTCCAGCAACCATGAATCGTAATGGACCGTATTCAAAAAGTAAAGTAGAAAATAAACTCCCTTTAAATATAAGAAGCATATGTGAGAAAAACACAGATAACGCTGCTAAACCCCTTAGTGAATCCAATTCTTCATAACGACTTGTCATTAATTCACCCAATCTCCTATTAATTTAATCGCACGTATTCTGCCCAATCATGTTTCTCACGATCATAAATATATAATTTACCAGTCAGTAAATTTTGTTTAATTCCAATATCAGAAGGATAATTGTCACTTGGTTTTGGAGTATAGATAAATAAATAAGAGAAAAAGATTGCTGCTAATACTATACCCATTAAACCAATAACTATTTTTAATCGCCCTCCTACAATTTTAGGATAAGTATAACACCATTCGTTATAAAGAACAATAAACCTTAATCTCTTTTAAAAGAGTCCAGCCAGTTTATGTAGGTTTAAATCTGCTTTCATGTCACTTCTACACACTTAATGTAGCTTGCTCATTATTACCATAATTAGTGAGTTTTAAAGTGATTTTTTCCCAATAATACATTATCGAGTTGTCTTTTTTAGATTGTTAACCTTATTAAAATGAACAAACAGTTGTGGTCTGCTCTTAGTTACATTTTTTTCATTTTTGAAAAATTTATTTCTTCTTATTAATATGGTTTAACTCAATAATCAGTGCTGGACTTATTAAGGCTTCACTCGAATGGATACAGAAGCCGTTATTTGTGAAATTTAGGCTCAAATACTATCGGACTATTTCCTCGTAATGAAGCCCAAAAGCATGAAATATTGTGAAATAAGGGTCTCTGTGTCCGTAAGATTCCGAAATCGTCACTTGTTTTTGTTGATGTCCCGTAAGTCGATTTCTCTATCAATTCTTAGAGTAAGACCCATTTCCATCCATCAGGTAACATGTAGGGTTCAGATATTTTAATTGGTTTTACTGACTGCTTTTTTCATTTGATTATTTTGTTTCTTCAAATGAATTTTATCTAAGAATGATTTTGCAGAACCCTCACATTGAACTTTTTCCCGCCACTTCGTCGTTAACTCACCACGAAAAGCCTGATCGAAAATTGCTGCTCGACGAAGATCAAATGTTTCTTTAGCTTCTTCAATTAATTGCTTGGCTTGATTAATTCTATCCAAAAATCTTTCAACTTTATCAACAATCCTTTTTTGTTCATTAAGCGGCGGGAGTGGAAAAGGAAGTCGGTTCATAGCCTTTGGCGATACCCTTGGTAGATTAATTCCACTACTATTCTCAGTAGCGTACTGAATAACATGATTTAAAGATAAGATTTACCCAGATAATGTAAGTAGTTAGATTCAAAATCACATAAAATGAGAAAAGAAGCTAACCATGTATGGTTGAGCCTCTCCATTTTTCTCGTTATTAAGAAAATGCCCAGGTCTACGGCCTTGCACCATGCGCAGATCAGTCGACAGATGGTCGCGAATTTTCATCGCTTCCCTTAGTTCGGCATAGATGCCCTGGGGAAGATGAGGTACGGCGTATCTTCCGTCTTTGACGAGCTGTGCGATGACTCTAGCATCTTTGATGTCGTTCTTGGTTGGCGAATTGTCATCTAACTCTTTACTTTTCTTCACGTGGAGCGGATTAACCACAGCGCACGTAATGTGATGTTCTCTTAGAAAATAGGCCTGGTTCAGCCAGTAGTGACCGGTCGGTTCCATACCAACGATGGTGTCCTGGAACCCTTGCTCCGTCGCAATCTTTCTGAACCAGCTAACGAACATTTCAAAGCCTTCACGATTGTTCTCAACAGTAATGGGTCTCCCAAACTCGACTCCGCGGTAGTCTTGTGCTCGAGCCACATGTTTGAATTTTGCAATGTCGATACCGATAATTAAGGTAGAAGAAGTAATTTGATTAATACGTTCATTTTGAGTAGAATTCATCTTCTAGTCTCCTTGGCTTGTTTTTGGGTCCGGTCGCTGGCCAGCATCGTGGACCCATCAACATCATACCAAGGAGTCTTTTTGTTTCTCAAATCTCGTATTTCTCCATAATAGGAATGCTGCCCTTTAGCTTAACGAGGCTTCCGTACATATTCGCGGCAGCCTCGTTAATTTCCTTTATTTAACTATCGTCTCCCTTTAGCTCAATTACATAATGTCAAAAGAAGCATCAACTGGATATAGCGAAATGTATTCTTCGTTTTCATTTAGGTAGGCTATTCTTACATTTTCAAGCAGATTATTCTGTGTTAGTACCTCAAGTATTGCTTTTAATGCCTCTTCCACATCCAAAACATAGTTAAAAACATTAGCCGTTCCACCGCCAATATCCCCACCATCACAAGCACCATTTCCAGTCCAGCCTAAACATTCATTCATTAAATCTTCAACAGAATGTCTTTTAGTTAATGTTGCTTCCATTTCTCCTTCTTCATAACTGTACTGAACAACAAGTTGAATCAGCCTATCTTCATCCAGAACTTCGAATCCATTTTTTATTTTCTCTTCTGCTAATTTCTCCATCACTTTTTTTGCCCTTTGAGTCAAAGACAACTTTATTTCTTCTGTTTCTCCTGTATTTCCAACGGCTCCAAAATGTACGATTAAAGTTTTTCCATCTTCCCAAACTTCCCAATATTGCATTTGGGTCTCTTTTTTAATCAATTTAATCAATTCAAATACCCCATTTCATACTTCTCTTATTTACCCTTTATTTTTAGATAAAAAAACAGCCGAAAATATAAACACATATTGGAACTAAACTGCCCGTTAGCTGAGCGGATTTCCAGCAATACAAAATAAGCGATGGATCGGTTCCACCGCTGTGCTATCGTGTCCCGTTAGCTTAATATCCGATGACGCTATCCCAAATTAGTTTGATAACATGTGGTCCACCATCTTGAGGGTAAAAACCGACTGAAATAATTATTGTTAAAAGGACGATTAAAATCCAAATAACGGGGTGCCGATTTTTTCTTATACTTTTCATACTTACCATTGCAATTAAAATAATGGCAGTATTTATTATGAAAATCATTGGTAAAGCGATTATTCTCCCTAATCCTGTATATGGATATAGCTCAAGTAGCAACCAAACTATTAGAATAGAGGGTAAAATTGCAACCAAGAACTTTATGATGTCCTTCATTACCTACTTACACCTTCTTGAAGTCCTCTCCAGATTAACAATCGTTTTGTGTTTAGATAGTCCATTAATTTGCCCCCTAAGAAATCCAACGATTAAGTCCAAAGCTTTAATATACCATTGCGCTAAACTGCCCGTTAGCTTAATTAAATGAGCAGCTCACCGCAGTGTCTGCTCATCCTTGTGTGTTATTTAACTATCGTTAACACTTTTGCTTAATGAGGCAATGAATACTTCTTATGTACCTACACGGCTTGTATAGACATTCTCGAAAAAGCTTTTTTTGAAGTCATCTTTCTCCATAAAGAAATATAATAACCCAGACAAGTCCCATTCCATCCCAATCTCATCGTCTGAATCAGCTTGAAATAATAGAATTTCGTCGCTCGGATGGCCTCCGAATTGAAGTGGTGTCATGTGACCTAAAAAACGATAACCGATCCCTTGATCATAGGTTTCGAAGAAATTAGATCTAAATTCAAGAGAGTATTTCTCCAAATCACCTTTGTCTTTTATAAGTTTATTCGCGTCCAAATAATCACCGTCGGGAATCGTCAATTCAATCTTTTTCTCGATAAGGGCTGATTTGAAAATTTGGGATTCCATTAAATCTTTGGGCGGTTCCATTCTTATTAAATCTGAAGTTTCAGCTGCAAAATAGACAACATTGTTATTCCTGGAATCGGAATCGTAGGCATCATCGTCATAATAGAGATCTGAATCGTACACATAAAAGAAATATAGGATCCCGCTTGTTGGATATTCCAAATCAACGGAGTTCATTGGGAACTCTTCTAGATTAATTTGAGCGAGAAACGACATATGATGGTCTTTCCAAGAAGGCCAATTAAATGTAGAAGGTACATCAGGATGTCCACCTATTTTGCTAGTTCCAACCTCAATTTTCTCCTCGTCAATTATCGTTGGAACCATATAGAATCCTGGTCTAATATGCTGTTTTAATTTCTCCCAATATCCACCGAGTCCTGCATTTTCTAACATCAATCGTATTTCTTCCATAGAAGGCTCTAACGTCTTATCAGTCATAATTAGGCTCTCCTCATTCAAGTTCTCATAGTAACCGTCATTACATGCTGTTAATGAGATGAGTAATAGGATGCATGCAGCGGCCTTCTTAAATACGTTCAATGTCATTACCCTACCTTTCAAAATCATTACTTTAAATACTCTCGGGATCATATGTTAAAGCAGTTATTTTCCAATTACTATTTATTTGAAACGTTCATACTTATTCGTTAACCGAAGAAAGGAGCAGCTGCCGTAGCAAACTATTCCTTGTTTGTTCAACTATCGTTACCCATCGTATTATGAGGTCAGCCAGTTATTACTGGTTGACCACTTTATATTTTGGTGGTGTATTTGTCAGTAGCCGGGGCA